>NZ_JBNWCP010000008.1:0-259317 GCF_053522345.1 Agrobacterium sp. 22-226-1
GCTATAATAAAACCAGTCAACGCGGGGTGGAGCAGCCCGGTAGCTCGTCAGGCTCATAACCTGAAGGCCGCAGGTTCAAATCCTGCCCCCGCAACCAAAGTTTACGATGACTATCAAGACTTTAAGCGGCCTCCCTCGGGAGGCCGAAGTCGTTTTTACCCCTAGCACAACGCTTGCACAAATCCCGAGGCCGATTTGACTGTTCCCTTGAGGTCGTGATTCCCTGTTCCCATATCGAAGACGGAAACAAACAGGGGCCGGTATGGCGAGCCACGAAATCCTCGGAGGGAAGGTCAACGTTTACCGGCGCGGGGGACTGACTTGAGTGCTCCCCGTTTCACCGGACAGGTCGGCTAGATTGATTTAGCCCTGATGAACTGCCGAGGGGAAGCCATCTTGAGCGCGGAATGTGGATGGATTTCGTTGTAGTCCTCGATCCATCCGTCGATGAGCCGGAGCGCCGTTTGGGCATCCGGTAGTGCCGAGATGCGGATGTAATCCCGCTTCAGGGTTTTAACGAAAGCCTCTGACATTCCGTTCGACTACGGGCTGGCCACCGGCGTGAAGCAGGGCGTTAAATTGAGTGCCTGGGTAAATAGCCTGGTCTCCCGTGCTGTATAAGCCGAACCGTTGTCCGAGAGATGCTCGATAGCGTGCGGGGTTCGGGTTGCTGCGAACCGCTTTTCGACGGCCTCCAGCATCATGTCGCGCACGTCTGAGCCGGAAATACCCGCATTGGCGACCGCCGTCCAAGCGATCATCTCGCGGTCGAAGGCGTCGATGATGGGGGCGAGACGAATGACCTCTCCATTCCAGCAGGTGAACTCCAGACCGTCCGAACACCGGCGCAGGTTGGAGCGCATAGCGGGTGTTGTTGGGGTCGCCGTAACAAGGCCGAGCTTGATTGCAATCAAGATACCTCGGCTTGTTGCGTAGGTATCCGATGAGGGCCGTGCGTTATGCCATTTGAGAGTCGACAGCAGATAGTCGGCTGCGATCAATCGCTTCACAAAGAAGTACGTAATACCCATTTACTTTTATGATTATATAATGCAGTTTCTCCACGTCATACCCATGGAGGTGGGTTCACGCGATAAGGAGGATAGTCGCAATGCTTCATCTCAGAAAATTCCTCGTGGCCGCAACGGTCGCCGCCACTGCCGCGATGTCGGCGGCGAGTGCCACAATGGCGCAGGGTCTTGAGTTCACCATCACCGCTCCGGCCGGCGCCGGTGGCGGGTGGGACTCGGCGTCCCGCTCACTCCAGGAAGTCATGATGGCCACGGGTGCCGCAAAGAGCGTGCAGGTCGTCAATGTTCCGGGTGCCGGCGGCACGGTCGGGCTGGCGCAGTTCGTGGGGTCGGCAAAGGGCAGTCCCAAGCAGCTCCTCGTCGCGGGCATTACCCTTGTCGGCGCCAGCATCTCGAACAAGTCGCCCGTGGATCTTACGCAGATCACGCCGGTCGCCCGCTTGACAGGCGATCCGCTCGTCATCGTCGTTCCCAAGGACTCCCCGATCCAAACCATGGATGACCTGCTCAAGGCCATCAAGACCGACGTTGCCAAGGCCATCTGGGTCGGCGGGTCCGCCGGGGGCGCGGACCACATCCTCGCTGCGCTGGTCACGAAAGCCGCTGGCGAAGATCCCGCGAAGATCAACTACGTTGCCTATTCCGGTGGCGGTGAATCTCTGGCGGCCATGCTTGGCGGGCAGGCGACGGCAGGCGTTTCCGGTTACGGTGAATGGGAAGGCCAGATCAAATCCGGCGATCTCCGCGCTCTGGCTATCTCCTATCCCGAGCCTATCGAAGGAATTGAAGCCAAGCCGCTGAAGGCGCAGGGCCTTGATATCGAACTCGTCAACTGGCGCGGAGTTTTCGCCGGTCCCGGCGTCGAGGGCGCTGACCTTGAGGCTATCGAGGCTGCCGTAGACAAGACGGTAAAATCCGAACAGTGGCAGGCCGTTCTCAAGACGCGCGGCTGGACCGACTACTACGCGCCATCCGGCGAATTCAAGACGTTCATCGGCTCGGAGACCGAGCGCGTGCACGGCATTCTGAAGTCCATCGGCCTCGCCGACTGATTTCTCCCAAGACCGGGATGCCCGTCTGCGGCATCCCGGCGACGAGGAAACAATGACCAGTAAACCAGCTTTTATCCATAACCGCCCCGCGGCGGTCATTGCCATCGTGCTTTTCGCTATCGCCGCAGTGACCTACTGGGACGCGAGCCGAATGGTTGTACGGGCCACATACGGAATGAGCGCCACCGCGGCTTCATATTTCGTTGCGATTCTGTTCGCAATTCTGGCGGCCGGCCATTTGATCAGCGCGTTCAAGCCGAATGATGTCGAGAACGAGGAAGTCGACTGGAAGGCCGTCGGTTGGATCGGTCTCGCCCTGTCGGGACTGATCGCGTCCATCTGGGCAGGGGGCGGGTTCATTCTGGGATCGACGCTGCTTTTTGCCTTCACGGCGCGCGCCTTCGGCCGCAAGGCATTCGTCATCGATATTTGTCTTGGGGCGATCCTCGGCATCGTCATCTTCCTTCTTTTCAACAAGCTTCTGACGCTCGCGTTGCCCACGGGCCCGCTTGAGCGGCTGTTCTGAGGTCGCCATGGACACCCTCATCTATCTTTTCCAGGGCTTCGCCATTGCCATCGATCCCGCGAACCTCATCTACGCGGCAATCGGGGTCATCATAGGCACGGCGGTCGGCGTGCTTCCCGGTATCGGCCCGGCGCTGACGGTCGCGCTTCTGCTTCCCGTCACTTTCAAACTCGATCCCGGCGGCTCCATCATTATGTTCGCGGGCATCTATTATGGCGGGATGTACGGTGGTTCGACGACTGCGATCCTTCTGAATACACCCGGGGAAAGCGCGTCAGTGGTGACCGCGCTCGAAGGCAATCAGATGGCGCGCAGGGGAAGGGGCGGTCCGGCGCTCGCCACGGCCGCAATCGGATCCTTCGTCGCGGCCCTGATCGCAACGGTCGGCCTCGCATTCCTCGCGCCCGTCCTCGTTAAAGTCGCGGTCAAGTTTGGCCCTTGGGATTATTTCGGCCTCATGCTGATTGCGTTCGTCACTGTTTCGGCGACGTTCGGATCGTCGCCGCTACGTGGTCTGACGAGCTTGGCGTTTGGCCTGTGGCTCGGTCTTATGGGCATAGACCAGCTTACGGGCCAGGCACGTCTGACCTTCGGCGTCCCTGAACTTCTCGACGGGGTTGAGGTGACGACGCTCGCGGTTGGCCTGTTCGCCATAGGAGAAGCCCTGATCGTGGCTTCCCGGCATCTCTACAAGCCGGAAAAACCGATCTCGGTGAAGGGATCGATCTGGATGACGAAGGAGGACTGGAGCCGGTCGTGGAAGCCCTGGTTGCGCGGAACCTTCATCGGTTTCCCGATCGGCGCGCTCCCGGCAGGCGGCGCAGAAATCCCGACATTCCTCAGCTACAACATCGAAAGGAAGCTGTCCCGCAAACCCGAGGAATTCGGCGAAGGTGCGATTGAGGGCGTTGCAGGCCCCGAAGCGGCGAACAATGCCTCCGCGGCAGGAACGCTCGTGCCGTTGCTCACGCTTGGCCTGCCTACGTCCGCGACGGCAGCAGTGATGCTTGCGGGATTCCAGCAATATAACATTCAACCGGGACCGCTCCTTTTTGCTCAGCACGCCGATCTCGTGTGGGGTCTCGTTGCGAGCCTGTTCATCGCCAACGTGATGCTACTGGTGCTTAATTTACCGCTGGTTGGCCTTTGGGTCAGGCTGCTGAAGATCCCGCTTCCATGGCTTTACGCCGGAATTCTGGTCTTCGCGTCAATGGGAACGATTGCGGCGAATCCATCCGTCGTCGAACTGCTCTTGCTGACCGGATTCGGTGTCGTCGGATTCCTCATGCGGCGTTTCGACTATCCGATCGCGCCTGCCGTCGTTGGCCTTATCCTTGGTCCTCTTGCTGACAGTGCATTGCGTCGCTCGCTTCAGATGAGCCTCGGCGATCCGATTGTCTTCTTGCAACATCCGAGTTCGGCCATCATGATCGGGATCGCGGTCGTTGCTCTTGTCGCACCGTTCATCTTCCGCGGACTGTCACGTTTCCAGCAGGACGAGGATTGATTGGTGACCGGCGACCCATCGCGCTATGGTAACATGGCGCGATGTTCCGTAAGAGGACATCGCGACCATGCGATGAACAGGACAGGGCGGCGGATGGCTAGGAAAAGCCTGGTACCACAGATCAGCAGCAACATCGTCGAGTATGTACAGACGAACCGCATGCAACAGGGCCAGCACCTGCCATTGCAGCTGCTGGCTGATACGTTCCGGGTTTCGCGTGCGCCGATCCTGAGCGCTCTCCAGAAACTCGAAGGAGATGGTATCGTCCGGGCCGAGCCAAACAGGGGCTACTTCCTTGCCGTCGACGCTGAAAATATCGCGCTTGAAACCGCCAGCGACGATATGGACGCGGCGGGCGACGAGGCGATCTACTTCCGTATGGCCGAAGACCGTCTGTCGGGCAAGCTTGAGGAGCGCGTCAGCGAAAACGAGTTGATGCGCTTCTACGACGTTCCCAGAACCCGTCTCCTGAAAGTTCTGCACCGCATCGCTGACGAAGGCTGGATCGAGCGGCTGCCGGGGAACGGGTGGGCGTTCCGTCAGGCTCTGACCTCCAGACAGAGTTACGAGGATGGATATGCGTTCCGGGCCGTGATCGAGCAGCAGGCGATGCTGTTGCCGACGTTCGAGCCCGACGTCGAGGGCTTGAAGCGCGCCCGCGAGGTCCAGACCGCCTTGCGCGACGGCGGCTTCGAGACCTGGTCGCGTGCCGATATCTTCAAGGCCAACAACGAATTCCATGAGATGCTCGTCGCATGCTCCCGCAACGAGTTCTTCCTCGACTCCATCAAGCGGATCAACAGACTTCGCCGCCTCATCGAATATCACATCACTATCGACCGCAGCCGCCTGCCGAAGCAGACGGCGGAACATCTCCATATCCTCGATCTCGTCGAGGACGGGCGACGAAACGAGGCTGCGGCGTTTCTATTCACCCACATCATGGGCGCGAGCCGCATCAAGACCCCGAAGGTCTGACGTCCATCAGTCCAGCGTCTTGAAGACGATGCAGACAGGGCTCCCGACCGAGAGCACCTCATCCCTCGCAGACAGGCGACCGGTCACTGCGTCTATGTCGAACGCGGTCACGCTGTCCGAATCCTCGTTTGCCGCGAGAAGGGCGCCGTTTGGGAGGATTGTGAAAAATCTCGGTGTCTTTCCGCCGGTCGCCCAATGTCCGGCGAGACGCATGTGGCCGGAACGGTCCAGCTCGAAGACCACGATGGTGTCGCTGCCGCGATTGCTGGCATAGACGAACCGTCCGTCGCCCGATATCGCGATTTCGGCAGCGCGGCTGTTGCCGGTGAAGGTGTCGGGAAGGGTCGAGAGTATCTGGAAGGGCGAGAGGCGTCCGTTGTCGGGATCGAAGCGGTACGCGGTGACAGTTGAGTCGAGCTCGTTGACAACATAGGCGAGGCGGCCGTTGGAGTGGAACGCGATGTGTCGGGGACCCGAGGTTTCCCGCGTGGCGCAGGCGCTCGCTTTCCGCAAGGTTCCGCTCGCCGTGTCGATCTCGTAGATGAGGACGGTGTCGGTACCCTTGTCCGGCACCGCGATCCACCGGCCACTCGGATCGAATTCCACCTGATGAGGCTTGGGCATGGGCTGCTCGACGCGATGTGGGCCGATTTCCCCGGTAACTGCGGCAAGGTCACAGACCTCGCCCAAGGATCCGTTATCGAGGCGCGGAAGAAGGGCGATCGACGACGTAACGTGATTTGCGATGACGAGGTATCGGTTCGTCGGGTCGAAGGAGAGATCGACCGGATTGCGTCCCCGTGTCGATTGCGTTCCCAGTGGCGTCAGCTTGCCCGTCGACCGTTCGATCGAGAATGACGTCACCCGATCCGAGTCGCCGTGGACGGTGTGCAGGAACTGGCCGGTTCGATCGAATGCCAGGAAGGACGGGTTTTCCATCTCGAGGAGCTGAAGGTGTTCCCACTGCATGTCGTTGCGAAGACGGTACACATTGAGGCCGTTGCCGCGCGCATTGCGCTGCCGCGTTGTTCGTGCGCCGACATAAACGACCAGGTCGCCGCGATTTTCCATTTCTCAGGTCTCCTCCGTACGGTCCAGAACCTGATAAACCGATCCTTCAAAAATCACAATTGCATTTTATAATTATAATATGTAAAAAAGGGTCGTGCCTTGGGAGGCAAGCGACATAAACACCTTTGGGAGGGAGCCATGACGCTCACCGATACGAGCACGCTTGAGAAGACCACCACGCGTAAAGTCTTCTGGAGAATCGTGCCCTACTGTTTCATCCTCTATGTCATTTCCTATCTGGATCGCGCCAATCTCGGATACGCGGCCCTCGAGATGAACAAGGATCTTGCCCTTTCCGCCGAAGCTTTCGGCTTTGCGGGAGGAATCTTCTTCATCGGCTATTTCCTGTTCGAGGTTCCGAGCAACGTCGCCCTCCAGAAATACGGCTCGCGCATCTGGATTTCGCGTATTCTGCTTACCTGGGGTGCGGTTGCGGTCCTGACGGGTTTCGTTCAGGAAGCCTGGCAGCTCTATACACTCCGCTTCCTCCTCGGCGTCGCGGAAGCAGGCTTCTTCCCCGGTATCATCATCTATCTCACCTACTGGTTCCGCGCCAAGGAACAGGCAACGACGGTGGCGTTCTTCACCGCCGCTATCCCGGCTTCCTATCTGCTCGGCGCGCCGCTCAGCACCTGGATCATGGACAACGTGAACTGGTTCGGGCATGCGGGCTGGCGCTGGATGCTGGTGCTCGAAGGGTTGCCCGCGATCCTGGCCGGTGTCTTCAACTACTTTTACATGACAGATCGCCCGGAGAAGGCGAAGTGGCTGACCGAGGACGAGCGCAACTGGCTGGTCGGCGAGCTTGCCCAAGACCATAACAAACGCAAGAACGTCCAGCATCTTGGGCTGTGGGCTGCGATCTCCAACCCGAAAGTGCTTTTCCTGTCAGCGATCTATTTCATCTATCAGGTCGGCAACCTCGGGATTGGTCTCTGGATGCCCCAGATCATCCAGAGTTTCGGTAAGTCGCTAACGCACACCCAGATCGGCCTCGTCGCCATGATTCCCTATGCGATCGCCACGGTCGCCATGGTCCTGTGGTCCAGGAGTTCCGACCGCACGGGCGAACGACAAAAGCACAGTGCCGTACCGCTCCTGATCGGAGGATTCGCGCTGGCCGCTACAGGCCTGACAAACGATCCCTATGTCGCGATCGGCCTGATCTCGGTGGCTCTCGCAGGCATCTATGCGTTCAAATCGCCGTTCTGGTCGTTGCCGGGTCTTTTCCTGTCACGTTCGACGGCGGCGGTATCGATTGCGGCGATCAACTCGATCGGCAACCTCGGCGGATTCGTCGGACCCTACGCGATGGGTTGGGCTAAAACGGCGACAGGCAGCCCGCTCGGCGGCCTTTTGTTCCTGGCGGTGCTTCTCGTGATCTTGTTCTTCATGACATGGTTCATGCGCTTCCCGGCTCCCGACGCCGATGACAGTCCGACCGGACAGTTCCACGCCGGCCGTACGTCCTCCCGCAAAGCCTGAATGGAAAAACAGCATGCGCACCACATTCGACATCAACGGCGTCAGCCACGACATCATCGATCTTCCGGCCGAGGCCGGTGATTGTCTGGTGCGCATGCCTTATATCCATCGCATCCTGCTGGAGAACGTTCTCCGTACGGCAGGTGATGACGCCTTTCGTGCCAAGGACGCTATGCTCGCCTGGCTCGAAACGGGCCAGAGCGATGTCGAAATCCCCTTCCTGCCGAACCGGGTGCTGATGCACGACACGACATGCGGGCCCGCGCTCGTGGATATCGCCGGAATGCGCTCGGCGCTCGCTGAGGCAGGCGGCGATCCGGCCCTGCTCAACCCGGTGGTTCCCGTCGATGTCTCCACCGATCACTCGGTCGCCGTCGATGCTTTCGGAACTTCGGCGGCGCTCGCGCGCAACATGGAGCGGGAGTACGAGCGCAATGCCGAGCGCTATAGTTTCATGAAATGGGCGACCAACAGCCTTGCCGACTTCCGGGCGCATCCGCCGGGAACCGGGATCATGCACACGCTCAACCTCGAACGGCTTGCGACGGTCGCGACGTCGGTGCAGCGCGACGGCAGGCTGTGGGCCATGCCGGACACGCTGATCGGGACGGACAGTCATACGCCGATGATCAATGGCATTGGCGTGCTGGCTTGGGGTGTCGGCGGGCTGGAGGCGGAAAGCGTTTTCTTCGGCATGCCTGTCGCCCTTCGCGTTCCCGATGTTGTCGGCGTCCGGCTGACGGGCGCGCTGAGGGAGGGTGTTCTTGCAACCGATCTGGCGCTTGTCGTTACCCATCTGCTCCGCCAGATCGACTTGCAGGACAAGTTCGTCGAGTTCTATGGCCCGGGCGTGTCGAACCTCACGGCGGGCGACCGTGCGGTCGTCGCCAACATGACGCCCGAGTTCGGGGCGAATAGCGGCTATTTCCCGATCGACCGCCAGTCGGTCGACTACCTTCTCGCCACCGGGCGCAGGTCGGTACACGCCGCTTTCGTCGAGGCCTATGCGAAACGGGTCGGCATCTGGTTCGATCCGAACGCCAATCCACGCTACACGTCCACCCTCGATCTTGACCTGTCCAGCGTCGAACCCAGCCTCGCAGGCCCCCGTCGCCCGCAGGACCGGATTGCAGTCAGCGAAACCCGTAGTGCAATCGCGGGAATGAAAAAGAACGGCGGCGCGCCTTCCGTCGAGGGTGAACCGAACGACGGCTCGGTCGCGATCGCGGCCATCACAAGCTGTACCAATACGTCCGATCCGCGCCTGTTGATCGCTGCCGGACTTCTAGCCCGCAAGGCGAAGGCCTATGGGCTTCGCCCTCCGCACTGGGTCAAGACGTCCACCGCGCCCGGCTCGCCGACGGCGGAGCGCTATCTCGTGCGGGCAGGGCTTTTGTCCGATCTCGAATCCGTCGGCTTCGGTATCGTGGGTTACGGCTGCACGACATGTATCGGCAATTCCGGCCCGCTGACCGAGCCGGTCGCGGATGCGATGGCCAGGCGTGGGATCCTTCCGGTCGCCGTGCTTTCGGGGAACCGCAACTTTCCCGGGCGCGTCCATCCCCAGCTTGAGGCCGGGTTCCTCGCCTCGCCACCAATGGTCGTGGCCTTCGCGCTCGCCGGGACCGTCGAACTCGATATCATGAACGATCCGATCGGGGTTTCGCAGGACGGCACGCCGGTGACCCTCTCCATGCTGTGGCCGAGCACCGTGGAGATCGACGAAGCCCTGGCTGCCGCGTCGAAGATAGAGGACTTCGCACCCGCCTACGATGCCGCCGAAGCGAGCAAGGCGTGGAAGGAGCTTCCGGCTCCAACGACGACGCTGTTTCCCTGGGACGAGACATCCACTTACATCCGCCGTCCGCCATTTGCGAGTTTCGGCAAGGGCACCAAGCTCGGAACCTATGAGGCGCATCCGATCCTCGTTGTTGGCGATGACATCACGACCGACCATATTTCACCGGCCGGGGCGATCCCCGCAAAGGGCGATGCCGGGCGCCATCTGATCGAACGCGGGCAAAATCCCTTCGACCTCAACGTCTTCTCGTCGCGGCGCGGCAACTGGGAAGTGATGATTCGTGGCCTGTTCACCAACAAAACGGTGCGCAATCTTCTCGGCGACGACATTCCCCCCGGTTCCACCATCCACGCCGGATCGGGCGATGTCCTGTCACTCTGGGACGCGGCGCAACGATACCAAGCCGAGGGCAGGTCCGTGGTCGTGGTGGCAGGCGAGCGTTATGGAATGGGTTCTTCTCGTGACTGGGCAGCCAAGGGTGTGGCGCTTCTCGGTGTTCGCGCCGTGCTCGCAGCCAGCTTTGAGCGCATTCACCGCTGGAACCTGATCGGCATGGGCGTGCTGCCCTTACGGTTACCGCAAGGCGTCAAGCCCGCTGACCTCGGCATCTCGGCAGATGATGTCGTCGTGATTGATGCCGATCCACAGACCATGACACCACGTTGCGATGTGACCGTGACAATACGCAAGGTGGATGGCACTTCGACGACCCTGGATGCCGTGGCGGCAATCGAAACCAGTGCGGAGGTCGGCATTCTTCGGGCAGGCGGCGTGCTGCCGCTCATCCTCAAGCAATTGCTGAACAGGCCGGGTCGGAAGGCATCCGGGCGGGACGCGTGATCGGAGAAGCGAAATGACAGACATCGACATCGCCAAAGTGCGACGCGCAATCGCTCCCTCGGGTACGTTGCGGACGACGATAAACGTCGGGAATCCGATCCTCGCAAGCCGGAAAGACGTGCCGGGAGGCGTCGCAGGCGTTTCCGTCGATCTCGCTCGGACGCTGGCCGAGCGTCTGGACGTACCGCTCGAACTTGTCGTTCTGGAGTCAGCGGGTAAGGCAGTCACCGCCGTTGAGGAAGGCCGTGCCGATATCGGCTTCTTCGCTCGCGATCCCACACGCGCGCAACTGATTGCGTTCACTGCCCCCTATGTGCTGATCGAGGGATGTTATCTTGTCCGAGACGGCTCGCCGGTCTCCGAAATGAAAGACATTGATGTTGCCGGCCGTAGGGTGGTTGTGGGCAAGGGCAGCGCCTACGATCTGTATCTTACACGAGAACTTCGACACGCCGCGATTGAGCGCGCCGCGACGTCCCCCGCCGTCGTCCAGCATTTCCTGGAAACGTCAGCCGACGTCGCTGCGGGCGTTCGTCAGCAACTCCAGCAGGACGCGGACCGGTTCGGTGGACTGCGGTTTCTGCCCGGCCGCTTTATGGTGATCGAGCAGGCGATGGGAGTGGCACGGACGCATGGCCCGGTGGCGGAGAGCTATCTGACCGCGTTTGTGGAAAGCGCCAAAGCCGAAGGTCTGGTTACCGACTTCCTGAAAGCGAATGGCGTGGATGCGGTCTCGGTGGCTCCGCTGACAGTAGATGTCATATCATCCTGATCTTAATGTTAGCATTTTGCGGAGCACAAGTATCCTCGCGATTTGCGGAGCCGAACTCGTGATGTCCCTGACCAAGATTTGCAGCATTTTTGGACCGACGGAAGGATTATTCGCCGCTTCGATTACCGATCGATCGCCTAGGCTTGCCAGAGCCGTCGACAATACCCTAGCGGTCCTTGATGGTTCGAGCGGACTATTGAAAAGCCAATCAATGTCCTCCTGCTTAAGACGAATGGTCTTGGTCAGAAACCGATCTGCATCGGAAGGCGGTATTTCATCCGTGACGATGCTTCTTACGGTCCGCAAGGCGATATCGTCGGGGATAGCGCCACTCAATACGTCATCGAACTCGGGATAGGCCAATTCCGTTTGGCGGACGACCTCGACAATACGTTCAACTCAATGCTCCTCTGAACTGGCGCGCAAGATACTCGCCAACAAGGGCGCGACAAGCGTTAAGCGAACTTAGTCCCGCTTTGTCCTAATGCGTAAGCAAAGTTGGAGGCTGCTCACTTCCGTCTGGCCTCTAACCTCGGAACCATCTGCTTTTTCCTTTGTTAGTGCCAACCTAAACGCAGCGCACGTTGTCGAGCCGACGCTCTTAGACAATATGACATGTGCGTTTTTGCGTCGGAATCGGTGTAAGCGGTGAGGTGCAGCACGCTATGAACAAGTTCTTCACCCTTTTTGCCAGCCGTACCGCGTCCTTTTCAGGCTCGCCCACTGCGTTTGTCGTCGCGCTTGGCGCGATCATCGTCTGGGGAACAAGCGGGCCGCTGTTTGGCTTTTCGGAGGTCTGGCAACTGGTCATCAACACGGGCACGACCATTGTCACCTTCCTCATGATTTTCCTCGTGCAGAATTCGCAGAACCGGGATTCCGCAGCGATGGAAGCAAAGCTGGACGAACTCCTGAGAGCCGTGGAGCAGGCACGCGCTGATTTTATCGGGATCGAGCATCTCACGGAAGACGAAATAGAGGAGATCCGCTCTCGGCTGGAAAAGGAAAACGGACCTGAAGGCGAGAAGCCGCCTCCGCATCACGCCATGGCGCGACTGCTGTCCCGGCGTTAGGTCAGACGGTTTGCCAGCTGGCGGCGGCGGCAGTCACCCACACCAACATGCGGCAAAGCCCGCTGACAGAAGGAGCTATCATGTCTCTCAAGGTCCTCGCATTGAATGCGACACTCAAGTCTTCCACGTCGGCAGAGCCGTCGTCGACCGGAAAACTGCTGACATTGATCCTTCGGGAACTCGGCGATCATGATGTGCAAACCGAGACGGTCAGGCTTGCCGATCATGACATCAAGGCCGGCGTTACGTCCGATGAAGGCGAGGGAGACGCCTGGCCGGCCATCCGTGAAAAGATCGTTGCAGCCGACATTCTTCTGCTTGGAACGCCGATATGGCTCGGACAGCCCTCGAGCGTTTGCAAAAGAGCGCTGGAGCGCATGGATGCATTTCTGGACGAGACCGACGAGCAGGGGCGTATGGTTTCCTATGGGAAAGTCGCTGCGGTGGCGGTCGTCGGAAATGAAGACGGTGCTCACCATGTTTCGGCGGAACTTTTTCAGGCCCTGAATGATGTCGGCTTCACTGTTCCCGCAAATGCGGTTGCCTACTGGGTGGGGGAGGCAATGGGTTCGAAGAATTTCGTCGATCTCGATGAAACGCCGGACGCCGTTAAAACCATGGTCAGCATGCTTGTGCGCAACACGGTGCACCTGGCTCTGCTCCTTAAGAACAGTCAATATCCGGGCGACAAGGACTGACGTTATAAGGGCGGCGCTGCCGGCTTTTCCGCCAAGGACGTGGTATAAAACGGCTGCTCCTCCTCGCCATACCCCGTCCGGCGTCTCGGGTAAGGCGATCATCGTGTGAGGCGGCATTCTCCCTGCCGATAATTATTTTCGGAACTCTCTGCATGTCGGTTTGTTCGAGAGGCGTTCATGCCGGCCTGAGATGGGTTTCCCGTCTCTCGGAGGAAAATTCCCGAAAGGGAGGTTCGCAATCGATGATCCTAGCGGAGGAAAAATCCAAATGAAGAAAACTGTTTTCGTTGCGTTGCTCTTAGGCGGCGGTGCGCTGTCGGCTTTCGCCCAGCAGACGCCAACCGCCAATCCGGGTGGCGATACGCCGGCTGTCGCGACGCCGGGCGCCAATAATCCGACGGCTCCGGTGGAGGGCGCCAACAGCTTCACTGAAGCGCAGGCCAAACAGAGGATGGAAGAGGCCGGGTACACGCAGGTCAAGAACCTGACGAAAGACGACAAGGGTGTGTGGATGGCATCGGGCATGAAAGGCGGCAAGACCGTGGCCATAGCGCTCGATTATCAGGGCAACGTCGTCGCCAAGTGAGGCGCGCAGGATTTTGGGAGAAGTGACATGAGAACCGTAACCGGACTTTTCGACGACTATGATGATGCAAGCGCCGCCGTTTCCGAACTGGAAAGAGCAGGCGTGCCGTCAAGCGATATCAGCATCGTCGGCAGCAACGCCGACAGGCGGCATGGAGAGGATTCCGATTCCAACGCAGCGGAGGGCGCAGGCACAGGTGCTGGCATCGGTGCGCTTGTCGGTGGCGCGGGCGGTCTGCTGACGGGGCTTGGATTGATGGCGATCCCGGGCGTGGGGCCCGTGGTTGCAGCGGGCTGGCTTGCCGCAACGGCAGTCGGGGCAGCGGGCGGCGCTGTCGCCGGTGGCGCTGCCGGCGGGCTTATCGGAGCCATGACCCGTTCGGGCGTTTCCGAAGAGGATGCCAATCTTTACGCCGAAGGGGTGCGCAGGGGCGGTACGCTGGTGACCGCCCGAGTGGAAGATAACCTGGTGCCGGAGGCGGAGGCCGTGCTCAAGCGGCAGGGGTGGGTCGACCCCGCGGAACGCCGCGCGGCCTATCGCGAACAGGGCTGGACGGGCTTCGACGAGGCGTCAAGACCCTATGCGCCGGAAGACGTTGAACAGGAGCGGAACCGGTATCGCCCCTCAGCAATTTGACGTGCTCACCCGTCAACCCGGGGGCATGGTCTGTCATGCCCCTGGTCAACGCCTTGCAGGAGCTGACATGGCCAGAAAACCAGATTCCACCTCATCATCCGCCACTGCCACCATTCACGACCAGAAGCTTGTTCGGGGAGCCGGCGGCGAACTGCATCAGACTGCTGCCGGCGAGGAGCCCGTGCTGACGACCGCTCAGGGCGGGCCGGTAGCGGACGACCAGAACTCTCTTCGAGTTGGTCCTCGCGGCCCGCTTGTCGTGGATGATTTCCATTTCCGCGAGAAGATTTTCCATTTCGATCACGAAAGAATCCCTGAGCGCGTGGTTCACGCCCGCGGTTATGGTGCGCATGGCTACTTCGAGACCTATGAATCCCTTGCCGCCCACACCAGCGCCGATCTGTTTCAGCGGGCGGGTGAAAAGACCCCGGCCTTCGTGCGGTTCTCGACCGTCGCCGGCAACAAGGGGTCGGCCGACCTCGCGCGGGATGTGCGCGGTTTCGCCGTGAAGCTTTATACCAAGGAGGGTAACTGGGATCTCGTCGGCAACAATATCCCGGTATTCTTCATTCAGGATGCGATCAAGTTTCCGGATCTTATCCATGCCGCCAAGCAGGAGCCTGATCGCGCCTTTCCACAGGCGCAAACCGCGCATGACACCTTCTGGGATTTCATCAGCCTCACGCCCGAAAGCATGAACATGGTCATGTGGATCATGTCGGATCGGACCATTCCACGCTCCTTCCGGTTCATGGAAGGTTTTGGGGTGCACACCTTCCGCTTCATTAACGCGAAGGAGCAATCGACCTTCGTGAAGTTTCACTGGAAGCCGAAGCTCGGATTGCAGTCGGTGGCGTGGAACGAGGCGGTCAAGATCAACGGCGCCGATCCCGATTTTCACCGGCGCGATCTTTGGGCGGCGATCCAGTCCGGCAATTTTCCGGAATGGGAGCTGCAGGTTCAGCTTTTCGATCAGGATTTCGCCGATAGCTTCGATTTCGACGTTCTCGACCCCACCAAGATCATTCCCGAGGAGATATTGGCGCCGAAACCGGTCGGCCGGCTTGTCCTAGACCGTATGCCGGACAACTTCTTTGCCGAAACCGAACAGGTGGCGTTCATGACGCAGAACGTGCCGCCGGGCATCGATTTCAGCAATGATCCGCTGCTGCAGGGCAGGAATTTTTCCTATCTCGATACGCAGCTCAAGCGTCTCGGCGGGCCGAACTTCACGCATCTGCCCATCAATGCTCCCAAGTGTCCTTTCGCGCATTTCCAGCAGGACGGCCATATGGCGATGCGCAATCCGACCGGACGGGCGAATTATCAGCCCAATTCCTTCGGGGAAGGGCCAAGGGAATCGCCGTCGCGTGGATTCCAGCATTTCCCTGCGGAGGAGCAAGGCGCCAAGGCAAGGTTGCGGCCGGAAAGTTTCGCCGATCACTACAGCCAGGCGCGCCAATTCTACATCAGCCAGACGCCACCCGAGCAGCGCCATATCGCATCGGCGCTCACCTTCGAACTCAGCAAGGTAGAAACTCCCGTCATTCGCGAGAGAATGGTCGCGCATCTTCTCAATATCGACGAAACGCTTGCCGCGACGGTGGCGCAGAAGCTCGGCCTGCAAGCCATGCCGAAACCGACGGATGCCGCCATGCCAACCCGTCAGGATCTGGAGCCGTCGCCGGCGCTCAGCATCGTTCAACGGGGTCCCAAACGGTTCGAGGGTCGCAAGCTTGGCATTCTCATTACCGACGGCGTGGACGCTAAACTGCTGAAGGGGCTGACCAAAGCGGTCGAGGCAGAAAAAGCTGTCTTCGAGCTTATCGCGCCCAAGGTCGGAGGGGTAACGGCGTCGGACGGCACCTTTGTCGAGGCACATCACATGATTGATGGCGGGCCTTCAGTGCTTTTCGATGCGGTGGCGCTGCTGACATCGGCGGCGGCCATCGATGAGCTGATCAAGGAGGCAACTGCGCGGGATTTCGTCGCCGATGCGTTCCAGCACTGCAAATTCATTGGCTACGACCAGTCGGCGCTGCCGTTACTGGAAAAAGCGGGAATTGCCGATGTCATGGATGAAGGCATGCTGCCATTGCCGGGTGAAGGGGGACTTTCTGCCTTCGTGTCAGAGCTCGGCAAACTTCGAGTCTGGGCGCGCGAACCGTCGCTCAAACTCGGCAAGGCCTCCGTGCCCGTCGATAAACGGTGAAACACCCACTCTCACTCACCACCAAGCAACAGGAGACTAAAAATGGCTGAGAAGACATTGGAAGACCTTTTCCTCGATACGGTGAAGGATATTTATTTCGCGGAACGCCAGATTCTCAAGGCGCTCCCGAAAATGGCGCGGGCTGCGCAGTCAGCGGAGTTGAAGGCGGCATTCGAAAAGCACAGGGACGAGACCGAGGTCCACGTGGAGCGATTGCAGACTGTCTTCGATTTGCTCGGCAAGCCGGCACGCGGCAAGACCTGCGAGGCGATCCAGGGCATTATCTCGGAAGGCGAGGAAATCATGGAGGAGTTCAAGGGCTCGCCAGCGCTCGATGCCGGGCTGATTTCTTCGGCGCAGGCCGTGGAGCACTACGAGATTACCCGTTATGGCACCTTGAAGACGTGGGCGGTCGAACTCGGCATGAAGGAAGCGGCGAAACTGTTCGAGCAGACGCTGGGCGAGGAAAGCGCAACGGATACGGCTCTCTCGTCGCTTGCCCAGGCACGCGCAAACGTGAAGGCCAAATCCAAGGCGGCGTGAGCCGTCATGCGGACGTGCCGCTGATATTGGCGGCACGTCCAATTTTGCAGTTGTCTCTTTCATGCGAGGCTGAACCATGAGGCTGTTTCGCGACAATGGATTGACGATTGTCCTTGTCCTGACTTCCCTGTTGACGATCGGTGGCATGCTCGCGACCGGCTGGGCTGTTTACAACGAGGAGCTTGCGCAGCATCAGGCGGTGCCCCTTACGCTTCTTTCCTACGCAAAGAGCGGCCATTTTCTTTCCGCCCTGTTCGAAAACTGGGAGAGCGAATTCCTCCAGATGTCGGCGTATGTCATGCTGACCGCGTTTCTTTTTCAGAGAGGCTCATCGGAATCCAAAGACCCCGATAAAGCTGCATCGCAAGACGAAGATCCCGCACAAAAAGCAGATGATCCCGAGGCGCCCTGGCCGGTGAAAGCAGGGGGATTTATCCGCACCCTCTATTCCTATTCTCTGGGATTGGCGCTGTTCTTCCTTTTCATCGTCAGTTTTGTTCTCCATCTGAAATACAGCGCCGACGCAGGGGCAGTGGAAGCCGCCATGCACGGTGAGCCCGAGACAACGCTATTTGCGCATCTGGGAAGTGTGGAATTCTGGTTTGAATCCTTTCAGAACTGGCAATCGGAGTTTCTTTCGACCGCAGTTCTCGTCGTTCTCTCCATCTTCCTGCGCTTCCGCGGATCGCCGGAATCGAAACCCGTTGCCGCTCCTCACAGTGAGACCGGCGGATAGGGAGGAGGAATTGATCGAGTTTTCTCCCGAGGGAGACTGGCGGCACCTGTGCGTCGACATGCAACGCGTTTTCGCCGAGGATACGCCATGGCATGTCGAATGGATGGACCGCATCAGCGAGGAGGTGGAGGCTTTGGTTCAAGGCGATCCCGCCCGATGCATCTTCACCTGTTTTGTGCCGCCGAAATCTGTCGAGCAGGCCGCCGGTGCATGGCGGGCCTATTATGAAAAATGGCCGATGATGACGCAGCAGTCGCTGGCCCCGGAACTGATCGGTGTTATACCAGCGCTGTCGCGCTACATACCGCCCGCCCGCATCTTTCGTAAAAGCGTGTACTCCCCCTGGCAGCATGGAGGACTTGGCGACATCCTGCGGGAGGAACGGGTTTCAACACTGGTGATTACCGGCGGCGAAACAGATGTCTGCGTTCTCGCTACCGTTCTGGGAGCGATAGACCAGGGTTTTTACGTCATTCTGGTCGAAGACGCGCTTTGTAGCGGAAGGGATGCGACACACGATGCGGCGTTGAAGCTGCTGTCCGGCCGTTTTTCGACACAGTTGCAGGTGTGCGATACGGCGACCCTCCTTGCGGCGCTTCCCAGGCAATCCGCTCCGCGGTTCATGAGACCCTAATATCAGAATTGCTTCGGGCGATTAGCGGAAGCAGCCAGCGGTCTTCACCGAAGAAAAGGAACAAGCTTGCCCGAGCGAAGTTAGGCCGCCTATCTTCACACGAACCGGAGGCTCCACCGTGGCCCAAACCGTTGATCACGAAACCAGCAACAGCCTGAATATCGAGGCGGCGACCCCCAAGGTGATTAAGATCATAGTGGGGGAGCGGACGGTGCTCGAGGGCGTGCTGAACACCGGCAGCGTCTTGAGGGTGCAGACAAAAGAAGGCGCCGAGCCACAATCCATCGAACTTGTGATCGAGGACCTGGCTCGGTGAAGGTTGTCGTGTGCGACCGGATTAACCCTGGAAATTGCCGTCGCTGGTATCCCGTTCGTTGTAGTTCAAATCCCAGTCCTTCTCGGGTTTCTTGACGCCGGGCGGCAGCTTGTTGACGGTTGCGTCGTCCGAACCGGTGATAACCCTTGGCTTCGCGCTCGCCACGCCGTTGTTTTTCGAGGTTTTCTTGCCGCGCGCAAATTGCGGTTCACTGTCCTTGTGAATCTGCTTCAGCTTGTCGTTCTTGTTCATGACATCCTCCTTGATCCCTCCCAAACCGTTTTCCCGCGCCACTGTTCCCTTAGTGCCTCAGCAAGATCGGAACCTCTTCATGGAGCTGCGGTTAGAAAGACCGGCCGGATGGCGGATCCGTCATTCCTGTAACCATAAGCGGAGATGAAGCGATGAACCGACCCGACAAGGATACCCAGCCGGAGCCCGGTACGGACGACGCCCGTTCCGGTGATAGTGAAGAAAGCCGCCGCGACAGGGAACAGACGAGAAAGAACGCTGAACGCATGATCGAACAGAGGCGGCGGAGGCAACCGGCCGGGCGCGAGGATGAGGCCTGAAACCACCCTGTCCTGCCTCAACTATTACGCACGCCTGCGGTTTCCAATCAATTCAGCCGCAATCTTCATTGATTGCGCCATTGTACGTTGGCGTACAGCAACCAAGCGTCTGCCGGGACATTTCCCCATAGTGAAAGGATGGGAAAATGGCCAAGCACGCTGTGAGTGGAGTTTCCGGAAACACATTGAGTGAAGCGCAGCTGGAGGTGTTGCGCATCGGTATTGCGGATCTGGCGCCGGCCCTGACGGCTTTTGCGCGCCGCTTCGTCAGAAATGAGGAAGATGTTGACGATCTCGTCCAGGAGACGATGTTGCGGGGGCTTCGGGCTCTGCATGGTTTTACCCCCGGCACGGCGTTGAAATCATGGCTCTTCACCATTTTGCGCAACACGTTCTGCACTCGCTACAAGGTGTCGAGGCGTGAATGCGTCGGCTTGCCGGTCGGTATCGAGCAATCCATGTCTACCCCTGCCAGTCAGGAATGGCGTGTGCAGCATCAGGAGGTCATGCGGGCTATCCGCCATCTCGACAAGGACCAGAAAAAAGCTCTGCTGCTCGTGGCGGCAGGGACGAGTTATTCCGATGCCGCCGCCATCTGCGGCTGCCGGGTGGGCACCATCAAAAGCCGCGTCAACAGGGCGAGGGAGTCGCTACGTCGAAATCTGGACTGAGTGGCGGTGACAGCCAGCCACCTGCCGCAGACAGGCGGGCGCTACCTGTCCTGCTGGTGACCTTGATGTGTCGTGTTTATCTTTATGTTTGCCTGCCTCCCGGTCTGGGTTGAAACCTTCTGTTCCTTGACGGCGGAGGCTTCTTCCGTGTTCAGACGGTCGTTGTCGCCGGGTCCTTGCTGGCTTCTGTTCTCTTCTGGAATGGGGAGTGTTTTCCTGGTCATGTTGTACCTCGTGCGGCATGAGTTCAGTGGAGCGACCCGAACCATGCTTGCGCAGGTTTGTTCCCCTGTCCGTCGACGCCTTTCATATTGCAGGCGAGTGGCGCCACGGATGGATGAATGGGAAACCGGAACGCATCATTCTGCCCTTGGGCGTGACGAGGTACGCGATTTTCCGAAACCGCAGAGGGACGCCCTTCCAGACGTCATCGAACCTGAGACCAAGGCGAGAGATAACGCGTAAGGCTGGAAAATCAGCCGACAAGCAATTTGGTTCGAAAATAGAGAGTTGCGAGCCGCTGAAGTTTCAGGGGATCGACAACGCCGCGATCATACATTTTCAGGACATAGCGGGCGACGTCTGCCCGGCACAAAGCCGGGTCGCGTTCTGCGGACAGAACATTCTCGTAGGCTGTCTTAACGATGTTGATGTCTTCGTTCAGAAAAATTCCGGAACTCTGGTACTCGTGATTGGCGTACATTTCACCTCCTTGAAACGCGTCCTGCATTTCACAGCGTGAGGGAAGATGAATCCATACTATAGGGAAATGGCCAAACGTAAATGTCCGGAAGCGTACCGAACGTCGATTGGGAAGGCGGTCCCGTCTACCGAACCCCACTGCTTTCGACAATGACGAGGTCGCCAAGCGGGATTTCAGACTGGTATTCGGACAGAAAGCGGGCAAATACACGATTGCTTTCCTCTTCAGGCATGCCGTAGAGATCGCGCGCATAGGTCTCGAGCATCTCGCGGTTCCTGATCGTAATTCTTCCCCTTTCGGAACGAATGAACCCATGACTTTCGAGAACGTGGAGGGCGTCCGTTACACTTGCGCGCCTGACGGCCAGCATGGTGGACAAAAAGTCGTGGGTCAGTGGCAGATGATTGCCTTCTACGCGGTCGTGGCACATCAGCAGCCAGCGGGCGAGCCGCTCCGTTACGGACTGGGTGGCATTGGAAGACGCCGTGTATTCCACCTGCGTTCTTGAGATGTGCAGGGCACAGACAAGAATGTCGAAAAAGACCCGATATTTTTCAAGAAGCGCTTCAAACGACCGCATATCCATGAAAAGGGCTTCGCCGGGAGCCTGTACCACGATTTCGGTCAGGTTTGTTTCCGCGCCAGCGACCGCCCCTGTCGGCACAAATCCCTCTCTCCCGACAAGTCCCGCTTCGGTTTTGCGTTCCGATTTGGTGACGACCACGACGGAGGCAATGCCGGATGACAAAAAGAAAACACGTTCGACGGGCGCGCCGGCGGATATCAACACATCGCCCAATGCGAGCTTGATGGGCTTACAGACGCCCGTTACTTCACGCCTGATGTCATCTGGCAGAAGAGAAAGCAGAAAGTTCGCTTCGCCATGGCCCTCGGCTTGCTTCAGCATAACACGTGCCTCGCTTTAATGTCTGATGCCCCCTCCTTGCGCCATCAAAGCGGAAACAATGTTTTCGATGTCTTCCGAACGTCCGGAGAGGACAAAAGGTCCCGGCTCGCTGTCAATAACCGTCTCTGGCACGAAAAAAAGATAAGGAATTGCCTCTTCGTCCAGTTGCTCGGTGAGACGCAGCATGACGTCCGCCTCGTAACGAACGTCAATAATCGCCGCGGCAAATTTGAGAGCGTCTTCACTTTCTATGAAGCTGGCGGAGTAGGGTCCCTCCAGGCCGATCTGGGCATGAAACCACGCCATTCGGATTTCCGATGTAACAGTATCTGTCATGCCGATGATTGCGATGGTGAGGCGTTTAACGGTCTGCATGCTTTACTCCTCGCACACCATCGGCATGCGTGTGCCTGTTCCCCCACCATAACGCCAGAGCAAGATGATTTCAGCCGCATGGTCACTGAATTTATCAAATAAGCGCGAGGGGAATACCGCGGTGTCAGAAATTGATCCCGAAAAACGGCGGCCAATGCTCGAGTTCGAGAAGCAATGACCTGATGGTGCAGGCTTCCTGCTGCGGAACAATTGCGGATGGATGGGGTTAGGCGCGGTGGCACATGAGGGAGTATCCGATGCACGCCAAAAATGAGGACATGGCTAACGCGCCGCGCGAAAGTATCAGGCCCGAGCAAGACATGAACAGACCATTGAGCGAAAGGCTCGATTCGAAATTCTCGCCCGTCGGCATAGATGATGGCGATTTTCGCGGGCGCAAACGGACGTGGAAAACCATGATGGTCTACACGCTGGTCATATTCGCGCTCGCTGTTGCGATTGCGCTCTATTTTCTGACAGGAACACATCCCGGCCGCGCGGTGTGAGGCGAGGCCGGCCCGCCATCCGGTCTATACTTTGCCGGTTGCCAGATCGAGGCCGCCGATCGATGGAAAGCAGACTTCTTCGCTTCTTCGCCGCAAGGGAATATCCACCTGATAGGGCACAGCCACCATCAACTGCAGGGAGGTGCGCAACCGGTTCGGCGCCGTGGTGTCGGTCAGGGTCAGATGGGCGGTCGCAGCAAGGCGTTCCGCCTCCTGCGTCGGGACCACATTGCTCTCCAGCAGCTTCGCAGCCGCCAAAGCCAGGTGGCGACTGGGGTAAACAGCCCTTACGACGTCAGAAACGACAACGGCCCACCCATTTTCATGCGCGATGATCTGGTATTCGATGCTCTTTTCCATGGTGTTCAAGCCTCCCTGTTCGGTCGCACCTAACCACGCTGGGAAAAGCTTGTTCCTGACATTGGGCGCGATTGCGGCAGGCCGGTTACGCTAACTCGTCGCGCCAAGGATTTCGCCTATTTTATGCAGGTCGGAGACGAAGGCGCGGTGCTGTCGATCCGCCTCCTGCCGGTCGCGAAGGCGCAGCAGATAAGACGGATGGATGGTGACGAGAAGGCGTGTGCCGCCCGGCGTCAAAAGAACATGCCCGCGTTCCTTCGTCACGCCGCTTGCGCGTCCCGTCAGCGCGTAAAAGGCCGTGGCGCCCATCGCCACGATAAGGTCTGGCTCGATAAGCCGCAATTCTGCACCTAGCCACCAGGCGCAGCGCTGCACCTCCCCGCCGTTCGGGCGGGCATGCAGACGTCGTTTCCCACGCTGCTCGAATTTGAAATGTTTTACGGCGTTGGTCACATAACATTGCGAACGATCCACACCCGCTTCTTTGAGGCATTCGTCGAGCAGGCGACCGGCCGGACCAACGAAAGGCCGTCCTTTCAGGTCTTCTTCATTGCCGGGCTGTTCGCCGACGAGGACAACGTGCGCCCGGGTGTCGCCGTCGCCAAAAACAAGCTGGGTGGCTTGCCTGTAGAGATCGCATCGTTCACAGCTTTCCGCTTCCTTGCGCAAAGCGCGAAGTGAGGGCGCGCCGGCGCTTTCGGGCTGGAAGGCGGGTGGCGGACGGTTTTTGCGCGTGTTTCGTGCCAAGGCGGTAGCTCCCCGCTGATACGGCCATCTCCCCCTTCCTTGACGGTTGGGGTCCACATACCCAATGGCCGGGTTTCGATGTATGATGCTGCCTGAAAAATGGGTCAAAATTTGAACTTGCGGCCATTCTGCGGTGCAGAACGATCCGTTCTACCAATTCGTACGGAAACGTACTCACTGTTTTCATGGGATTTTCCGCTGCTAATATGACTGCCGCAGGTTGATGTTTTCGAGCAGAGGGGCGAACCGGGCGAACCGCTATGCTTGGATCAGATTTTCTTGTTTATAACCGATTGTTGAAGACCCTCGGCACAGAACGCCTGTCGCAGCTTGCGTCCCGGCTGGAGCCCGTGGATCTGCCGGCGGGATATCGGCTCGTTGCCGCTGGCAAGCCCATTTCTCATCTCTGTTTTATCGAAACCGGTCTTGCATCGACGGTTGTTCATGATGACGGCGGCAAGAGCATTGAAGCCGTGCTTGTTGGGCGAGAGGGCATCACCGGCTGGCCCGTTCTGCTGGGCGCGGAAACCACGCCGGACGAAACCATCATGGGCGTGGGCGGTCGTGGCTTCCTGATTCCGGCCGTTGAAATACGGCGGGAAATGGAGGAAGACGCGCGCCTGCGTGAGCTTTTGCTGGGCTATATCAACGTCTGCCTGCTTCAGGCCGGCCAGCTTGTGCTTGCAAATGGGCAATATGGTCTGCGGGAAAGGCTCGCACGCTGGCTGCTGATGTGTCATGACCGCCTCGATACGGATGATCTGCCGATCACCCATGAGTTTCTCTCCACCGTTCTTGGGGTGCGGCGGCCGGGCATTACCAACGAGCTGCATGTTCTCGAAGGCATTCATGCCATTCGCGCCAGCCGCGGAAATGTCCGGATCGTCAATCGCGGTATACTGGAAGACGTCGCCGACATGACTTACGGCGTCCCCGAAAGAGAATATGAAACACTGATGGCCCGTATGCGGACGGACGATGCCCTTTCAGTCCTTTCGGTCCAGCGCGTCGGTGAAACGGACGACTTTCAGTAAGTCATGCTGCTTGTTACGGATAATGATGCATCCTTCGGAGATGTCACGCCCTTGCAGGATCGCCTCGCTCATCAAGGCGCGGGCGTCCTTGCGCGCCTCTTCGATCGCTTGGTCGAGGGAAGGGAGCTCGCTTCCCTCCGGGTCATCAAGGACGTTTTTACCGCTGATTACATTGAAGAAAAATCTTGGCATGGCGGGTCTTCCCAAGAAAAGATGGTCGCCGCTGACGCATGAAGTGGCCTGTCCCTAGCCAAACTGCCGCAAATATTGCGCCTGTTTCTCAAGCCGTGCGGCAAGTTCGGAAATGCTCATATTCGTCGCGCATAGATGAATGGCGCATTCCAGGAATTGCAGGGACGAGCGTCGGAGAAAGTCCTGCTGCTGCTCATGCGCCATTCTGGAGATGCGATCGGTTTTTCCGGATTTATCCGTCATCGTCTGTTCCCTCGGTTTGAATTCTGGATCGCCTAACCAGTGGAGCGTGCAATTGTTTCGAAAAAAATCCCCCTGTTGCCTCCCGGTCTTTGCGGAACATTGCCGCAGCAAAGTGGTTGGGGAGCGTTGAAACCCAACCGGAGGCAATGATGACCAAGAATTCTCCACGAGACGGCGCTCCCGGCACCACCGACCAATCGCCGCGATGGGAAGGGCCGAAGGAAAGCCGACCCAGAGGCTACATGAAACCCACGGACGACCCCGAGCACGATCGGGATGCTGTCGGTGAAAACCTCAAGGACCCACGGAAGAAGCGTGTTTCCGATGCGATGAAAACCCGCGACGACCAATAGGCCAACGGCTTGTCCGCTGCCACCCAACGACAGGAGGAATAAATGTCCACCTCGACGAAAACACCGGCAAGTATCCGGCAGGGCGGGCCGGGCTCTTCCCATGAAAACGCAAAGGCCCCGCCGGAGATCAAGAAACCTGCGGCAGACAATGACAAACGTTCAAAGAGCAGGGTTTCCGGGGGAGGGGGTGAGCGTGACAGTCACCACACCCATGACCCCGAACGAAAATAATGATCCGCCGGGAGAAGAACGATGAAAAAGGCAAAAAAGAAAAAGAAGTGGTCACAGAAGGTGACGAGGGAAAGCGATGCGCTCGATCTTGATAAGGAGGTCTTCACCAAAGACGATCCCTCGCAGATCGCACGTTCGCTGAAAGCCTCGGCGGAACAATCCTCCAGGCGCAAGACCAGCCCTTTCCGGTCTGCAATGTCGATGCTGGTGTTTTACATCAACCGTGCTGGCCGGACGTTGCCCGGAAAACGAAAGGAAGTGCTGGAAGATGCGAAGGGCGAGCTTCGCAAGGAATTCGGGAAATCGCGATAGACGCACGTGCACTCCCCTTTGGCCCCTATCGCGCGAAGCCCCGAAGGAGGGCGCGGGGCCGTGCAGCAAAAAATCGCTTCTACGCGATATTAAGTCCCGGAACTCCTGTGACGCGCCATGCCGCGGGACGCCGGATGACGACGCGGCGGCGTCAAGAGGCGCTGCCAGAGACGCCGGCCGATCATCTCGAAGGGCTGCCGATCTTTGCGTGGAGGCGCTCGTCGATTGCGTTCATTTGCTCGATTTCTGCGCGCTGGCCGCGGGAAATCTCCGCACAGAGCGCCATAAGTTCCGGATCGGTGATCTTCGCATTTCTGCACATGAGAATGGCACCGGAATGATGGGGGACCATCGAAGCAATGAATTGTCGGTCGCCGATCAGGGTCTGGTTACGTGTGCCGGTGAAAGCTGCCACGAAGAGGAGGGCGAGACCGGCATGGAGAAAAAGGTTCAGCCGCTTGTTCGGATACATCCCATCCATCGTCGCGAGCATGAGGACGCCCATCGGTGCAACCATGGTTAGAGCCATGTAGACCATATTGAGATTGTTCCGGAAGTCGCCCCAGCCATCGATCATGGAGAACATCACGAGGTACATAACCACCAGGCTGAGAACCATGTTAAGCGCGAAAGCCGCATAGGGATGGCTGGCGGCGTGGGGTTTCCCCTCATGATTGGCGCTGTGATTGTCGTCCATCTGGTGCTCCCGTTGCCGCACAGCGGCTTGCCCCGGGGAGGAGTGCAGCCCTCCCCGGTGATGATCTAATCGGTGGAGCCAGTCAAAACAGGCTCCGGGCCATAGGTTTAATGCGGCTGCACGCCCGACTGGCTATGGGTCCCGCCGGGACGGGAGATCGCGGCCAATGCCTCGCCCACGCCGGTGCCGTCGGTTTCCACGGCGACATCGCCGAGGGACAGGATTCCCACCAGCTGCTTGTTGCGGTCGAGGACGGGGATACGGCGGATCTGCTGGTCGCCGAGATTGCCGCAGACATCTTCCACATCCTCGTCATCGAAGCAGTATTTCACTTCCCGGGACATGATGTCGCTCGCTTTGGTGTCCGGACCTTTGCCTTCGGCAACGGCGCGAATTGCGATATCGCGGTCGGTGAGCATTCCCACCAACTTTCCTTCCTTGCCGACCGGCAGGACGCCGGCATCGATTTCCGCCATAATGCGGGCTGCTTCCTGAATGGTTTCTTCCGCATTCACGACGCGCACATCATGCGTCATGACTTCCTGGACTTTCATCGCGGTAACTCCTCCTGACGATAAATCCTTGCTGCAGACCCGCTTAGTGCTGGGCGTGCTGCTCGTTGCGTTTGCGGGTGGCGGCTGCCTTTTTGGCGGAAGCGGATCGCTCTGCCTTCGGTCTTGCAGCAGCGGCCTCACCACCTTTGCGGCCACCCTTTTCGGAAGAGGCGTGGTTCTCGGCATGACCGCGACCGGAGCCGGATTTCTTGCCGCCGCCGCTTTCCTTGTTCACGGTGGCCCAGGCACGCCGCTCGGCCTCTTTCTCGCCGACGCCGCGATCCTCATATCCTTCTTCGATATGCTCGGCCTTGCGCTTCTGTTTGTTCGTATAGGAAGACTTGTCGCCACGGGGCATCGTGCTTCTCCTCTTGGTTGAAGCGCCCCTAACTCCAGTGGTCAAACGATGTTCCTGAAGATGTGAGATCGGTTTTCCGCGTTCTGCGTCCCTCCGCTTGTAAATGCAAACATTAAGGCGGTGAACGACGGAGGGCGTCGCTGTTCTCCCCATTGTCACCGCCCTGGGCTGTTTCGCTGCTCGGGAGACGAGCCTCATTGATCATGCAGGTGAACAAGCTGGCTGATTTCGACATCCCCGGGGACAAGGCGATTCAGGTCTGGACCCTGCCATCCAAAGACAGAGGACCAGTTTCCATCGGCCTCATCGACGGTGCGCGCTCGGCACGTCTGGCTGTTCCGGAATTGCCAACACCAAAGGGGGACCAGCTCTACGAGATCGCTCCGGAAGACGCTGGCGGATCTCCGACCGGGCGGCCGACCGGACCAATATTGGCTAAGGGTCTCGCGAAGTTGCTGCGATAACAATCGCGCCAGATATCTCCGTGTGGTGCTTGTATGGTAATTCAATATTTTGATGATGTGAGTTATGGAAAGGAGGGCTATAACTCATGTGACGTGTGCACTGCCATGCTTACCAGGCAACCTCGTAGATACTGGCAGCATCCGATAGCGACATGGTACGCGGGTTGTTGACCAGCAGGCGGGTCTGTTCCATCGCACTTTCCGCGAGCAGAGGAATTCCCTCCTTTGGAATTCCGACATGCCTCAGTCTTACGGGAAGATCGAGGCGTACTGGCAGCATCGTCAGTCCGTCGATGAAACCGGAGAGACGCCCGTTCTGATCGGCAGACTCAAGGTGAGGAAAGAGACACGGTGCCAGTTCCGCGTAGGCATCACCACACACCGTCGCGTTGAAGCGCAAGACGTGCGGCAGTACCAGACTGTTGGAAAGACCGTGGGGAACGCCGTAGCGGCCTCCGATCGGATAGGCGAGAGCATGAACGGCAGCGACAGGCGAATTAGCAAAGGCCTGCCCCGCCAGCATTGCACCCAGCAGCATCGACTGTCTGGCGGCAAGGTCGGTTCCATCCTCGACGGCGACCGCGATATTCGCTCCGAGAAGCCGCAGGGCTTCTTTGGCAAGGGCACGGGAAACGGGATTGTTGTTTGCACTGGCGGACGTGAAGGCCTCGATGGCGTGGACCATTGCGTCAATTCCCGTCGCCGCGGTCACGGCGGGAGGAAGTCCGATGGTCAGGTTCGCGTCGAGAAGCGCCACGTCTGGCAGAAGTACGGGTGATACTACGCCCTTTTTCTGGTGTTCGCCCGTGGTGATGATCGAAATCGGCGTGACTTCCGATCCGGTACCGGCCGTTGTCGGCACGAGCACCAGCGGCAGACGCTCCCCCGTCACCTTGCCAACGCCGTAGATAGTGTCGAGCGCTTCGCCGCTTTTGGCAATGAGCGCCACAAGCTTTGCGACATCGAGCGACGAGCCGCCGCCGATGCCCAGCACACCGGTTGCGCCAAACGTCACCGCCTGTGCGGCAGCCGTATGGATGATGGCTTCCGGCGGATCAGCGACAACGCCGGTGAAGATTGATGTTTCGGCGCCGGCTTCTGTAAGGCTGGCAAGCGCCGGCTGAACGAGCCCCGCCTTGACGACCCCATCGTCCGAAATCACCAGAACGCGCGGACCGAGCATGCTCCTCAGCTCCGAAAGCCTTGCGATACAGCCCGGTCCCGCAATGATCTGCGGGACGGTTGCGAATGTGAATGCGGACATGCTGCCGACCTTTCACTGATGCCATTTGACGAGAGGCTGATAATGATGCGGCTGGCGCATGACGACAAGGTCCTTTCGTCTGACGATGTTCGTTGGATAGGGCGTGTCGAGATTGGTGGTATCGACGGCGGCATCGGCAATGCCCTCCTCATCGAGAATGGCCGATTCCTGACGCGGAAAGGCAAAGGAATCCGGCCCGAAGACCGCGCTCTTGCCCAGATATCCCCGTGGCTCATCAAGTACATTGGCGAAGGCGAAATAGACGTTGTTCTCGCCGCCGCGAACCCGCAGAGCGTGCCAGTGAAAGGGGTCTGCTCCCTTCGGGATGGGATAGTTGTGCGGAATTTTCGTGCCCGCATGGCTGCCGGTGAACGTGCCGGCGATTGCCGAAGGGCAGGCGACCAGATCGCAGCCCATCAGCGACAGCGAACGGATGGCTTCCGGATAAAGCGCGTCGTGCCCGATCGCGAGACCCAACCGGCCGATGGCGAGATCGTAGATTTTCCATTCGTCGCCCGCCGTCGCCCAGCTATCGGCAATGCCCAGATGCGTCTTGCGATAGCTGCCCACCAGCCCCTCGGGTCCGGCAAGGACCACGCTGTTGTAGACCCTGTCTCCGTCCGCTTCGGCAAACCCTGCGACGAGATAGAAGCCGAGTTTCATGGCCAGACGAACGAAGGTCGATACCGTTGGGCCTGAAAGAGGTTCCGCCCGGGTTTGGGGGGACTCCAGCCCGGTCAGCGACAGTTCCGGAAACACTAGAATGTCCGGCGCTGCCGTCGCCTTCGCCTCGGTCGCCAGCCGTGTGATCTGGGCAATATTGTCGGCAATGACGGACGTAGGGGCGAACTGGGCAACGGCGGCACGGGAGGTGCGTCCGCGCGGGATTGGCTGATAGCCGTAGAGGCGGAAGTAGTCACCGGGGTTCCAGGTGAAACTGTTGGTCATCATGTTCATGTAAAGCTCGGGCCGGCGCGACTTGAAGACCGGTTCACTGAGGACCTCACGGCGGCGCGCGCGGGCAAGATCGATCGCCCCATAGGCTATTCCATCGCCCGTATCGATCGATGCGGCGACCGTCCCATCCGGCTCGATCACGCAGCTTCCGCCGGAGAACTGCACGGTCCGTTCCAGTCCCCACCGGTTGCTTTCGATGACATAGCAGGCGTTTTCGAAGGCGCGGTTGATCCAGTAAGGTGCCGGGGTGCGCTCCTGCAGCCAATTGGAGATATGGCAGATGATGTCGGCGCCGGCCAAGGCTTCCAGCCGCGCCGTCTCGAAGAAATGCAGATCCATGCAGACCAGCATGGAAATACGGCCGATCTCCGTTTCGAACACCTCGTGCACGATATCGCCGTTCGCAGCCCATTTCGGCTCGGCAATATAGGGATGCGACTTGCGGTGTCTGCCAACGACGCCGTCGGGACCGATGAGAACGGCCGTATTGTAATAGAGATCGCTCGCCGGATCGACTTCCGGCATGCCGACCACGATATAGCAGCGGTGTTTGCTGGCAATGGCCTGAAAAACATCAGTGGTCGGTCCGGGGATCGTCTCGACAAACGGTTTGACTTCCGCCCTGTCGAACCAGCAATAACCGGTCGTGCCCATCTCTGGCGTGACGATCAGGCGTGCGCCCGCCTCCGCCGCTTCTTCGCAAAGGGCTTTCAGCCGGGTGATATTGCGTTCTTTTTCAAACATTGTCGGTTCGAACTGGATGGCGGCGGCGGTGTAGCTCTTTATCGATGTCATGATTATTCCCATTGTCTTTATTGAAGGATTTGTCTTTTTCAGACAGCCATATGCCGATGAACGAGCACGTCGGAGAGCATGTCGATGGCGCCGGCCGCAACCACGCTTCCCTTCTCCAGCATGGCGAAGTGGTGAGATGCGTGCCGTGCGAATGCGACGTTCTGCTCTACGAGGATGATCGTCATGCCGATCTCGCGATTGAGCCGGATGATGATCTTTTCGATTTCCTCGACGATAGAGGGCTGGATGCCTTCGTTGGGTTCATCGAGAAGCAGCACTTTCGGGCCGGCGGCCAGCGCGCGTGCGATGGCGAGCTGCTGTTGCTGCCCACCCGAAAGCACGCCGCCGGGCCGGTCCAGATTGGCCATCAGATAGGGGAAAAGTTCCGGCACCAGCGCGGGAATGTCGCGTTTGCCGTCCGCACGTGCGAAGGCGCCCATCAGGATGTTTTCGCGGATGGTAAAATCGGGAATGATCTCCCTGCCCTGGGGGACGTAGGCGATACCGGCACGCGCCCTCCTGTGCGTCGGGGACGCGGCGATGTCCCTGCCCTGGAGATGCATCTCGCCCGTCATGCGGTCTGTCAGCGCCATCAATGTTTTCAACAAAGTGGTCTTGCCGGTGCCGTTGCGGCCGAGAATGCTTGTCACCTTGCCGGCCGGAACATCGAGCGTGACGCCATGCAGAATGTGACTGCGTCCATAATAGCTGTGTACGTCTTTCAGGGTCAGCATCAGGATATTCCTTTCGAACCGAGATAGGCTTCACGGACTTTGGGATTGTGTTCGATATCGCCGACGCAGCCTTCCGCCAGAACCTCGCCCAGATGAAGGACGGTGATACGCTCGGCGATCTCACGCACGAACCCCATGTCGTGCTCGACGACGAGGATGGTGTGGCGGCCTTTGAGGTTTTTGATGATCTGCGCCGTCTTGCGGGTTTCGGCCTGGGTCATGCCGGCTGTCGGTTCGTCCAGCAGAACGACCTTTGGATCCTGGACGATGAGCATGCCAAGTTCCAGCCATTGCGTCTGGCCATGGCTGAGATACGCCGCCGTCATATCCTTTTCTGCTTCGAGGCCGGTAAGGGCGAGTACCTCATCGACGCGTTTGGCTTCCGCACGCGAAAATCCAAACCGGAGGTTGGCAAAAACGGAGGGATTTCGGCAATTTGCTACCTCCAGATTCTGTCGCACGGTAAGATCGCGAAAAATGCTGGGAATCTGGAATTTTCGGCCAATCCCTGCACGGGCGATTTTGTGTTCCGGCCAGTTTGTGATGTCCGTGTCGTAGACGAAGACCTTACCCTGGGTACTGCGCGTCTTGCCGCTGATCAGATCCATCAGGGTCGTCTTGCCGGCGCCGTTGGCGCCGAGCAAAACCCGCAGCTCGCCATCGCCGACGGTGATACTGACATTGTTGACGGCTCTGAAACCGCCGAAATCGACGCTGAGACCGTCGATGGTCAATGCGATTGCACTCATATCACAATGCCTCGCTCTGTTGCTGCAACGATGAAGACGCCACACCCGGCTTGACCCGGCGGATGAACTGCCGCAGCACATCATGCGCCACGCCGCCAAGGCCACGCGGCATGAACAGGACGACGAGAACGAAGATGAGGCCGATGATCGCTTTCCACGCCTCGACCAGTGCTTCGGTTTCGCTGACCTCAGCCTCGATCATGTTGATGAGGATCGCGCCGATGCAGGCACCGAGCAGGGAGGAGCGGCCGCCGACGGCAGCCCAAACCACCATCGTCACGGAGAAGGAAAGATCCATGAAGGTCGGCGAGGCGAACTCCGCGACGACGACGTAGAGCATACCGGCAACGCCGGCTATTCCGGCTGAAATGGCAAAGAAGAACACCTGGTAGAGCGAGACGTCGAAACCGAGATAGCGGGCGCGAACCTGATCGTCGCGGATCGCCTGGAGGATCATGCCAGCACGGGTTTCCACGACAAGACGCGCACCGATGAGCGTCAACGACAGGCATATGGCACACAGATAATAGGTTGCCCGGCTGTAAGGGTCGAATTCAATGCCGCCGATCGTCAGCCAGCCAAGATCCGTCAGGCCGTTGAAGCCGTTCGTCACCGGTTGCGCATCGACCATCACGAGACGCACGAGCAGAACCAGCGCCAATGTAATGATCGAGACGAAGACACCGGAAATGCGCTTGCGGAAAACCAGCATACCGAGTGCGCCGGCCACCACCACCGGAAGCACGATGCCGAGCACGAGACCGACCGACTGGCTTTGAAAGGGAAGCCAGAGGAAGGAGCCCTTGTTGATGCAGCAGAGTTCCGTCGGCGCGCCGGGTTCGGCATTCCAGAGCATGAAATCCGGGACCGGCTTGTCGGAGCCCTGTTGCAGGCTGGTCATGCTCGACAGCTTCAGGGACATGGCGAGCATATAGGCGCCAAGACCAAAAAACAGTCCCTGGCCAAGATTGAGAATGCCCGCATATCCCCATGTCAGCGCAATGGCGACGCCGAGCATCCCGTAGACCAGATATTTCGAAATGCGGTTCAGCCAGAATTCGTCGCCAAAAACAGGCGCTGCAAAGATCAGCGCGATAAAAATGGCGTAGGCGGCGATCTGGAATTTTCGTTCGATGCTCATATCAGCGCCCCTTGAACGAGAACAGCCCGCTGGGCTTGACCAGAATGACGACAATGACGACCCCGAACACGACGGCGCGCGCCAGAATGTCGTTCGTGCCGATGGCCACCAGCGCGTTGATTTCACCCAGCAGCCCTGAAGACAGGGCCGTGCCGAAAAGGCTGCCGACCCCACCGGTCACCACGACCATGAAGCCGTCGACGACCATCGTCGTCCCCATGTCGGGGAAAACGGTCTTGAAGCCGGACATCATCACGCCGGCGACGCCGGCAAGACCGGAACCGAAGGCGAAGGTCAGGGCATTGATGCGTTTCACATCGATGCCGCAAGCGGCAGCCATTTTCGGATTGCGGATGATGGCCCGCACCTGCATGCCTGCTGCCGTACGGTAGAGAATGAACCATGTCGCCAGCGTCAGCGCGGCTGTCACCGCGATGATGAAGGTGCGGTAGGCGTTTATATCGGCCCCGGCGAGCCTGAACGTGCCTTGAAGATAGGAAGGCACCGCCACATTTTGCAATCCGGCGCCAAGGCCTTCGATGTGAATGCCGAAAAATGTGAGGCCGAATTCGAGCCTTACGGCTTGTTGTAAAAGAATGGCGATGCCCCAGGTGGCGAGAAGCGTGTCGAGCAGACGGCCATAGAGCCGCCGCACGACCACCCGTTCGATGACCAGGCCAAGCACTGCGGTTACGACGAAAGCCAGCGGTATTGCGAGTAGCAGGCTTGCCTTCAGCCAGATGCCTGAGAGCACGGCGACATAGGCGCCGATCATGACCATTTCGCCGTGGGCCATATTGATGACGCCCATGGCGCCGTAGGTTATGGCGAGACCGAGCGCCACCAAAAGAAGGATCGAGCCCAGACTGAGGCCGATGAAGAGAATATCGAGCATAACGCCACCGTTCGTAAGAAGGGCGGATCAGACTCTCTTCTGTCCCTTGCCAATGCTGAACGCGGATTGGCAATGAGCAAAGAAAAAACGCAGATCCGCCTTGCCGAGACATGGTCCCGCCAACAAGGTTGGCGGGACAAAGCGGGTAGGGGTCAGCCCTTGAGCTTTGCTGCGTCGAGACCGTTGCTGGTGCAGAACAGATTGCTTTCCGTCTCACCATAGGCCGAATAGGGCAACGGCTTGATTGGTGCCGGGTAGGCGTTGACAACCTTGCTCTGGCCATCCGACTGCCACTGTCCGATGCGCGGCGTCAGCCAGCAATGCAGGTTGTCGGGGTCGGTCGTCACCTTGCCACCAGGTGCTTCATAGGTCTGGCCGCGAATGCCGGCCCGGATCGCGTCGGCAGACAGGTCGCCGGATTTTTCGACTGCCTGCTTCCACAGGAACACCTGGAAATAGGCAGCCTCGAGCGAATGGTACGTCACGGCTTTGGGATCGTTGACGAATGTCCTGAAGCGTTCGATGAAGCTCTTGTTCGCTGGCGTTTCTATCGACATGAAATAGGGGAATGAGGTGTAGCTGCCTGCCGCATATTCGGCGCCCATGGCCGCAATCTCGATTTCGGACGTCACCGTCGCGCAGATCGGGATAACCTCCTGCGAAAGACCCTGATTCTTGAATTCGCGGTAGAAGGCGATGATCGAGTCTCCGACCACGTTGGAAAGAACGACGTCCGCGCCGGATTCCTTGATCTTGCTGACCATGACCGCCCACTCAGAGTGGCCAAGTTCCAGATATTCGTCTGCCACCCATTCAGCGCCGGCCGCTTCAATCAGTTTCTTGGAAACCTTGGCCATTTCACGCGGGTAGACGTAGTTCGAGCCGACGATGAAGAACTTCTTCTTGCCCAGCTTTTCGACGATCCACGGAATGTAATTGGAGAGTTGCTGGTTTGGAACAGCGCCGGAATAGACGACGTTGCGCGAGCACTCGAAGCCTTCATAATGCGTCTGATAGAACAGCATCGCGCCGCGCCGTTCGAAGATCGGCAGGACGGCCTTGCGGCTGGCGGATGTGTGGCAGCCGAATACGGTTGAAATCTTGTCTTTAAGGATCAGCTTCGAAGCTTTCTCGCTGAAGATCTTCGGATCGGAGGACCCGTCTTCAACGACAACTTCGACCGGACGGCCGAGAACGCCGCCGGCCGCATTGATCTCTGCCACGGCCATCATGACACCGTTGGCCAGAAGTTTTTCGGCGACGGAAAGCCCACCCGTCTGGGAGTAGAGCGCACCGACCTTGATCGCGTCGGCTGCAAAGGCCCGGCCGCCCAGCGCCGGCAGGGCGAGTGCGGCGGAAGCGGTGGCTGCGGTTTTCAGAAGTTCACGTCTGTTGAACACCATCTTGGTTCCCCTTTTTTGATTGGCGCACGCGGTGGCACTGCCCGGCTCCATGGCGAGGCTTCATGCCGAAAAAAGTGTAGGAAGGCTGACGTCACTGTCAGCAGACAACAAAAAACCCGCGAGGCTTGTCAAAGCCTGCGGGCACCCTTGCCATCACCGCATCACGGCTGCGCCGCGTGCAACAGCGACACATGGCTTCGATAAAAGAAGGGATGTGCCGGAGGTGTTCATCTGGAACACATCAAAAACTAATCATGTTTTTGGGAAGGGCGCAAGAGCTGTTCAGCGTTGATAATCGAATTGGCGATTTCATCGATCGGCACGCGTCGTGCCATCGCTTGCTCGCGCATTTCGCGGTACGCCTCGTTTTCGCTGGTGCCGCGATTGGCCATCAAAATCGCCTTGGCGCGGGCAAGCTTCTGGTCTCCCAATACCTTGCGTTTATATTTGCGTGCTTCTTTCACGAGCTTTTGGCGCTCCAGCCACAGGCTGCGGGCGATGGCGAGATTGGTCAGCAGACCGAACGGCTTGATCGGCCTCTCGACAATGGCGAGCGCTCCGCTTTCCAGAACGATCTGCAACGTCGAGGGATTTTCGTAACCGACGATGGCAAGCATGGTCGGAGCGGGGTTTGGAAAACACTTCAGCAGACGTTCGATTTCCGGTCGCGCCTCGTCTTCCATGGCAAGAAAGACGACGTCTGTGCCGTGCGGCAATTCGGCAGGCACCGGCCAGAGGCAACTGACCGTGCAGCCGATACGGCGCAGGTGATCGACGAGGAACTCTCCCTCCGATGTCCGGGGATGAATGACCAGGACCTTTAGATCCCGCAAATCTCTGAGAAGGGCGAATGACATCGTCGCTCCTTCTCAGACCCGGACGCGATGCGGGAAAGTTTGCGTCAGATCCGGGCGATATTCGCGCATGAACGGATCTGGCGCCACCCGCAGTGACGGATCATAGACAATATCGTAGCCGCCCTGCGCATTCACCTTTGCCACTCTTGGCCACAGATGCGTGTGGTTTGTCAGCCGGTCTATCTTCACCGCGCCCTGTGGGGCATCGTATTCGACCTCATAGAGTGCCGGCAGAAGCTGCTCAAGCCCGTCGCCGCCGGCAAGCTTTAAAGCCGCCGCATAGAGATATACCTGAAAATAAGCCGCTTCGGCTGGCGCAGTTGGCAGCATCTGCTGGCCGTACCGCTGTTGATAGGCCGAAACGAAGGCGCGGGCGCGGGGGGTGTCGAGAGAAGCGAAAAAGGGAGCCGCGGTTATGTGCCCTTCCGCCACCTCCGGGCGCATGCGTATCACGTCGGCCTCGCTTGTCGATTGACTGGTGATCGGCATCTTCTGCGCATTGAAGCCCGCTTCCTTGAACGCCGTGTAGAAAGGAATGATACCGTTGCCAACGATCGTTGAATAAATAACGTCCGGCTGCGCTGCGCGAATGTGTCTGATGATCTTGGCGACGTCCTCGTCTTTGAGGTTCAGCGGAACATATATCTCGTCCAGGACCTGTCCCCCCACCTGAAGAAAAAGGTCGCTGATCGTCCGGTTCGATTCATAAGGATAGACGTAATTCGACCCCACAAGAAAAACCCGCTTTCCATAGTGCTTGGTGAGGAAATCGACCAATTGGACGGAGTTCTGATTGGGGGCTGCCCCTGTGTAGATGCAATGCCGGGAGTATTCGAACCCCTCGTACAAAGTCGGGTAAAACAGCAAAGCATCACGGGCCTCGATGACGGGAAGAGCGGCTTTGCGGGTGCTCGACATGTGGCAGCCGAAAACGACCCGGACCCGATCTTCGTCGCAAAGTTTGACTGCGAGCTCCTTATAGAGACTGGGAGTTGATTGCGGATCGTAGGCCACCGGCTCTATCTCTCGGCCGAGCACGCCACCGGCTGCGTTGATTTCATCGATCGCCAGCAAGGTAGCAGCTCTCTGGGTTGTTTCCACGGCTCCGGTCACGCCCGTTTCGGAGAACAGCACACCGACCCGCCAGCTTTCTGAATGCATCATCGCCCACCAAAAAATAAAAAAAGCCCCCGCCCGTTTCCGGTCGAGAGCTACCCTGCTCATGGAATATCAGCGGCTCATTTTGAGCCTGCCAGTCAATGATGTCAGTTTCTTTATCTGGTGACAATAGCGGAACGAAGGGCCGTTATGACTATGTCGGTTCGAGCGTGTTCAAAAGTTAGTTTTTAGTTGATGGTATCGCTTCCCACGCAGCCGATGTTCAGGGATGGATAAAGCGCGCTCACCGCATCGACATCCGCCTTCAATTCACGGATCATCCATTCCTTGACCTGCGTGACGATTGGTCGGGCGGGTTTGGTTCGCAGTCGGATAAGATGGCAGCGCCGGCCGGTGACCATCAAGTGTTCGCTTGCTGGAACCAGTGTCCGCGTCCGTAGCCAATGGGCGACGACGTTGAGCCAGCCAAGCGCCACGCCCTGGCCCAGGAGAGCAGCCTGCACGACGATGGCGTAATCGGAGAAGATCATCGAATTCTGCGGGTCGCTACCGCTGGCCGGTGTGAACAGCGTCGACCAGTTGGGCTGCGCATCGCTTAAATTGATGGTCGTATCCGGCACGCGATCAATATCGTTGCCGGAAATGGCATGGCTTTCCCTGTAACCCGGACTGCAGATCGGCAGCAGGATTTCGGGCATGACGAAAGCTGCCTCGTGATGCCTGTCCGGTCCATCGACGAAGCGCATCCCAAGATCGACGTCGTTGACCGGCCCCGACAGGGCGCCCATCATGAGCTGGAACCGAAGATCGACATTGGGAAATTCCCTTTTGAATTCGGCCATTCGCGGCATCATCCAGTGCGTGGTGAAGCCGGTCGAGACGGAAAGGGACACGGTTTCGATACCGGTTCGGCGATCCTCGATTTCCCGCAGGGCGCTTTCTATTCCGGCGAAGCCTCTGGCGATCGCATCGAACAGCAGCTGGCCGGGTTCCGTCAGCATCACGCCACCGGGCTGCCGAAGAAACAATGTCGTATCAAGATGTTCCTCCAGCCGGGACATCATGCGGCTCACAGCCGCCGGCGTCACGTTCAATTCGTCTGCTGCCCTCGAGAAACTGCCGCAGCGCGCAGCGGCCTCGAAAGTAAAGAGGCCATTCATGGAGGGCAGGGAACGGCGAAGGAATGTCATTACATTTTGTAACATCGCATAGATTTTTTTTCAATTGCTTATCCGCCTTTTGTTTGGTCTCTTTGCTGTCAACGAAGGCGAGAGACCTTCCATGAATTGAGGGGAACGCGACAGATTGGTTTCAGGCCGGCGCTGGGCGTCACAGGCTGAAAATCTGCTCTTCGTTCCGCAAAAACGCGCTGCCATACGTCGGAGCACCACCGAACGTACTGGGATTTTTTAGTGGAATCATATGATTGAGCAGCCAAATACAGAGCGGGTAGGCGTTTCCATCAAAGAGGCGGTCAAGTGCTACGGAACGTTTCGTGCGCTGGACGATGTCAATCTCGATGTCGCTCCCGGCGAATTCGTTTCCATTCTCGGGCCTTCGGGGTCAGGCAAGACCACGTTGCTGGGAATTCTCGGCGGCTTTGTCCAGCCGACATCGGGGTCAATTTGGTTAGGCGATCGGGATATTACATTTGAGCCGCCGCATAAGCGGGATATCGGTATCGTCTTTCAGAACTACGCGTTGTTTCCGCATATGAGTGTAGGCGAAAACATTACCTTTCCGCTAAGGGCGCGGCGGCTACCGAAGGCGAGCTGGCCGGCGAAACTCAAGGCTGCGCTCGAGATTGTCGAACTCACCGGCTATGAGAACAGGCGTATCCACGAATTGTCGGGCGGCCAACGTCAGCGCGTGGCGCTGGCGCGCGCCATGATCTTTGAGCCGGGCCTCATTCTCATGGACGAGCCGCTTTCGGCGCTCGACAAGCAGCTGCGCGAGACCATGCAGATCGAACTCAAACGGCTGCATAAGCGGCTCGGCGCCACGATCGTCTATGTGACGCATGATCAGCGCGAGGCACTGACGATGAGCGACCGCGTGGCGATCATGCACAGGGGACGTCTGGTGCAGGTCGATACGCCGGAGCGCCTGCATGACCGTCCCGTCAACGCCTTTGTCGCCCGTTTCATCGGCGAGGCGACCCTGCTTGCGGTTCGGCGCGAAAGCGAAACGGCGGTGCGGCTGGGAGACCGGCTGCTGCACACGGCGCATCGCGTGCCGGAAGGCGAAAAGCTGCATCTCGTGGTCCATTCGGAAAAACTCGTGGTGGCGGATGGCGCCGAAGCCGATGGCGGCAACAGGCTGACAGGCACCGTCACGGATACGCTTTATCAGGGCGAAAGCATTCGGGTTTTCGTGCGGCTGGACAGCGGCGACGATCTGAGTTTCCGGCTTCCCAGCAACCATGCCGGCCGCGCGCTGATGAAATCACCAGGTGAGGCGATCGCGCTTTCACTCCACCCCGAAGACACGGTGATCGTTCCCGAAGCAGGTTGAGACATTCCATTCCATGCAGTCAACAAGGATAAAGACGATGCAGCTTACGCAATTCAAGGTCATGACCTTCGATGTGGTCGGCACTTTGATCGATTTCGAAACGGGTGTGCTCAATGCGGTGCGTGCGCTCGGCGGCGAAAAGGCGGCGAGGGCCACCGACGACGAGATTTTCGAGCCCTACAAGCGCGGCCGCGACAAGTTCTATGGACGGTCTTCCTTCGCCATGAAAGATGTCTATCTTTCTCTCGCCAACGAACTCGGTTTCAACAATGACGACGCCACGGCGGAAGCCTTCCAGCTTGCCGTGCTGCGCTGGCCAGCCTTCGCAGATTCCGTGGAAGCGCTCGCCCGCCTGCGCAAGAACTTCCGTCTTGTCGCCATGACGAATGCCGACCGTACGGCATTTTCCGCCTATTCCGATACGCTTGGCAATCCGTTTCACGACAGCGTCACCTGTGATGAGGCCGGGTGCGCCAAGCCCAATCCGCAGTTTTTCGCCTTCAACAAGGGGCGTCAGTCGGCTTTCGGTTTCAAGCAGTCGGAAATCCTGCATGTCGCCCAGAGCCAGCATCACGATATCGGCGTCGCCCGCGAACTTGGCTACACGACCTGCTGGATCGAGCGTCGCCAGGGCCAGCAGGGGTTCGGCGGCACGCCGGCTCCGAAGGTGGTGACCCGGCCCGACTTCCACTTCTCCTCGCTCAAGCAACTGGCCGATGCCGTGGACGCGGAGCTTGCTGCCGGCGTCAAGACGGCAACGGCAGCCTGAAAGCGAGAGAGCCGTACCGATGGCCGCACGTCCCCCTTTTCCCGATATCCACTCCCTCTGGCAGGAGACGGCTTCGAGCCGTCCTGCCTTCGACCGGCTCTCGGGTGATCGTCGGTTCGATGTCGCGATCATCGGTGGCGGCTATACAGGCCTTTCCGCGGCGCGCTATCTGGCCCGCCGCGGCCTGTCTCCGGTGGTGCTGGAGGCAAGCCGGATCGGCTGGGGCGCGAGCGGCCGCAATGGTGGCGTGGTGTCGGGCAAGTTCCGGCTTTCCTTCTCCGACATCGCCGCCCGCTACGGGCTGGAGACGGCGCGGCGCATGCATGATCTCGGTATCGAGGCCATCGATCATGTTGGCGAACTGGTAGAGGATTACGCAATCGCCGCTGCCGATTATCGCCCAACCGGTTCGCTGCGTTGTGCCCACAATCAGCTGTCACTCGATGGCCTGAAAAAAGAAGTCGAGTGGCTGCGTGGATCGCTTGGCGACCATGCCTGCACCATTCTCTCACCGGAGGAAATGGAGGCGGAGACGGGCTCACGCGATTTCGTCGGCGGCATGCTCAATACCCATGGCGGCGTCATCCACCCCTTGAATTTCGTTTTGGGCATGGCGGCCGGATTGAGTGCCGCAGGCATCGCGATCCACGAGAAGACGCCGGTGGCGGCATTCAGGCGAGATGGCGCCGGCATCGTTCTTGAAACGCCTGACGGTGTCGTTTCGGCCCGGCAGGTGGTAATCGCCACCAATTCCTATTCCGATCTGACGCCGGCCACGTCGACGGTCCGCAAATCCATCATTCCCTTCCGCTCCGCGATGATTGCGACCGAGCCGCTGACCGGCAGACCGGGTGCTTCCCTCCTGTCGCAGGGACGCAGCTATACCGAGACGCGGCGCATGATGCGCTGGTTCCGCAAGGCCGGAGACCGCGTAATGTATGGCGGGCGCGGCGCCTTCGGCAAGGCGGATTCCGAAAGCGCGTTTGCGGCGCTGCACAAGGCCATGGTGCGGCAGTTTCCAGAACTCGCAGCGGTATCTGTCACCCATCGCTGGTCCGGCCTCGTGGCCATGACGATGGACAGCATTCCGCATCTGGGCCGGCTGGACGACCGGGTCGTCTATGCAGTCGGTTATAATGGAACCGGGGTGGCCATGGCCTCCAACATGGGCCGCTACGTTGCGGCCATGGTTGCCGGGCAAAGCCCCGATCTCGGGCTCTTGACCGCGGAGCCGCTCAAACCCGTGCCTTTTTATCCCATCAGGGAGCCAGCCGTCCGGCTCGTCGCCGGCTGGTATCAGTTCCTCGATGCAATCGGGCGCTAAGACCCGACAGTCGCATGCCAACAGGGGCGACAGCGCCTCGCCATAAAGAGGAGAACGACGAATGAAATACAGATTTTCCATGCTCGTGCTTTCCGCATCCGCCGCCGTTTTTTCGGCTGGCTTGGCATCGGCGGAACAGATCACCTTCGTCTCACAGGGCGGCGCCTATCAGGAGGCGCAGACCAAGGCGATCCTCGATCCCGTCGCCAAGCTGCTCGGCATCACTGTCAATCAGGACAGCGCGCCCGATGCCTGGCCGGTGATCAAGACGCAGTCCGCATCCGGCAAGATCGTCTGGGACGTCATCGACACGCCGGCGAAGGATTGCATACGCGGCGGGGAACAGGGAATGATCGAGAAACTCGATTTTTCCAAAATACCCAATGCGGAAAAGATGCCGGCCGAATACAAGAGCCCCTATTCGGTCGCCTATGAATTCTACTCGAGCGTGCTTGCCTACAACAAGGACAAGTTCGGCGGCAACCCGCCCAAGAGCTGGGCGGATTTCTGGGATGTGAAGAAATTTCCGGGCACGCGGGCGCTTCGTAACCATCCCCTGGCGACACTCGAGGCCGCTTTGCTCGCAGATGGCGTGCCAGTGGACAAACTTTATCCGCTCGATGTCGAGCGGGCTTTCAAGAAGCTCGAAGAGATCAAACCCTATGTCACGGTGTGGTGGACCTCCGGCGCCCAGTCGGCGCAGCTTCTGGCCGATGGTGAAGTCGACATGGAGATGGCGTGGAATGGCCGCGTTGCTGCGGTGGTGAAGGAGGGCGCGCCGATCGGTTATTCGTTCAATGAAGGTTTCCTTCAGTATACGTCGCTCTGCATTCTCAAGGGCGCGCCGAACCTCGAAACGGCTGTCAAGTTCGTCAATGCGGCGCTGACCCCTGAAATCCAGGCGAATTTCCCGGCCTATATCGATTACGGTCCAGGCAATCCTGAAGCGTACAAGACCGGCAAGATTTCGCCGGAACGCGCTGCCGAAATGCCGAGTTCGCCGAACAATGCCGCGCTTCAGGTTCTGGTGTCGGATGAGTGGTGGAGTTCCCCGGCCGGTGAGGAGGCGCAAAAACGCTGGGCGCAGTTCATCCAGAAATGATGTTCGGCCTGTGGAGGGTCACTGATGGCACAGTCGAAACGAAATCCGTCGGCGATGCATGAGCAGCGTGAGCAACGGCTCATGCTGTTGCTGCTGGCGCCAGCGCTTGCGGTCGTCGTCGTTCTGCTGGTCCTGCCGCTTCTGTGGCTGGGCTGGCAGTCGATCCGGCAGGATGGCGGCTTTACGCTCGCTCACTATCAGCGGTTCCTGACGGATTCCGTCTACTGGATGACCTTCCTTCAGACCTTCCGCATTGCGGCGGTCGTCACGCTGATGACCGTCCTCCTCGGCTATCCCGTCGCCTATGTGGCGGCGGGCCTGCCCCAGCGCTGGAGCGTGCTTGTTCTCGCCATGGTGCTGCTGCCTTTCTGGACATCCGTTCTGGTGCGCGCCTATGCCTGGCTCATCCTGCTGCAGCGCAACGGTATCATCAATTCGGCGCTGACGGGATCGGGCCTGATCGATGCGCCGCTCCGGCTGGTCAACAACGAATTCGGCACGGTCATGGCGACGATCCACATCCTGCTGCCCTTCATGGTGCTGCCGCTCTATGCGACGATGAAGAAAATACCCACGGAACTGACCATGGCCGGCGCCAGCCTCGGCGGCTCACCCATGCATGTATTCTGGCGGGTTTTCCTGCCGCTGTCGCTGCCGGGCATGATCGCCGGCATGGTGCTGGTCTTCGTGCTCACCCTTGGTTTTTATATCACGCCGGAACTGCTGGGCGGCGGGCGCACCTACATGGTCTCCATGCTCGTTTCGCGCAACATCGAGGTTTATAACGAATGGGGCGCGGCCTCGTCGATCAGCGTCGTCCTGCTTGTCTGCGTTTTTCTGGTTTTCCGGCTGGCGAGCCTCATCATTCCGTTCGAACGCATCATGGGAACGAGGTGACGCATGAGCCTGTCGAAAATCCTTCTCTACGGCTTTGTAGCCCTCGTTCTCGCCTGGCTGATGATCCCCATCCTGATCATCCTGCCAATGTCCTTTTCCGGCGCACGCTTCCTTGCTTTCCCGCCGCCATCCTGGTCGCTGCGCTGGTATGAGGCTTATCTTGGCAGCGCCGCCTGGATGCAGGCAACGCGTGTAAGCCTGATCGTCGCCGTCTCCAGCGCCGTCATCGCCACCATTCTCGGGACTGCGGCGGCCTATGCGCTCAACCTCACGCAATCGCGGCTGGTGCGCAGCCTGCAGGCGCTGCTGCTTCTGCCGCTGATCGTGCCGATCGTCATCACCGCCGTCGGTGTCTTCCTGGTTTACGCACAGATCGGGCTTCTTGCCTCGCTGACCGGGCTGATCCTCGCCAATGTCATGCTGGGCCTGCCCTATGTCGTCACCTCGGTTCTGGTCGGGCTGCGCAAGTTTGACCACACGCAGGAGATGGTGTCGCGTAGCCTCGGCATGAACCGTTGGCGGACCTTCTTCATCGTCACCCTGCCGCAAATCCGCCCGAGCGTCATTTCCGGTCTGCTCTTCGCCTTCATCTCCGCCATCGATGAAACCGTGGTTTCGCTTTTCATTTCCGGCGGCGAATATCAGACGCTTACGAAGCGCATGTTCACAGCGCTGCGCGACGAGATCGATCCGACCATCGCCTCGATCAGCTCCCTGCTGACGGCGATCTCGTTCATCCTGCTGATGCTGGCGGCGATCAACGCCCGCAACACCGAATACTCGCAGGGACGGGCGACATGATCGTCGATCACCTGATCCTCGGCGGTGGATCGGCGGGCTGCGTGCTGGCCGCACGCCTTTCCGCAGATCCGCGGCGGACGGTCGTTCTGGTCGAGGCCGGGCGCAATATTGCGGCGGAGGATATCCCGGATGAGGTGCGCAGCCGTTATCCCGGCCGTGCCTATCTCGATACGCGCAATATCTGGTCGCAGCTCACGGCGTTGATGGGCCATGCCCGTTCCAACGCGGCGTCCCGTCCACCGCGTCGCTACGAGCAGGCGCGGCTTCTGGGGGGAGGCTCGGCGATCAATGCGCTGATGGCCAATCGGGGGGCGCCGGCCGACTATGCCGAGTGGCAGGCGCTTGGGGCGGACGGCTGGGGCTGGGACGATTGCCTGCCCTATTTTCTGAAGATCGAAGCCGACAGGGATTTCTTCGGCCCGCTTCACGGCACGACCGGGCCGCTGACGATCCGGCGCATATCCGACGACAGGATTTCACCCTTCGTCGACCGAGTCATGAAAACGCTCGACCGCCGCGGCTATCCGACAAGGCCGGACCAGAACGGACCCTGGGAAGACGGCGTCTTTCGCGGCGCCATCGCCGTCAGCGATAGCGGGGAGCGCTTGCCGACCTCGCTTGCCTATCTGACGCCGGACGTGCGCAAACGTCGGAATCTCAGGATCATCACCGAAAGCGTCGCGGACCGCATCCTGTTCGATGGTCGTCGGGCCACGGGTGCGATATTGGCGGGTGCTACGGCGGAGACGATCCATGCGGCGGAAGTGATCGTCTCGGCCGGCGCCATTCACACGCCCGCATTGCTGATGCGCTCCGGTATCGGCCTCGTCGGTGACATCGCCGCCGTGGGGGGCAATGTCGTGGCCGGCCGCAGCGGCGTCGGTCGCAATCTGATGGAGCATCCTTCGATCGCCGTCGCTGCCTATCTGCCGCCGCAGATGCGGGTGCGTGACAGGGGAGAACACCACGAACAGGCGATCTGGCGTTTCTCGTCCGGTCTTGACGGCGCGCCGCAGGGTGACATGCATGCCGCGATCCTGTCGCGATCCGGCTGGCACTCCATTGGTCTACGTCTGGGCAGCCTGTTCTTCTGGGTCAACAAGTCCTATTCGCGCGGCTTTGTGAAGCTTGCTTCGCTTGACCCCCATGTGGAGCCGGAGGTCGATTTCAGGATGCTGAGCGACGAGCGTGATCTGAGGCGGCTCAAGCTTGCGCTGCGGCTGGGTGCGGAAGCTCTGACCGATCCTTTTATGGCGGGGCACAGCGGCACTGTTTTTCCATCGAGTTATTCGCCCCGGGTGGCGAAGGTCGCTGCACCGGGGACATGGAACGCGTTGCAACGGGGTCTTTTCTCGGGTCTTCTGGATGTGGCGGGTCCGCTGCGCCCCGCATTGGTGCATTCGGCGATAACACTCGGCACGACCATGCGGGGGCTGCTTGAAGACGACGCGGCGCTGACGGAATTCGTCCGCCGCCATGTGGGCGGCACGTGGCATCCTTCGGGAACGTGCCGCATGGGATCGGCTGACGATCCCATGGCGGTGACGTCGTCCACGGGCCGCGTGCACGGCGTGGAAGGATTGAGGGTCTGCGACGCATCGCTGATGCCGTCGATCCCCTGCGCCAATACCAACATTCCCACAATCATGATCGCGGAGCGGATCGCCGACTTTATCCTGGCCGGCCGCTGAGATCATTGGAGACGGATATGGACAACTATCTCAAATTCTACATCGACGGCGCCTGGGTCGATCCTCTCGGCGGCCAGCGTCTATCCGTCGTCGACCCCGCCACCGAAGAGCCTTTCGCGGAGATAGCCATGGGATCGGCGGCGGATGCCGAGCGCGCCATCGCCGCCGCGCGCCGCGCCTTTGCTGCCTTTTCGCAGACGACGCGGGAAGAGCGCCTCGGCCTGCTCGAGCGCATTCTTGAGATATTGAAACGTCGGCAGAACGAGATAGGCGACGTGATCTCTCATGAGATGGGCGCTCCTCGAAAAATGTCGCGGGATGAGCAGGCGGGTATCGGCGTGGCGCATTTTGAGCAGACTATCCGCGCCATGCGTGATTTTTCGTTCGAATACATGCAGGGCACGACCCGTATCGTCCATGAACCGATCGGTGTCGTCGGCATGATCACGCCGTGGAACTGGCCGATCAACCAGATCGCCTGCAAGGTCGCCCCGGCGCTCGCCACCGGCTGCACAATGGTGCTGAAACCCTCGGAAATCGCGCCGCTCAACGCCATACTTTTCGCCGAAATCCTGCACGAAGCCGGTGTTCCCAAGGGCGTGTTCAACCTTGTCAATGGTGACGGCCCGACCGTGGGCGCGGTACTGGCGAGCCATCCCGATGTCGACATGGTTTCCTTCACCGGCTCGACACGCGCCGGCATTTCGGTCGCGCAGGCGGCGGCCCCGACGGTGAAGCGCGTGCATCAGGAGCTGGGCGGCAAATCGCCCAATATAGTGCTCCGAACCGCTGATCTTAACGCCGCCGTGCGCGCCGGGGTGATCAGGTGCTTTGCCAATTCCGGCCAGTCCTGCAATGCGCCGACCCGTCTTCTCGTCCCTGCGGAGCAAATGGACCGGGTGATTGGCATCGCCCGTGCGGCGGCGGAATCGATCCGTGTCGGTACACCCGGCGATGCCGAAACGGATATCGGGCCGGTTGCCAGCAAAACGCAATTCGACAAGATCCAGAGCCTCATCCGCAAGGGAATGGAGGAAGGGGCGGAGCTCGTTGCCGGCGGGCTCGACCGGCCAGCGCATCTGAACAGCGGCTATTATGTACGGCCAACAGTTTTTGCGCGCGTTACGAACGACATGACGATCGCGCGTGAAGAGATTTTCGGGCCTGTGCTTGCCATTCTCGGTTATGGCAGCGAGGACGAGGCGGCGGATATCGCCAACGACACGCCCTATGGGCTGGCATCCTATATTCAGGGCGCACCCGAGGAGGCGCGTGCCTTCGCACGACGGCTCAGAACCGGCATAGTGCGCCTCAACAGCTCCGCCTGGGATGGGGCCGCGCCCTTCGGCGGCTACAAGCAGTCGGGCAACGGTCGGGAATACGGCAAGTTCGGTCTGCACGAGTTCACCGAAATCAAGGGCATCGTCGGCTTCGGAGATTGACCGTTACGACCCATCTCGTATCGTGACGCGTTCATCGGGACTCGCCTCGAAATCGGGAAGCGTTAGACATTCATCCCCATCGCGCCGTGCCGACAGCGATAACAGGGCCGGTTGCCTGACCAGTCGGCGAGCCGCCGAAAGGTTCGACGCTGATCGCGAAGGTGGTGCCTTCGGTGATGCTGTTGCGCATGTCTGCGGGGATTATAAGATCGCCATTCGTGCCGGGCTGGAAGACGCCGAGCGAGCGGGTCTTGCCGCCATCCATCACCAGCCACAGTTCCAGAGACTTTTCGTCGGTCTTGCCGGTTGCGACAGGCACAATGTGCATCCGTCCGGATTCCGCATCGTAGGAGGCGAGGAGATTGACCTGGCTGTCGGTCGTTGCAAGTTCGGCCACCAGCGGGGTGGCGCCCTGCCACTTTTCGGGGAAGGCGGCGTAAACGATGGCCGCCACGGCGGCTGCGCTGGTGGCAACCGAGATCCAGCGCCAGAAGGACGCGGAATTCCAGAGGCTGCCATTGGTATTGACGGTCCTGCTGCCGAACAGGCGTTCTTCGATACGCGCAAGAACAGCAGCGCTCGGTGCCTGCGCCTGGTAATCGGCATTGAAGTCGGAAAATTCCGCCTCCCAACGCTGCACCAGCTGTGCGAAGGCCGCGTCGTCCTGCATGCGTCGTTCCAGTTCACGGCGCTTTTCGAGCGGCAGGACGCCCAGAACATATTCACCGGCGAGGATGTCGTCGCGCGAATGCTTGCCGCCGCTCTGTTCGCCCGTTGTCATCGCTGCATGCACTCTCTGAGTTTGAGAAGACTGCGTCGCAGCCAGGTTCTGACCGTGTTGAGCGGCACGCGCAATTCTTCGGCGAGTTCGAGATAGCTCAAGCCCTCGACATAGGCCCGACGCACCGCCTGCGCGTGTACAGTCTCAAGCTCGCGCATGCAGTCTTCGATCCTGCGGCCTTCATCGGCGAGAACGATCTGCTGCTCAGGATCGCGGGTGCTCTCGTCGGCAAGATCGTAGGCTTCCTCGATGTCGTCGGTTATGGGCTTGCGCGCGCGGATCGTATCTATTGCATGGTTGCGGGCAATGGCGGCAAGCCATGTGGCGGGTTTGCCGGCGCTGGCGGCAAATGTTCGGGCCCGCTGCCAGACCTTGATATAGATTTCCTGCAGCGCCTCCTCGGCTTCCGTTCTGTCACGCAGGATTTTCAGGCAGATCGCGAAAAGCTTCGGACTGGTTGCCTGATAAAGCGAGACGAATGCTGAACGATCACCCATGCCGACGCGGTTGATAAGGCCTGCGATCTCTGTGCCCTGCATTCGAACCTTCCTTGCTGCGCCTCCTTTATAGGGTCGTCTTTCGCAGGAAGACAAGAGATGCATGCTCATGCTGCGAACCTGGCAACGACTGGGCCGCAGGGTTATCGGACTTAAGCGGCCGGTAAGAGGGGATGTCGTCATCATAGGCCCGTCGGATTTTCCAGCGGGCCGATCAGCCGCACCGTGATGAGATAGCCGATTGTAGCCGCTGCTGCGGAGACGAAGGTTCCCCATAGAAGATCGGCGACGGTCAGGGTCGTGGACCAGCTTTTCAACGTCGCCTGATTGGTCAGGTCGTAAGTGGCATAGGCCATGAAGCCGACCACTGCGCCATAAAGCAGCGCGGTCGTCCATTCCCCCGTCTGAAAGGCCGGGCGAACCGCAAGAAAGGTCAGGCCGGCGGCATAGATGAGGTAAAAGACGACCGCCGGAGTAAGCCGGAAGTTTTCTGCCAGAAGATCGCCGATGGCCGGGCGGTAAAGACGCGACGCCATCGTGCTCAACCAGATGAAGTCAATCACCAGAAAGGCGACGAGAGTAAAAAGGTAGGCTGCGAAATAGGTTTTCATTGGTGTTTTCCTTTGCAGGGCATCGATAAGGAGGCGACGATGTGGGTCGAAGCAACGTGAAGATGTGGCTAGTCGATCCTTGTCCAGTTTATGCCCTTGCACAGCAGACCGGCGACGATACAGCCTTTCGTGGTCATGCCGTTGCCGTTTATTGTCACTGTTATCCTGTAGGATTTGTCCCGCTGGGGGTCGAAAGCGGTGCCGGAATAGCTGCCTGCCTCTGTCTGCTTTATGTCCATGATCAGCCGGTCCCCGGCCTTTTCCTTCGGGGTGCCCTGCTTGATCCAGGTGTTTGTGGCACAGATATTTTCACCGCAGGGCGCGATCAGTACTTTCGCCTTGCCGTCTCCGCGCGCCCAGTTGCCGTCGATATCGGCCGCGGTCGCGTTGGACGCGACCAGCAGTGGCCATAGGACGGAAGCAACCGTCAATCCGTTGATCATCATTGTCTCTCTCCGCAGTTTGGTCCCGCCTTATCTGTGTTCGATCGTATAGAAGCCGACGTTTATGCTCCCCTCGGCAAAGCCTGCCTCGCAATAGCAAAGATAATAATCCCAAAGCCGTCGAAAGCGGTCATCGAAGCCGAGCAGGGAAATCGTCTGCCACCGCGCATGAAAACGCTGGCGCCATTCGGCGAGCGTGAGCGCGTAGGACTGGCCGAAAAGTTCCTTATCGGTGAGCTTCAGGCCGGTTTTGCCGACCGCTTTTTCGAGCGCGGCATTTGAGGGCAGAAAGCCGCCGGGAAAGACGTATTTCTGGATGAAATCCGCCTTACGCCGATATGTATCGAAGCGGCTTTCTTCAATCGAAATGATTTGCAGCACCGCACTGCCGCCCGGTTTCAGGCATCTTTTCAGCGTTTCGAAATAGCTCGGCCAATAGGCCTCGCCGACTGCTTCGAACATTTCGACGGAGACAATCCTGTCGAATTGGCCGTTCAGGTCGCGGTAATCCTGCAGCCTCAGATCGATGCGGTCTGTACTGTCCGCTTTTTCCGCCGCATTTTTTGCCCATTTTAACTGGGACGGGGAGAGAGTGATGCCGGTGACGTTGGCTTTGGCCTGCGTGGCAAGGTGAATGGCGAGTGCGCCCCAGCCGCAGCCGATCTCCAATATGTTTTCGCCGCCGCTCAATTGCAGTTTATCGACGATACGTTCCAGTTTTTTCAGTTGGGCGGCTTCGAGCGTAGACGCCGTGTCATCGAAAATCGCCGACGAATACAGCATAGAGGGATCAAGCCACTGCCGGTAAAACTCGTTGCCGAGATCATAATGCGCTTCGATATTGCGGCGGCTGCCGCGTCTGGTATTGGCATTCAACCCGTGCGCAGTGCGGTTGAGAAGGCGCATCGGCAGGCTGCCGCGCATTGACCTTGCGAACGCCTCGCGATTTTGGGCCGCAAAGCGGATCAGCGCCGTCAGATCTGGTGTGGTCCAGTCGCCTTCGATGAAACCCTCGGCAAAGCCGATGTCGCCGTTCAGCAGCATCCGCCGGATCGCGCGCCAGCTATGCAGGACAAGGATTGCCTCGCTGCCATTCGTTGCGCCGGATTTTTCAATGATGCCGCCGCCGGGAAGAATGATATGTAATCTTCCCCTGTCGATATTGCTCAACAGCCGGTTGATGAGCCACATGCCTGGGCTGATGCGGTCGTTCAGGCGCGTATTCTTCGCCGATAATTCCGTGAGATTGTCAAACGGGGTCATGAATTTTGGCCTCGATTTGCGACGATGAAGGATGACGGAAGGAGACTGGACCGGCAGGCGGCAGCGGCCGTTTTCTGAGCTGCACGCCTTTCAGCCAAATTTTCAGGGCCTCCCAATGAATGCCCAGAATGACCTTGAGCGTCAGGAGGGGAATGGCGACGAAAGCTTTCAGAAGCGCGCCGTCCGTCAATTCGACACGCCGGGCCAGATGCCGGGCGGTCAGGATCAGGCCGTCATTGTCGAAAGTATCGATGACGATTTTCAGCCTGTCGCCGGGCGGGGCGACGCGGAAAACATAGTGGAGATCCATGTCCATGAATGGAGAGACATAAAAGGCCTTGTCGCATTGCTGGACGATCTCGGTCGATTTGCCGGCTTCCACCGGGATCAGGTATGAGTGTCTCTCGCCAAACGTGTTGTCCACCTCCCAGAGGATAGCTTTGAGCGACAAGTCGCGCCCGTAGCAGAAGAAGACACTGAGTGGGTTGAAGGCCCAGCCGAGCACGCGCGGCATGGTGAGCAGACGTATCGGCCCTCCGTCCACCGTCATGCCTGCCGCCGTCATGACTGCCTCGATCTGCTGGCGCAGCCCGATGGCGCTGCGGTTGCCGCGGTCCCTGCTGTGAAACGAGAACAGGTTGAACCGGTCTACGGAGAAAAATCGCAATTTCCGGTCGAGCACGTTCAACTCATCGAGGTCGAGGAGCAGCGAATAAATCCGGTAGGCGAGCTTATGGGTTTTCGGCTTGAAGCGCGCATGCGTTACATGGCCGGGAAAAAGCGCCGAGGCGAGGGGAGACGTCACGCCATCGCCTCCATGATTTCCGTGTCTGTTGCAATCGTCGCCAAATCCAGGCGAATGATCCGGCCGTTGTCGTCGGCAACTTTCCATGGACGGGATATACCGCCAAGATCTTCGGCGACGGCAAGGCCAGCCTGAAGACCGTCTTCATGAAAACCGGATCCGAAATAAGCGCCGCAGAACCAGGTGTTTCTCAGACCTTGCAAGGCCCATAGTTCCTGACGCGCCTGTTCGGTGCCAGCATCAAAAACCGGATGGTGATAGATTTCCTCGGCGATGATTTTTCCTTGATCCGGTTCCCGCACCGAGTTCAGCGTTACGAAAATGTCCGGGGCTTCACCCAGCGGCTGAAGCCTGTTCATCCAGTAGGTAATGCTCGGCTGGCTCGTTTTAATGCGCGTGTCGGCCACATAGTTCCAGCTTGACCAGGCACCGCGGCGGCGCGGCATGAAACGGCTGTCGGTGTGAAGCACGGCGCGGTTTTGGGTGTAGGAAAAAGCGCCAAGAATGCGCCGTTCGGCGCGTGTTGCATCCGCGAGCATGTCGAGCGCCTGATCCGCATGGGTTGCGATCACCACGTCATCGAAGCGCACGGCTTTGCCGTTCGGAGTGGTGATTTCGACGCCGCCCGGCAGGCGGTGGATGCGCTTCACCGGCGTTGAGAGGAAAATTCGATCGGCAAACGGCGCGGTGATGCGTTTCACATATTCGCGCGAGCCACCGACGACTGTGCGCCAGACCGGCCGATTGCGCAGCAACAGCAGGCCGTGATTGCGGCAGAATTTGATAAAATGCGCCGCCGGATAACGGCCGACCTCCATGGCCGGCGTGGACCAGATGGCCGCAGCCATGGGGTAAAGATGATCGTCGCGGAACGCTGAACCATACCGGTTGCGGGAGAGATATTCGTCAAGAGACAGATCGCCCATCAAATGCAGGTCGCGTGGGGCGTTGCGGTAAAAGCGCAAAAGGTCCGCAAGCATCGCCCAGAAACGTGGTCTGAGGATGTTGGACTTCTGGGCCAGGAGGCCAAGGCCGGTTCCGCCGGAATATTCGAAACCGCCATTATCCAGAGAAACGGCGAAAGACATGTTCGACGCCGCTGTCGCCACGCCCAATTTCTGGAAAAGCGCGGTGAGATTGGGATAGGTCTGCTCGTTATAGACAATGAATCCGGTATCGACATGGACTTGTCCATGGTCCGTGCTGAACGCCACCGTATTGGTGTGGCCGCCGATGCGGTTAGCCGCTTCGAAAACAGTTACATCGTGCCGTTGCGACAAAAGCCAGGCCGCCGACAAACCGGAAATTCCCGTTCCGACCACGGCGATGCGGCGCCGGCTTTGTTCTTTTTTCGCTTCGGTATCGAACATTTTTCCTCGCTATCGCACTGTCAATCCAGTCTTGGGGACCGCGACATGTACGAGGAGGCAGCCCGATCAGTTTCACCGGCGCATCGATTTTTTGAAATTTTGTCCGGCGCCTGAAACTCTTTTGCCGGTCCGCTCGTATTCGCCATCACGAGACCCGACCTCAAACAGTTCAAAATGGCGAGCGAAGTGGTGATGTTTTCTGTAGTCCTGGCGCTTGCCATTCTCATCTCGCTTCTGATGGCGGGCGCTTGGCCGTTGCAGAGAGCAACCGGTTCAAGCGGCTGGATCGACACGGTCTGGGCGGCGACTGTCGGGCTTGGCGGAGTTTTCGCTGTTGCTTTCGCCAGCGGAGATGGATGGCGGCGCGGTGCGGTGCTTTTTCTGGTCGTTGTCTGGTCCCTGCGGCTTGCCGGCCACATTGGCATGCGCACGCGAGGAGGCGGGGAGGATCCCCGCTATGCAAAGCTTATGGAGCAATGGGGGAGCGCTGCCGCCGTGCGGCTATTCATCTTCCTGCAGATACAGGCAATCGCCGCTTTCGTGCTCGTTCTTGCGGTCTATCTTGCGGCAAGCAACACCCATGTCTTTCCGCGTTTGGTTGACCTTATCGCCATGGTGGTCGCCCTTGGCGCGCTTGCAGGCGAAGCGCTCTCCGACGCCCAGCTCTCGAAATTCAGAAAGACCGCAGCGGCAAAAAACAGTGTCTGCGAAACCGGCCTGTGGCGTTATTCCCGTCACCCCAACTATTTTTTCGAATGGCTTTTCTGGTGCAGTTTTCCGCTGTTGGCCATTCAGGGGCCGGCCTTGTCATGGGTATCGCTCGCCGCGCCGGCGATGATGTACTGGCTGCTTGTCCACGTCTCCGGGATTCCGCCGCTTGAAGACCATATGCTGCAATCGCGGGGGGAAAAATTCCGCGCCCTTCAACGACGCGTCAACGCCTTCTTTCCGGGGCCGCGCAAGAACGAGGACAGGCCATGAACATGCTCGCATTCGCCATCAACGCCGCCGAGCGCGCGCCGCTCAGCGACAGCGTGACGCTCGCCGGAATAGATATGCTCTGCGCACGGACGAAGCGGCGGATTGCCGCCATTCCAGCGGATGCGGAAGAGGTTTTCGCGGCGGATATGGTGAAGTTTCCCGTCGCCAGCCATACCGACGATGCAAACAAACAGCATTATGAAGTGCCAGCGGCATTTTTTGCGCTCGTTCTGGGAGAGCAGCGCAAATATTCCTGCTGTTATTATGACGATGCCACGACGACGCTGGATGAAGCTGAAAATGTTGCTTTGGCCAAGACCTCGGCCCATGCCGGCCTTGAGGACGGCATGGATATTCTGGAACTCGGCTGCGGATGGGGTTCGTTATCCCTCTATATGGCCGGCCGTTTCCCCAATGCGCGCATCATCTCAGTCTCGAATTCCGTGTCGCAGCGCGAATATATAATCGGTCGTGCCCGAGAACGGGGGTTTTCAAACCTTTCTGTAGTGACGGCCGATATGAATGATTTCACGACGGGCGATCGATTCGACCGTGTCGTATCGGTGGAAATGTTCGAGCATATGTCGAACTGGCGCGTGTTGTTCGAGCGTGTTCACTCGTGGCTGAAGCCGGACGGCAGGTTTTTCCTGCATGTGTTTAACCACCGCGACCGATCCTATCGTTTTGACCACAACAATCCTGCCGACTGGATCGCCCGGCACTTCTTCACCGGCGGCATCATGCCGGCCTTCGACCTTCCCCATCGCTTCAATCAGCTTTTCACCATCGAGCGGGAGTGGCGCTGGTCAGGGTCGCACTATCGTCGAACAGCGTTCGACTGGCTCGAAAATTTCGACAAAAAAATTGACCGTATCCGGCCCATTCTGGAGCAAACCTATGGTGCCGACGCCCGGCTGTGGGAAAGGCGATGGCGATTGTTCTTCCTGGCGACCGCGGGGCTTTTCGGGCACGAGGGTGGTGACGTATGGGGTGTGGGGCACTATTTTTTTAAGAGGGTTTAGTGTTAGCGCCGCGCAATCGGCATGGGCACGTTCTAAAAACCGCGCTCGAAACGTTTGCCAAAACGAACGTTTTCTCTCAGAGAGGGGTGCAGACCGGAAGCGAGGATTCTAATGCCCTGAAGCTCGATAGAACGAAGAATTTCCGGAGGTCCGACGTTCGAGCCATTTTTCGCCGCATCCTGCGCCACGGAGGGGAGACAAGCAGCAGGCTCGATAGAAAGGCAGCGATCGGGAAATTTCGTATCAGATAATTGTAGGGCATCAAGGCGTTCCTTAGGACGATTTCGACGGGCAACTCCCCGACAATCGAGATGAAAGGGAGGCATTGTTCCGGGGGAGATTTGCGAATTATGACCGGGCCTGTTTAATGGCGGCCTTGAGGCCTTTCTCATCCAGAACACCGGGATAGATTGTCTTGCCGATGACGAAGGATGGCGTGCCGACAAAGTTGAAGGCGAGTGCCTGGCGATAGTTTCGATCGAGCAGCGCGGAGATTTTCCTGTTGTTGCTGTTCACCGCTGCGGCGATGCTGTATCGGCTGGCTGCATTTGCCTCTTGAATCAGGATATCATCGACCTCTACAACCGGGTAAAGCCCGGTGCCCGGATCGTTGTACAAGGATAGGTGAAGCCGCTTGATAGTCTGGCGAAGTTCCAGAGGATTCCGAAGCCCGGATTAACCTAAGGCTAGAGGCTGAGACCGGGAAGAACGGTGCGGATGTGATTGCCCAGCGCCCTGGCTGCCGAAGATGTCTGCGTATCGGCAAACTCGATGGCAATGCCGATCGTCGGCAGGGGTGGTAGCCCGCTTTTGACGATATGAAGGTCGGCTGGAACGGCTGTCCTTGTCAGCACGCTGATGGCGTGGCCGGAGCGCGCGATTGCGATGAGGCCGGAAAGGCTGTTGCTGGCGAAGGCGACGCGGTAGCGGCGATTGGCGGCTTCCATGGCGTCGCACGCCGCGCGGTGATCCAGCGTCACGGGCGCGGAGAGCGCCAGCGGCAGCACATCCTTGGCGAGGAGATCCGGCTCCGGCCTGTCCGCCACCCAGACGAAGCTCTCCCTGCGCAGCACATCGCGGTGATCCGGATCGGATTGCGAAACCAGCGCCATGTCGATCTGGCGGCGCTGCAGGAGCGGACGCAGTTCCGTCGTGGGCGCACAGACCATGCGCAGATCGACTTTCGGGTAGGTGCCGAAGAAGCCTCTCAGCAGTTCCGGCAGGAAGGCGATGGAATAATCTTCAGGGCAGCCAAGGCTCACGGTTCCCTGCAGCGTTGCCTCGCCCATATCGGCAAGGATTTCATCATGCCGGGCAAGCAGGGCGCTGGCATGGGCAAGCAGTCTCTCGCCCGCTGCAGTTACGCGCACTCCCGAACCCGTTCGCTGGAGCAGAGTATGGCCGACCAGCTCTTCCAGCCGTTGCATCTGGGTGCTGAGCGCGGATTGGGTGCGCCCGATCTGTGCGGCGGCGACGCTGATGGAGCCGGCGCGAGCGACAATGATAAAGTTCTTCAGCAGGGTAAGATCGAGCATGGCGATATCAAAATTATCGATATCGGAGTAAAATACTATCAATTGGACTGAGGTGGCAATGGGTTGTTATGTTTCGGCAAGATAAACTCTTGGGGAATGTGCCATGGACAAGCTTGCGAAGAACTTCGCCTCGCTCAATGACGAACCGGCTTTCTGGGAGGCCGCCAATAAACATCTGACCCGCTACGGACCGGCCTTCGAGGAGATCATCGTCGAACGGGCTGAGGGGAGTTTCGTCTATGATGCGGATGGGCGCGCCATTCTCGATTTCACCTCCGGCCAGATGAGCGCTTTGCTCGGGCATACCCATCCGGATATCGTCGCCACCGTCAACCGGCAGATGGCATCGGTCGCCCATCTCTTTTCCGGCATGTTGTCGCGCCCGGTCGTCGACCTGGCGGCGCGGCTGGCGGCGCTCGCGCCGGGTCTCGATCGCGTGCAACTGCTGACCACCGGGGCTGAATCCAACGAGGCGGCGATCCGCATGGCGAAGCTCGTCACCGGCGGGCATGAGATCGTCGCTTTTGCGCAGAGCTGGCACGGCATGACCGGCGCTGCGGCCTCCGCCACCTATAGCGCCGGCCGCAGGGGTTATGGCCCGGCCACGGCCGGTTCACTCGTTATTCCCGCGCCGAATGCCTATCGTCCGCGCTTCAAGAATCCCGATGGATCGAATGACTGGCAGGCGGAGCTCGACGATGCCTTCGAACTGATCGATCGCCAGTCGACCGGCAATCTTGCCGCCTTCATTGCCGAACCGATCCTGTCGAGCGGCGGTATCCTCGAACTGCCGGCCGGTTATCTCGCTGCGCTAAAGAAAAAGTGCGAGGAGCGCGGCATGCTGCTCATCCTCGATGAAGCCCAGACCGGCGTCGGCCGGACCGGGCATATGTTCGCCTTCCAGCGCGATGGTGTGACGCCCGATATCATGACGCTGTCGAAGACGCTCGGCGCCGGCCTGCCGCTTGCGGCGGTGATGACGAGCGCGGAGGTCGAACAGAAGGCCTTCGAGAGGGGTTTCCTGTTCTATACGACCCATGTTTCCGATCCGCTGCCGGCGGCTGTCGGCGTGACGGTTCTCGATGTGGTGGCGCGTGATGGGCTGGTGGAACAGACGATTGCCCGCGGGAACCGTTTGAAGGAGGGGCTGTTCTCGCTGCAGCAGCGGTTCGAATGCGTTGGAGATGTGCGCGGGCGCGGGCTTTTGCTCGGACTTGAAGTCGTCGCTGACCGGCATACGAAAGCCCCGGGTTTCGAACTCGGTGCGCGCATCATGCAGGAGGCGATGTTGCGTGGCCTCAGCATGAACATCGTCAAGCTGCCCGGCATGGGCGGCGTCTTCCGCATTGCGCCGGCGCTGACGGTATCGGATTCGCAAATCGACCTTGGGCTGGAGATACTGGCGGATTCGATCGAATCCGCACAGCTTGCCCGCTAGGTGTAGCCGGCATTTGCCGGGAATGTCAGTTCAACCCTTGCGCCTTCGCCGGGTCTGGAACTGATATGCGCTTCGCCGCCGCTCTGGCGCACGAAACCGTAGACCATGGCGAGGCCGAGACCTGCACCGCCATGGTCGCCCCGCGTGGTGAAATAGGGCTCGAAGGCCTTGTCCACGGCCTCCGGCGTCATGCCGATGCCCTCGTCGGTGACGGCGATCACCAGCGTATCTTTGCCGGAGGCGGCCTCGATTGAAATCAGGCCGCCATCGGGCATGGCGGCTGCGGCGTTCAGGCAGAGATTGAGGATGGATTGTTCGAAAAGGGCCGGGTCCAGCGGTATCGAGGGAAGATCGCCATCGATATCGAGCGCGATCCTGCATTTGGGGCCGACGGCGATTTCCAGAATATCGGCCATGCCGCGCAGCAGGCTTGCGACATTGATGACGCTTGGATGAATCGGCTGCTGGCTGCCGATGGTAAGCATGCTGCTGGCCAGAGACCGGCCGCGATCCGCCGCCTTGCGGATGCGGGCGATGTGTCGCTTCTGGCGATCGTTGAAACCGGCTTCGCGCTCCAGAAGTCCTAGACTGCCGGTGATGATGCCGATCATGTTGCCGACCTCATGGCTGACCTGATGGGTCATGCGCATGATGCCATCAAGCCTCTGGGCTTTGACGGCTTCCGCTTCCTGACGATCGAGAGCGGTCACATCGCGGGCGAGCAGCACGATGCCGCCATCCGGCTGGCGTGACATCGATACTTCGATCACCCGCTGATCGTCGGTGCGATGGCGCAGGACTGCGCGGTCGAGCAGTTCTCCCGGCTCTGCATCGAAGGGCAGCAGAGCCGGGTCGATTTCCGGGATCGGTTCGACAAACCTCCGAAGCGGCAGTTTTCGCGACGAGCCGGAGCGTCCGACGAGTTCGATGATGCGACGGTTCATGGTGATGGGCCGGCCGGCCGGATCGAAGAGCGCAATTCCCTCATTCATGGTGCGGAAGGTCGAGCGGATGGTGCGAGCTGCCGCTTCGGCCGTACGCCTGAGGCGCGAGACGCGGTCGACGCTGTCATGGAAGGCGCGAAACGCATCGAGCAGCCGGATCAACTCCGTTTCGGGACCGGTATAGGAGGGCGGGCCGACATCCTTATCTCCCTTGGCGAGGGCATTCATGCCATTGGAGAGCGTCACGATCCCGCGCGAGACACGCATCACCGAGCGGATCGAGAAGATCGCCACGATGAGAACCAGAAGCGAGGCGACGGCGACAATGATCAGCAGCCGGTTGAGAGCATCGGAGGTCGAAATCAGGTCTTCGTTCAGGCTGCGCGCAACCGCATCGCCCTGGGTTTCGGTCACGTGGGAAAGATCGCGTGAGACGGTGTGAAGGCGGGAGACCGAGGCGCGGATGGCGAACATTTCCAGAAGGTAACGGCTCTGGGCCTCGAAGACCCGCTCATAGGGCTGCAGCTCGGCCATGGGCAGGCGCTCGCCGGGATAGCCCTGCTGGCGCGCCGTTGTTTCCGCCACGTAGCGGCGGCGCAGTTCGCCAAGCTGGAAAAGGCTGTCGGATGCGGATGCGGCCTGTACGATGCCGTTCATTCGCCGGCGCAGTTCCGGATCGAGGATGCCCTGACCGGTGGCGATTTCGCCGAGCGCCGCTGCCGCTTCCGCCTTGTGACCCTGTGCCGCATCGGCATCCTTCGCGAGATCGAGCGTCTGTTCCCGGATGATCTGAAGAAGTTCGACGATGCGTTCGCTGGCAAAGCCACGGGTGATCCGTTCGCCGCTGTCCGGTCCTGTCATTTTAAGCAAAATATCGACCTGCTGGACCACCGAGCGGCTTTCGCTGGAAACGCGATAGGGCGAGGCGGCGTTCATCAGGAACGGTGCGCTGGAGACCAGATCGGAGACCTGCCGCGAGACCAGCGACGCCTTGGCGAGACTGGAAAAAGCCTGCAACCCATAGGCCGCCATTTCATCGCGGGCGCGCTGCAGGCCATAAATGGCGATGGCGGAAAGGCTGAAGACGAGGAGGCAGGTAAAGACGATCGCAAAGGGCAGGCGAAAGGCGATGGAGGAAAGGAAGGAGCGGCTGATCACGGGGAAAGCTCGCCCTCATCGGTGTGGAGCACGTAACCCTTGCCGCGCCGCGTCTTGATATGGCGCGGCAGGTCGGGATTGATCTCGATCTTGCGCCTGAGCCGCAGCACCAGCACGTCGACATTTCTGTCGATATAACGGTCGCTCTCCGAACCCAGCCTGTCGAGAATCTGGGAGCGGCTGACGGGCTGGTTGGGTGTTTCCGCCAGTATTTCCAGAAGCGCGAATTCGGCGGTGGTCAGTGTACGGCTGCGGTCCGCGAGGCAGACGGCGCGGCGTGCATCGAGATCGATTGCCCAGTCGCCGAGGCGAAGCGCCCCGCGCCCATGATCGCTGTCCTTCTCCTGTTTCAGCGAAGGGATCGTTCGGCGCAGTACGGCTTTGATCCGGGCCGTGAGTTCGATCGGTTCGAAGGGCTTGACAACATAATCGTCGGCTGCGGTCTCAAGCCCGAGAACCCGGTCGGCGGCGCTGCCGGCGGCGGTGACCATGACAATGCCGATGTCGATCTGGCTGCGCAGCCGCTGGGCAAAGGTGCGTCCGGATGTGCCAGGCAGATTGTGATCGACCAGCACAAGCTGCATCCTGTCCCTTGCCAATATCTCGTCCGCCTCCTCGGCGGAGCGCGCGCAGGTGGGCAGCCAGCCCTCCGCCTCGATGAGGTCCGAGATGAGCTCGGCCATATCCGGATCGTCCTCGACGATCAGAATGCGAACCTTCTGATTAAGCACTGCACTTTCCTCCCGCCATCATCATAGGCATGGCGGCGACGATCTTCAAAGGCTCGCTGGTTATCTCCCCTGTCATAATTGTAATATCTGTAATCTTGTTCGGCGGTGCGGTGAAAGATTGGTAACCATTCTTCGATTGCGGTGCGGACAGGATGTGACATGCTGTAGGTGGAGACTGGAACGGGGAGGTTCCGGGCAGGGAGGCTTAATTGAAAGCATTGACCGCACTTGCGGCGAGCATGGCCCTATGGCTGTGCGGCGCAGGGCATGGCATGGCCGAGCCGAAGTTGAACGTCCTTTGCGGCGTCGACGAGGCTTGGTGCTTGACCATGCAGCGGGCTTTCGAAGCCAGGGCCGGTCTCGAGATTTCGATGGTGCGCAAGAGCACCGGTGAAATCCTCGATCAGATTCGTGCCGAACGATCCCATCCCACTGTCGATGTATGGTGGGGCGGTACTGGCGACACCCATTTGCAGGCGGGTTCTGAAGGGTTGCTGGATGAATACCGGCCCGCCCACCAGCAGGATTTGCTGCCCTGGGCGCAGAATTTCTCGGTGATGTCGGGATCGCGGTCTGCGGGAATTTATGCCGGCGCGCTGGGCTTTGCCTATAATTCGGAACTGCTTGCAAAGAACAATCTGCCGGCGCCGACCTGCTGGAAGGATCTGGCGAAGGATGTCTATCGCGGCCATATCCTGACCGGCAATCCGAACTATTCAGGCACGGCCTTCACCATGCTGGCCACCCTCGTTCAGCTCTTCGGCGAGGAGGAGGCTTTCGGGTTCATGGCGAAGCTCAACCAGAACGTCGTGAGCTATACCAAGGTTGGTGCAGCGCCCGTCAAGGCGGCGGCGCGGGGCGAGATCATGATCGGGATTTCCTTCATGCATGATGCCGTGACCCAGAAGATCGAAGGTTTTCCGCTGGTCATCGTCGCGCCGTGCGAGGGCACCGGTTATGAAATCGGGGCTGTCAGCATCGTCAAGGGCAATCGCAACGCGGCTCTTGCACAGGATTTCGTGGAATTTGCGCTGAGCCCGGAAGGGCAGGCGACCGGGGCTGCGGCCGGCCAGAACCAGGTGCCTTCCAACGCCCGGGCGACATTGCCGCTGACCGCACCTGATATATCGATGATCAAGATGGTGGATTACGACTTCGCCACCTTCGGACAGCCGGAAGAGCGAAGTCGGTTATTGAGCCGCTTCGACAGCGAAATCCACCCGAGCCAGACCCAGTAGGGCCAAAACCAAAATCCCAAAAAGACAGCGCGCGTGCCGCAAGGCGCCGCGACCGGCAGCGCCATGTCTGCGCGCGGCCAAGAATTCAGACGCAAGCTACAGGAGGATAACCATGCGACTGACGATACTTTCCACCCTGCTTTTTGCCGGCACGGCACTCAGCGCCGTTTCCGCGCAGGCGGCGGGCGAACTGAACCTGATCTGCTCGGCCGATGTCGTCATCTGCGAACAGATGAAGGGCGATTTTGAAAAGTCACACGACATCAAGGTCAATATGGTGCGCCTGTCTTCGGGCGAGACCTATGCCAAGGTGCGCGCGGAAGCCCGCAACCCGAAGACCGATATCTGGTGGGCCGGCACCGGCGATCCGCACATGCAGGCGGCGTCCGAGAACCTGACGCTCGAATACAAGTCGCCGATGCTGGACCAATTGCAGGACTGGGCTGTGAAGCAGGCTGAAAGCACCGGCTACAGGACCGTCGGCGTTTATGCCGGCGCGCTGGGCTGGGGCTACAACACCGAAATCTTCAAGTCCAAGGGTTACAAGGAGCCGAAATGCTGGGCCGACCTGCTGGCACCGGAACTGAAGGGCGAAATTCAGATCGCCAATCCGAATTCGTCCGGCACCGCCTATACGGCGCTCGCGTCGCTCGTGCAGATCATGGGCGAGGATCAGGCGATTGATTATCTAAAGAAGCTCAACGCCAATATTTCGCAATATACCAAGTCCGGCTCAGCACCGGTCAAGGCGGCGGCGCGCGGCGAAACGGCGCTCGGCATCGTCTTCATGCATGATGCGGTGGCGCAGACGGCGGAAGGCTTCCCGGTCAAGTCCATCGCGCCCTGCGAAGGCACGGGTTACGAAATCGGCTCCATGTCGATCATCAAGGGTGCGCGCAACCTCGACAATGCGAAGACCTGGTACGACTGGGCGCTGAAGCCGGAAGTGCAGTCGCGCATGAAGGACGCCAAGTCCTTCCAGCTTCCCTCCAACAAGACGGCGGAAGTGCCGAAGGAAGCGCCGAAGTTCGAGGACATCAAGCTCATCGACTACGACTTCAAGACCTATGGCGACCCGGCCAAGCGCAAGGCGCTGCTGGAACGCTGGGACCGCGAGGTCGGTGCGGTCGCCAACTGATCTGAAACACTGATCTTAACTCCGGCGACAGGCATCCCGGCTTTTTAAGCCGGGGTGTCCGCCACTCTTTCATCGGCATGAAACAAGCGAGGTCGGCCATGACACGTGGCAATCGCAGGCTGGACATCGTCCTGGCGCTCGGGGCTTTTGCCCTCATTCTTCTTCCCTGGTATCGCATCGAAGGCGGCTTTTTCAGCTTCCGCTGGCTTTCCGGATTTTTCTCGTCCGCCAGCAATGCGCCCGGCGTGCTGCAAATATTGTCCTATGGAAAACCATGGCTCGTCGGCGTTGTCCTCTTCTTCCTCGCTGCATGCCTTGTCCGGTCCATCCGTGATCCGATGCGGCGCGGCGGGCTGCTTGCCGTCATCGGCGCTGCCGGGCTCGTTTTCCTCGCCTTGCAGGGGCTGGCCATCGGCTTTACCGGCTGGAGCTGGACGGTGAGCGAAAACCTCTTCGGCATGCTTGCCGATGGCCAACCTTCCATGGGTGCCGGTGCCGTCGTCATGTCGTTCGTCTTCGTACTGCTTTTCGCCTTTGGGCTTGCCGAACGCGGCGTCATGAAAGGCGACGCCTTCGTCGTCGGCGCCATTTCCGTTCTGGTTTTCCTCGTCACGGTTTTTGTCTTCTATCCGATCGGCAGCATGCTGGTCGCCTCCGTTCAGGATTTCGATGGCTCCTTCAATGCCGATGGCTTCATCCGCAATATTCAGGATCCCGGCATCTGGAGCCTTGGCTGCGTGGCGGGCGAAGAGCGTTGCGGCGTTGCCTGGCGGACGCTATTTCTGGCGCTGATGACCGCTTTTGGTTCGACCGTGCTCGGTCTCGGCTTTGCGCTGATCGCCACCCGTACGCGCTTTCCCTTCAAGAAGGGCCTGCGGCTTCTGACGGTTCTGCCGATCATCACACCGCCTTTTGTCATCGGCCTTGCCCTGACGCTGCTTTTCGGCCGCGCCGGTGTCGTCACCGAATGGCTTTCCTATCTCTTCGGCATCGAACCGGGTCGCTGGCTTTATGGCATGACCGGCATCTGGATCGCGCAGGTCCTTTCCTTCACGCCCATCTCGTTCCTGGTGCTGATCGGCGTGGTCGAAGGTGTCAGCCCGTCGATGGAAGAGGCATCGCAGACGCTGCGCGCCGACCGCTGGCGCACCTTCTGGCGGGTATCGCTGCCGCTGATGAAACCCGGTCTCGCGAATGCCTTCCTCATCGGCTTTATCGAGAGCATGGCGGATTTCGGCAATCCGCTGGTGCTTGGCGGCACGCATGGCGTGCTGTCGACGGAAATCTTCTTTGCCGTCGTCGGTTCGCAGAACGACCCGTCCCGCGCTGCGGTTCTGGCGATCATCCTGCTGTGCTTCACGCTTTCGGCCTTCCTAGCCCAGCGCTTCTGGCTGACAGGCAAGAATTTTGCGACGGTGACGGGCAAGGGCGACAGCGGCGCGCATATCGCCCTGCCGCGCGGCTTGTCCATCGGCGTCCACGCCGTCGTGGTGCCGTGGATGGTCTTCACCATCGTTGTTTATGGCATGATCCTTGTTGGCGGTTTCGTGAAGACATGGGGTCTCGACAATTCCCTGACCCTAGACCACTACGTCCGCGCTTTTTCCATCAGCTTTTCCAATGGCTCGATTGCCTGGACCGGCGTTGCTTGGAACTCGTTCTGGACGACCATGAAGATCGCACTGGTTTCGGCACCGCTGACCGCCGCCGTCGGTCTTTTGACCGCCTATATCATCGTGCGGCAGAAATTTGCCGGGCGAAACCTGTTCGAATTCGCGCTGATGATGAGCTTTGCCATTCCCGGCACGGTCATCGGCGTCAGCTACATCATGGCCTTCAACCTGCCGCCGGTGGAAATGACCGGCTCGGCGCTGATCCTGATCGCCTGCTTCGTGTTCCGCAACATGCCGGTCGGCGTGCGCGGCGGCATTGCGGCGATGAGCCAGCTGGACAAGAGCCTCGACGAGGCCTCGCTGACGCTGCGGGCCAATAGTTTCCGGACCATCCGCAAGGTCATCCTGCCGCTCTTGAGGCCCGCAATCACGGCCGCACTGGTCTATTCCTTCGTGCGCGCCATCACCTCCATCAGCGCCGTCATCTTCCTCGTCAGCGCCGAATACAACATGGCGACCTCCTATATCGTCGGCCTTGTCGAGAACGGTGAATATGGGGTGGCGATTGCCTATTCCTCCATGCTGATCGTGGTGATGATCACCGTCATCACAGGCTTCCAGCTCATTGTTGGCGAGCGTCGCCTGCGGCGCGAAAACCGCGTCGCCGGCCTGCCCTCCGCTTCCTCCGTTCCTCTCGCTCAGGAGAAAACCGCATGATTTCCGTAAAACCCGGCTCCGTCACCTTTCAGAATGTCCGCAAGACCTTCGGCGCCTTCACCGCCATTCCCGACCTGTCGCTCACCATCGAGCCCGGCACGCTGGTCACCCTGCTCGGTCCCTCCGGCTGCGGCAAGACGACGACGCTGCGCATGCTGGCGGGCCTCGAGCATCCGACCTCGGGCCGCATCCTCATCGGCGACAAGGATGTGACCATGCTGCCCGCCAATGAGCGCGATGTCTCGATGGTCTTCCAGTCCTATGCGCTTTTCCCGCATATGACGGCGCTCGACAATGTCGCCTATGGCCTGCAATCCTCCGGACTGCGCAAGGCGGAAGCGCGGGAAAAGGCGGAAGAGGGCCTGAAGCTCGTCGGCCTTGCCGGCATGGGCCATCGCCTGCCTGCCGAACTTTCCGGCGGTCAGCAGCAGCGCGTCGCGGTCGCGCGCGCTCTCGTGCTCGAGCCGCAGGTGCTGCTGCTGGACGAGCCGCTTTCCAACCTCGATGCCCGCCTTCGCCGTCGGGTCCGCACCGAAATCCGCGAATTGCAGCAGCGGCTGGGTTTCACCGCGGTTTACGTGACGCATGATCAGGATGAGGCGCTGGCGGTTTCCGACCGGATCATCGTGATGAAGGACGGCGAAATCGCCCAGTCTGGTGCGCCACGCGATCTCTACGAGGCTCCGGCCTCCGCCTTCATCGCCGATTTCATGGGTGAGGCGAATGTCGTCGGTTGCGAGGTCATTGGCGTTGAGGGCGCCGATGCGCTGATCCGCGTCGGGGGGATCGATCATCGGGTCGCGGCCCGCAACGCCCGGCCGGGTCCCGCCGAGCTTGCGGTCCGCCCCGGCTCGATTTCCATCGGACAACCGGGCGGGCCGGGGCTTGCCGGACGGGTGCTGCACAGCGCCTATCTCGGCGGTCACGTCGAATATGAGGTGGAAACCGATATCGGTACGCTTTTCATTGTCGACCATGCCGTTGAGACCAGCCTGCCGGCGGCGAGCGATGTGACGCTGGGGTTCAAGAACCGGGGCATTGCCTTGATTCAGGCCTGAAGCCGCTGCCGATCCCGCATTCGTGTCGCGACAGAGGCAGATTTGGTCTGCCTCTGTCTGTCGGGAACGCAGGTCTCAAATATCCTTTGCCAGACGAAGCGCATCGTAGATCGCCGCATGGGTATTGCGCGCGGCGACCGCATCGCCGATCCGGAAGAGCCGGTAGGCGCCTTCCGGGTTGCGCTCGACCGCTTGGGCGGCTCCCGCAAGCAGGGCGTCGTAGGAGATTTCTCCGAGGTTTTTCGAACCGGGCTTGAGTTCGAAATAAAGGTCATCCAGTGGGACCGTGCCATGGTTGACGACGATCTGGTCGACGGTTCTCGATTTCGTCACGCCGCCATAATCGCTGCCGACATGGGCGACAAGCTGGTTGCCGTTTCTTTCCGCCGCTTCCAGCCGGTAGGTAACGGTGAAGGTGACATCGCGTTTCTGCAGCGAGCGCATATAGGGAACGAGGTTCATCGCCATGACTTCCGGGGCGAAGGCGCGGTCGGGCGTCATGATCTCCACTTTCGCCCCGGCTTTTGCGAGACATTCGGCGGCTTGCAGACCGGCATGATCGCCGGCATCGTCGAAAACCAGCACATTCGTTCCCGGCTTGACGTCTCCTGAAATGATATCCCATGCCGAGACGACGAGATCATTGCCGCTGGAAAGCACATCGGTATGCGGCAAGCCGCCGGTGGCGATGATGACCACGTCAGGGTTTTCCGAAAGAACCGTGTCCGCTTCGGCCCAGTTGTTGAAATGAAAGGTGACGCCCAGCCTCTCGCACTGGCTCATGCGCCAGTCGATGATGCTGATCATTTCACGGCGGCGTTCGCTTTGCGCCGTCAGCCGGATCTGGCCGCCGGGATTGTTGGCGGCCTCGAACACGACGACCTCATGGCCGCGTTCGGCACAGACGCGCGCGGCCTCGAGCCCGGCAGGACCGGCGCCGACGATCACCACCTTCCGGCGTTCCGCCGCTTTGGGTATCTCGTGCGGCATGGTTTCCTCACGACCCGTTGCCGCATTGTGAATGCAGAAGGCGAGACCGCCCTGATAGATGCGGTCGAGACAATAATTGGCGCCCACGCAGGGGCGAATATCGTCCTCGCGTTTTTCCATGATCTTGCGCACGATATGCGGATCGGTCATGTGGGCGCGGGTCATGCCCACCATGTCCACCTTGCCGGCGGCGATGGCGTGGCGGGCGGTGGCGACATCGGGGATCTTGGCGGCGTGGAATGTCGGGAAGCTGGTCGCGGCGCGGATTTCACCGGCGAAATCGAGATGCGGCGCATTGGCCATGCCCTGAATGGGGATGACGTCGGTCAGGCCCGGGTCGGTGTCGATATGGCCCCTGATGACATTGAGATAATCGATCAGGCCGCTGTCCTGCAGGCGTCTGGCGATTTCGATGCCCTCTGCCTTTCCGGTGCCGCCCTCAAGACATTCGTCGGCGGTATAGCGAACGCCGAGGATGAAATCGTCGCCCACGCGTTCGCGCATCGCCCTGAAAACGTCGAGACAGAAGCGCATGCGGTTTTCAAGCGGGCCGCCATAGGGGCCGTCCAGTTCGTTGGTCAGCGGCGAGACGAACTGGTCGATCAGATGGCCATAGGCTTCCAGCTCCACCCCGTCCATTCCGCCTGCCTTCATGCGTTCGGCGGCGTCGGCGAAGTCCTTGATGATGCGCTCGATATCCCAGTCCTCGATCTTCTTGGGAAAAGCCCGATGCGCCGCTTCGCGGTGATGGGATGGCGCAAGGATCGGCAGCCAGTCGCCCTTGTCCCAGCGGGTGCGGCGGCCGAGATGCGTGAGCTGGATCATGATAGCCGCACCCTCTTCATGCACGGCGTCGGTCATTTCCCGGATCCACGGGACGATTTCGTCCTTGTAGGCGAGCAGATTGTTGAAGACGGGCGGGCTGTCCCTGGAGACGGCGGCGGAACCGGCCGTCATCGTGAGCGCGACGCCGCCCTTCGCCCGCTCCACCGTGTAGGCGCGGTAACGCCCCTTCGGCATGCCGTCTTCGGGATAAGCGGGTTCGTGCGAGGTGACGATGATGCGGTTGCGCAGGGTGAGGTGTTTTAACTGGTAGGGCTGAAGAAGGGGATCACTGGACATAGCCTGCTCCAAAAGGGTTTCTGTCTCAAGGCTAAGCGTGAATGTACACTTGTGTCAATTTACAAAACACAATTGTCTTTCCTTTTGACATGGGTGTACATCCCGCTTGTCGCGAAGAGACCGATTTGCTACGAACGCGTCATGGAAGCGACATTAAACGACACCGGCTGGCGTGGATCGCAGGAGGGGTGGCTTGAGGCCGCCTATCAGGCTTTGCTGGAGTCGGGCGTGGATTCCGTCAAAATCCTGCCATTGGCGAAAAAGCTAAATCTGTCGCGCACGAGCTTCTACTGGTTCTTCAAGGACCGGGAGGAATTGCTGGCCGCGCTTGTCGCCCGCTGGCGGGAAAAAAATACCGGAAGCATCGTCCGGCAGTCGGAGGCCTATGCCGAGACGCTGGCCGAAGCCATGCTGAATGTTTTCGATTGCTGGCTGGATCCCGCGCTTTTCGACAGCAGATTTGAATTCGCCGTTCGAAGCTGGGCCCTTCAGTCCGATGAGATTCTTGCGGAGGTTCGCAAGGCCGACGAGATGAGAATGGTGGCGCTTGCACGCATGTTCGTGCGGTTCGGCCACAATGAAAACACGGCGGATGTGCGTGCCCGGACCACCTATCTGGTGCAGATCGGCTACATTTCCATGCAGTCCGAGGAAGATGTAGCGGTGCGGATGCAGAGGATTCCGGACTATATCGCCATCTATACCGGTGAGATGCCGCAGCGGCGTGAGCTTGACCGGTTTTATGCGAGACACGGGTACAGGCCTGCAACGGCGCAACCGTGACATTTCCGGAGTGACGTCAGCGCGAAAACGCACGCAATGCCGTCGGATTATGTGCTGTAAGGTGGTAGAAGACGATTTGTCTGCTCGCCCTCCTGCAATGTAGCTGCAACATTTTTCGACCAGTGGTGGGGATGGCAAGAATCCATCTCCGGGGGAAGTCATTGCGAATCTTGCTTCTTGAGGATGAACCCGAAATGGCGCGCGCGCTTCTAGAAGCCCTGCGCCGGCGCGATGTGCTTGCCGATCATGTCAGCACCATCAGCGATGCTGACGCCCTTGCGCGGGACGGGTCTTACGATGTTCTGGTTCTGGATCGCCGCCTTCCCGATGGCGAGGGGCTGAACCTGGTGGCTTCGCTTCGCCGGAGCAGGCATTCCGTGCCGATCCTTGTTCTGACGGCGCTTGGAAGTGTCGATCACCGTGTCGACGGGCTCGATGCCGGAGCGGATGATTATCTTGCCAAGCCCTTTGCAATCGAGGAGCTGCTCGCTCGCCTCAGGGCTCTCCACAGACGCGGCCCTTCTCTTTCTGACAAATATGCGCATTTCGGAAATCTGAGCATCGATCCGCGCAGCAATGAAGTCAGCATTGCCGGCTCCATCATCGAGTTGCGGCGTCGGGAATATCTGGTGCTTGAAGCGCTGATGCGGCGTCCGAACCGCATCGTCACGCGGTCGAACCTGATCGAGGCGGTCTATACGCTCGATGACGAGATCGAGTCCAACGCTCTCGATGCGCACATTTCCCGGATCAGGAAGAAGCTGGCGCAGGCTGACGCCACCGTGGAGATAAGGGCCGTGCGGAATATCGGTTATCTCATCCGGTTGAAGACATGAGACAGGAGCGCAATCGATCGCTGCGATGGGGGCTGATGAAGCGCCTTTTCGCATTGCAGGCGTTCCTGCTCGTCCTTTTCGTCATCCTTCTCATCGGCTGGATATGGACCATCGATCCACGGCTCGAAGGTGCGAATGAAGAGGCTGCCCGTATCGTTGCGGAGAGCGTGACGAAGGACGGACAGGGCAGGCCGCAACTGTCGGTGACGCCGGAGCTGGCGGAGCTGAAACGGCGCTATCCGAATCTCTGGTTTGTGGTGCGCGACGCCAATGACATCGTATTGCAATATGGCGCTGTCCCGGAGCCTGCCCTGTCGGCGGTATTTCCCCGGAGTTTTGACCGTGCGCGTCTGGAGGCGGCCGGAACGCTCCGCGCCACCGTTGAAAACCGCGATACAGCCGCCGGGCGGCTTCAGTTCATCGCCGGGACGGAGGAAGGAATTCCCAATGACGGTCTGAGTATCTGGATCAATGTTCAGCTGGATCTGGAAAAGGATGCCGAGGGCGCCATCCGCTGGCTGACCGTGCTGCCGGCGCTGGGTTTCATCATCCTCATCGCCGTCGTGCCCATGCTGATCCTGACGGGCATCGCGACACTGCTCGTGACCCCGCGGGCGGTCGGCCGCTCTTTGAGCGGGCTGATGGAAACCGTCAAACAGGCGCAGTCCATCGATTTCGAGAACCGGTCCGAGCGTATCGACCGTTCGAAAGTTCCCCTTGAAATCATCCCGCTGGTGGATGCCTTCAACGTCGCGCTGTCGAGGCTCGATGACGGGTATAATCGCCGCAACCGCTTTCTCGCCGATGCGGCGCATGAGCTGCGGACGCCGATCGCAATCGTACGCACCAGAGCTGACCTCTTGCCCGATGACGCGCTGAGCCGTCAGATCAGGGCCGATATCGACCGCTTGACCCGCGTTGCGCACCAGCTGCTGGAAATGCAGGCGGTGGGTGCGGTGAAACTGCCGGCGGAGCCGCGCGATCTCAATAAGCTTGTCGAGCGCATCGCAACAGACCTTGCCCCGATTGCAATGGATGCCGGATATGAATTCGATTTCGAGCCAAGCGCGGATGCGGCCATCTTTACGGTGCAGGCATCGATTATCGAGATGGCGGTCGTCAACCTCCTGCGCAATGCAATCGATCATGCGGGCGGCAGAGGCGCAATCACGATCCGGGTCGACCCGGCAGGTGCGATTGAGGTCCGTGATGAAGGGCCGGGCATCCCGGTTTCCGAACGCGAGCAGGTATTCGAGCCGTTTCATCGGATCAACACCAACTCGCCCGGAGCCGGCCTTGGGTTAAATCTGGTCCAGAAGGCAGCGGAGCTTCATTGCGGCCGTGTCTTGTTCCTCGATCTCGATCCCGGTTTTTGTGTTCGGCTCGAAATTCGCTCGATCTCCTCAAAAGGCATTGCGGCTGGCACCGTTTAGCTGATGAGATTCTCGAGTGCCCGAACGAGCTCCGATGACGAAATTACTTGCGATTTGGTTAAGGAAATTCCTCTAACTTGTTTAAATAAATAAATTATTTTGAATAATGCGCGCTCCATGCAATGCAAGCGCAATTCTCGCTGGGAAAATCCCCTTATCTGCTGAACGCATCCGCACGTCATGTCGGCCGGCGCAGCAGACAAACGGGAGCCGGTTTCCGGTTCTTCAACGCGAACTGAAACTTGGCTGCGCCGGAAGAAGGCGCATCGGTTTCGTCTGGAGTCATTCATGTCGATCATCAAGAAATCGCTTATCGCCGCGACCGTCGCTGTTGCGGTTGCAGGCAATGCCTATTCCGCCGATCTTACGAACTATAATACGCAGCAGTCCTTTGATTATGGCAATCAGCCGGCCTTCTCCTGGGGCGGGGCCTATGTCGGTGTGCATGGTGGCGTCGCTTCCCCGAAATTCAACCCATTGGCCAGCGGCCGCGGCCTGACGGGCGGTGTTCAGGCCGGTTATAATTTCCAGTTCGGCTCGGGTGTGCTCGGCGCGGAACTCGAAGGTTCCTATCTCGGAAATGAGGCGCGTGTGCCCAACGGCCGGTTGCGGGAGCGTTTCCGCGGCGCGGCCAAGATGAAGGCCGGTGTGGCGCTCGACCAGACGCTGATTTACGGCACCGCCGGCCTGACCACGACAAAGTTCAAGGACGGAAACGGCGTGACAGGTCCCGATGGCTGGAAACAGGGCTATCTGGTCGGGGCAGGCGTCGAACAGAGTTTCGGCGGCGGCCTGTCGGCGAAGTTCGAATATAATTATGTGAGCACCGGAAATGTGGCCACGACGACCGCCAGCGGCAAATCGAAAACCGATGTCAGCGATCATGTCATCAAGGCCGGCCTGAATTATCGCTTCTGATCGGCCCTTCCCATGACAGATTCCAGGGAGAATTTTCAAAAGAACGCCGCCGCTTTCGGTCTGGAAGCGGCGGTGAAAAAGGGCGGGGCGCGGCACATGGGGAACCGGGCTGCAATTTGAAACCCGTAACGGTCATTCGCATTCGAGCGAAGGTTGCCGGAAGCTCGTAACATACCATTCGCTCCCTGAATTGCGGGTGTAGAAGGTATAGAAGCAATCGATGCGCTCGATATAGGCCGGCGTTTCGGACACTTCGTAACGTTCGCCACGCCGTGTTGTCCGCACTTCGCCACTCGACGATCCGGCGACAGCCTGCGTCTTGTTTTTCCGCCATTGATAGGCCTGCTGGCCGGGACCCAGACTGTAGATATTGTCCGGCGGCCCATAGTCCAGCATCACGCTGGTTATGGGCGCGCCGATATAGCTTTTCATGACAGTCGAGGCGCAGGCCGTGAGCAGTATCGATGCGCCGGCGATAAGGAAGATTGCTGCCGGGACTGCAAGGGACGATCTGTTGGACATGGAAGTTCCTTTCTGCGGTGACCTTCGCAGGGATAGGAACCGGTTATTGCAAGTACATTGCACGGGAAAAGCGGGGCGAGGCGGTGGCATCCGCTGAAAGCGGCGATGTCCGAATTGCCGGTATCGGAGGCCGGCGATGTTGCGGCCGATATGTGTCGACAAGCCATTTCGACATCCTGGGACAGCGCAGGTTTCGTCGTTCAGGAAGCCATCCTTCATCTTTTGCAGTTAAGAATCATTTGCAATAAGGATTGACGTTGGTTTTATTTCCCATATTCTGCTGTTGCGAATGAGTTGCAATTTCGGTTTCCGGGCGAGTTCAGATGATCGATGTCGAATGGGTCGCTGCGAATGGGTTTATCTGCACGGCGGAGGCGGATGATCCGGCCGGGATCGCAGTTTCTTCCCGCAATTTATCCCTTTCGATCGGATGTCCAGATGCTCTTTGTTCCTGATGAAACCCGCAAACGCTTCCGCACCGAGGAAGCGATGATGCGAACGCGGGCAGCGCTGAAACGGGTCGGCCTGCGTCCAACCCGTCAGCGAATCGTGCTTGGCGGGCTTATTTTCCGGGAAGAGCACAGGCATTTCACGGCCGACGATCTGCATCGTGAGACCATTGCGACAGGAACGCGGCTGTCGCTGGCGACGGTCTATAATACGCTCAACCAGTTTGCCGAGGCGGGTTTCGTTCGCAGGGTCTGCATCGAGGGCGGGCGGACCTATTTCGACACCGATACCGCCAATCACCAGCATTTCTATGTCGAGGCGGAGGATCGGATCATCGATATTCCCGCCGACCGGATCAGTCTGGGAATGCTGCCCGAACCGCCGGAAGGATATGCCATCGACAAGGTGGATATTCTGCTTCGTCTTGTGCGTCTGGAGCCGGAGAAACAGGCTACTCGAGGGTGCGGTTCCGCATGTCGCGATGAGCCTGAACGCCGGGGATTGAGGGATGGAAACCTGAAATGACGACCTTCTGGGGAGCCGCCCGCGCCTGTGCGCCGGGCGCGCGTTCAAACCCGTTCATCGTCTCATAGCCCCGGCGCAGTCGGCGTCCGCTTTGTGAAAGCCGTCACAGATTTTGGAAATTGCGGCCCGCCTTTCCGGATGGAGGCGGAATGAGCCGCCTTGTCTCGTCCGGCAAACGGCAATGAAAGGAAATCCAAATGCTTACCATTGGTGCAAGACTGCCCGCATTCGACCTCCAGGCGGTTGTCTCCACTGATCCGGCCAATGCTTTTATGCGCATCAGCGACACGAGCAGCGCCGGCAAGTGGAAGGTCATCTTCTTCTGGCCAAAGGACTTCACATTCGTCTGCCCGACCGAAATCGCGGCTTTCGGCAAGCTCAACCCGGAATTCGCAGATCGCGACGCGGTCGTCTACGGTGTCTCGACCGACAGTGAATTTGTCCACCTCGCCTGGCGGCAGAACCACGCGGATCTCAAAGAATTGCCAATCCCCATGCTATCGGACATCAAGCGTGAGTTGAGCGCGGCTTTCGGCGTGCTGCATCCCGTGGAAGGCGTTGCGCTGCGCGCCACCTTCATCATCGATCCTGAAGGCATCATTCGCTTCGTCACGGTCAACGATCTCGGCGTCGGGCGCAATCCGCAGGAAGTGCTGCGGGTGCTCGATGCGCTTCAGACCGACCAATTGTGCCCATGCAACTGGCAGAAGGGCGACGACGTCCTGAAGGCCGCATAAGCGAGGGTCGAGCATGAAACAGGTTTCAATCCCAGGCGGAACGCAGGCCTTTGCCGCATCGCGTTCGCGAGACTTCGTCGTCATCGATGGCGGCGACCGATATTGGAAGAGGCTGACCGAACGGGCCAATATGGCCTATTCGCAAGGGGAAATTTCGCTTGCGCGCGGCATCTATGGCGATGCGCTGGCGGAGGGGGAGCGGCTGTTTACCGCCGCTCTCGAAAAGCCCTGCCACTATCCAGCGCCGGTCATCTACAACGTCTCATGCCATAATCTTGCGGAACTGGAGAATGGTGAGGGCAACCAACAGGAGGCGGAAGGGCTTTACCGGAGAGCTTACGAGCGGCTTCTTGAGGCCGCCCGGTCATCTTCCTCGCCGATGGCGATGCGGGTCGCCTGCGTGCAGCATCTCAAACAGGCTCTCGCAGCCCTTGCACATCATCTCCGGTCGCGGGGGCGTGACGACGGGGTGATCGACCGTGCGGTTCAGGAGGCATATGGCACAGCCTTTGCGGTCTTCCGCGCGGCCCGCCATGCCGAGCAGGCGGGCGACGATTGCCCGCATTGCCCGATCATTCCGTCATGACGATGAAAGCCCACTCTCAAACACATTAGGATAATGCAACGTGAATACGCTAGACGATACGATGAAATCTTTTCTCGCCAAACAGCTGCCGATCCAGTCGACGGTCAGCAAGGACGGCTTGCCGGACATCGGGCCGAAGCGCTCGCTCAGGGTCTATGACGACAGGACGCTGATCTACAATGAGAATACCGGCGGTCAAACGCTGCAGAACATCCGTGACGGCTCGAAGATCGCCGTCGCGGTCATAGACCGGGAAGCGCTCGACGGATATCGCTTCGTCGGCCGGCCGGAGATTTTCACCGACGGGGCCCCGTTTCAGAATGCCCTGGGTTTCGCCGGCAAGGCGGGAATGAAAGAACCCAAATGCGCCGTGCTTATCCACCTGGAGGCGATTTATACGCTGCGGTCCGGCCCTGATGCGGGCAAGAAACTCTCAAATCCCGAATAGGCGGAAACCTCTGCCGATCATAACGGTCCGCATTTTTCAAATGCGGGCCGTCTAGAGGCCGGCAATGTTCCGGCCGATATGGCGCAGTATGCTTTTGAAGAGTTTTACTTCGGTCGGGTCGAGGCCCTCGATCGCGGTTTTTTCGAACATGGCGGCGATGGGCATGAGTTCATCGGCCAGTTCCTCGCCCTTCGGGGTGAGGGTGATGCGCACGATGCGCGCATTGTCGAGCGGCCGCTCGCGGCTGACGAGGTTACGCCGTACCATCAGCCCCACAAGCCGGGACAGCGTGGAAATCTCCACCGACACCATGTCCGAAAGCTCGGTCAGCGTCTTGCTCTCCTGCTGCCTCAGCGTCGCCAGCACGCGATACATCGGCAGGGTGATGTCATAGGAGGCCAGTCTTACCGAAAAGCGCTCGCCAAGCCGAACGCCCACCCAGTTGAGCAGGTAGGGTACCGAATCGGTGAATTGATAGGACACGAGCAAATCCCCGTTTGAGAACCATCTGCGCAGATGCTGATGTGCGCCTATCGGCTGTACCGGCACAATCCATCCGTTTCAATAGCTTCGCCCCATAAGACGGGGGAATGCGGCGTTCTGCCTTTCACAAAAAATGACGAAAAACATTTGCATTGACAAATGTTGCAAACGCAAATAAATAAGAATGCAGGATTTGGGAGGATCTCATGACATCAGCATTGTTTGGCCTGAGCAGCCTTGCGCCTGAAGGCGTCGGTCAGAATTTCCGTTCAACGATGCGTCGTTTCCCGGCGACTGTGACGGTTATCACGGCCTGTGCTTCGGGTGATCAGCGCGATCACGGCATGACGGTCACGGCCGTCACTTCGGTCTCGATGGAGCCGCCGTCCCTGCTGGTTTGCCTGAACAATCGCACCCTGCTGCATGAACTGCTGCTGTGCCGGCCCGATTTCATCGTCAATGTGCTGACGCAGGATCAGATTGCCCTGTCGGATGCCTTCAGCGGCAAGGTGTCGCCGGAAGAGCGTTTCCGCGATGGTCAATGGCAGCGCCACGACAATGGCGTTCTCTATCTGCCCACGGCCCATGCCGCCATCGCCTGCCGTCGGGTCGCGGCGATGCCTTACGGAACCCATACCGTCTTCATCGGGCAGGTTGTTTCGGCCGATGTCAGCGAGACGACACGGCCGCTGCTCTACGAAAACGCCCAATATTGCGCCGCAAGCCCCGCGAGCCTGCCCGCCTGATCATTGCCGCCCAGACAATCCCGGCGGGATAACCTCCGGCCAGCAACATCCGGCCAGTAACGTCCGGAAGGAGACAATCATGAACGATATGAGCCATGCGCCGCTGCCGGCGCAAACGAACCCGCGTGCCCGCCTCGCAAGCCGCGTTACCGGCATAGCCGATCTTTTCCGGGCGAGCGCCAGACAGACGGAGGAGGCCCGGCGCGTTCCGGCCAGCCACATCGAGGCGCTTCGCGGCATCGGTTATTTCGATATCGTCAAACCCCGCGCCTTCGGCGGCAAGGGCGGCGATTTCGCTGAACTGGTCGAGGCCAATATCGAGCTTTCGGCCGCCTGTGCGTCGACCGGCTGGGTCGCCGGCCTGCTGTCGGCCCATCAATGGCTGCTGGCGATGTTTCCGGAAGAGGCGCAGGCCGATGTCTGGGGCGAAAACCCCGATGCACTGCTGTGCGGTTCCTATGCGCCGGTAAAGATGGCGGAGCTCGCCGATGGCGGTTACCGCCTCAGCGGCAAATGGGCTTTCGCCTCGGGCTGCGAAAACGCGCAATGGTCCCTCTGCGCCGCCATCCTGCCGCCGCAGGGTGAAGGCAAGCCGGTTCCGGCCTTCCTGCTCGTTCCCGCCGGGCAATATGTGGTCGAAGACACCTGGCACGTGGTCGGCCTCGCCGGCACGGGTTCCAAGACGCTCGTTCTCGACGATGTCGTCGTTCCCAAACACCGGGTTCTGACCTTTCCTGACGCCACCAGCGGAAAGACGCCCGGCGGACACTATTATGCGGAGGAAGGCCTGTTCAACATGCCGCTTCTGACCGGCATTCCCTCCTGTCTCGCGGCGGCCGGCGTCGGCGCGGCCAGGGGCGCGCTTGCCGCCTATGTCGATCACGTCGGCGGTCGGGTGACGCGCGGTGCCGTGGCGGGCGGCAATAATCGCATGGCCGAATTTCCGACCATCCAGCTGCGTGTCGCGGAAGCTGCCGCAAGCGTCGATGCGGCTTGCGAAATATTGCTGCGCGATGTTGCCCGCGCACAGGCGCTCTCGCAGGCAAGGATTGAAGGCCGGGCGGAATTTACGGTGGATGACCGTCTTCTCAGCCGTCGCGGTCAGTCCTTTGCGGTGTCTCTCGCCCTGCGCGCCGTGCAGGCGCTCAACGATTCCACCGGCGGCGTCGGGCTCGATCTTTCCAACCCGGTGCAGCGGGCTTGGCGGGATGCGAATGCAGTCGGCCGTCATATCAGCATGAACTGGGACGCCGTGGGCACCATGATCGGCCAGAGCATGCTCGGGCTGGAACCCAAGGGCCAATATTGATCGCCTCTCAGGCGGCAAATCAAAGAGTGAATTCGGAGGAAACCACATGCAAGGCAAGGTCGCTCTCGAGGAGCATTTCGCAATCCCGGAAACGCTTCAGGATTCGGCCGGGTTCGTACCCGGCGACTACTGGAAGGAACTGCAGCACCGCCTGCTCGACATTCAGGATACGCGCCTGAAGCTGATGGATGCGCATGGCATCGAAACCATGATCCTGTCGCTGAATGCGCCGGCGGTGCAGGCCATTCCCGACAGGAAGAAGGCGATCGAGATCGCGCGGCGGGCAAATGACGTTCTCGCCGAAGAATGCGCCAGGCGGCCGGATCGCTTCCTTGCCTTCGCAGCACTGCCGTTGCAGGACCCGGATGCGGCGACGCAGGAGCTTCAGCGCTGCGTCAACGATCTCGGTTTCGTCGGCGCGCTCGTTAACGGTTTCAGCCAGGAGGGCGATGGCCAGACGCCGCTTTATTACGACCTGCCGCAATATCGCCCGTTCTGGGGCGAGGTGGAAAAGCTCGACGTGCCCTTCTACCTGCATCCGCGCAACCCGCTGCCGCAGGATTCTCGGATTTATGACGGTCATCCCTGGCTGCTCGGCCCCACCTGGGCTTTCGCGCAGGAAACGGCCGTGCACGCGTTGCGTCTGATGGCGTCCGGCCTGTTCGACGAGCATCCGCGGCTCAACATCATTCTCGGCCATATGGGCGAGGGCCTGCCCTACATGATGTGGCGCATCGACCACCGCAATGCCTGGGTAAAGCTGCCGCCGCGTTATCCGGCCAAGCGCCGTTTCGTGGATTATTTCAACGAGAATTTCCACATCACCACCTCGGGCAATTTCCGCACCCAGACGCTGATCGACGCCATTCTGGAAATCGGTGCGGATCGTATCCTGTTTTCCACGGACTGGCCCTTCGAGAATATCGACCACGCCTCCGACTGGTTCAACGCGACGACCATCGCCGAGGCGGACCGGGTGAAGATCGGCCGTACCAATGCGCGCCGCCTGTTCAAGCTCGACGGGCGCTGAACCATGCAGCCGTTCGTCTATATGGCCGCGCCCGCCCGCATCGTCTTCGGCGCGGGCAACTCGGCGGGCGTGGCGGAGGAAATCCGCCGCCTTGGCCTGTCGCGGGCGCTGGTGCTTTCCACGCCGCAGCAGAAGGGCGACGCGGAGGCGCTTGCCGCCCGGCTCGGCCGGCTTGCCGTGGGTGTCTTCTCCGATGCGGCCATGCATACGCCGGTCGAGGTGACGAAAAACGCGGTCGAAGTCTATCGCACCGCCGGATCGGATTGCGTTGTGGCGCTTGGCGGCGGCTCCACCACCGGTCTCGGCAAGGCCATTGCGCTGCGCACCGATGCGGCGCAGATCGTCATCCCGACCACCTATGCCGGTTCCGAGGTGACACCCATTCTCGGCCAGACGGAAAACGGGGTGAAGACCACCATACGCGGGCCGGAAATCCTGCCGGAAGCGGTGATTTACGATGCGGAACTGACGCTTGGATTGCCGGTCGCCATCAGCATGACGAGCGGGCTGAACGCCATGGCGCATGCGGCGGAGGCGCTTTACGCGCAGGATCGCAATCCCATCGCCAGCCTGATGGCGGTTGAGGGATTGCGGGCGATGATCGAGGCGCTTCCCGGCGTGAAGGCTGCGCCGCAGGATGTCAAAGCACGCGAGACCGCGCTTTATGGTGCGTGGCTGTGCGGCACGGTGCTTGGCGCCGTCGGCATGTCGCTGCATCACAAGCTTTGCCACACGCTGGGCGGCAGTCTCGATCTGCCGCACGCGGAAACCCATGCGGTGCTTCTGCCGTATACCATCGCCTATGTGGAACAGGCGGTGCCGGATCTGCTTGCGCCACTTGCTTCTCTTGTAGGCGGCAGGGCCGGGGCGGGACTCTATGATTTTGCCGCCCGGCTTGGCGCGCCGTCGAGCCTTGCTGCTCTCGGGGTCCGGTCGGACGATCTCGACCGCATGGCGGAGCTTGCAACGGCCAATTCTTACTGGTGCCCGCGGCCAATCGAAAAAACTGCGATCCGCGACCTTTTGCAATGCGCCTTCGAGGGCGCGCGGCCGGAGTGATGGGAGGAGACGATGGATATGAAGATGAGCAAAGATGACGGCTACTTCGTCGAGGAACGTTCGGCTGAAACCGTGATCACGCGGATGCGCGACTGTGACGATCCGCGTCTGAAGGAAATCATGGCGGTGGTGACGCGCAAGCTGCATGAGGCGGTGAAGGAAATCGAGCCGACCGAGGAGGAGTGGATGAAGGCCATTCATTTTCTCACCGAGGTTGGCCAGATCTGCAATGAATGGCGGCAGGAATGGATCCTGTTTTCCGATATTCTCGGTGTCTCCATGCTGGTCGACGCCATCAACCATCGCAAGCCGAGCGGCGCGTCGGAATCGACCGTTCTCGGCCCCTTCCATGTCGCGGATGCGCCGGAAATGCCGATGGGTGCGAATATCTGCCTCGATGGCAAGGGTGAGGATATGGTGGTCACCGGCCGCATCCTCGATACACACGGCGCGCCGGTCGCCGGCGCACGCATAGATGTCTGGCAGGCCAATGACGAAGGTTTTTATGACGTGCAGCAGAAGGGCATCCAGCCCGATTTCAACCTGCGCGGCGTCTTCATCACCGGCGAGGACGGGCGCTACTGGTTCCGGGCCGCCAAGCCGAAATATTATCCGATCCCGGATGACGGTCCGGTCGGGCAGCTGCTGCGCGCCATGGGGCGGCATCCCTACCGGCCGGCGCATCTGCACTATATCGTTTCGGCCGAAGGCTTCACTACGCTCGTCACCCATATTTTCGATCCCGACGATCCCTATATCCGTTCGGATGCGGTCTTCGGCGTAAAAGAAAGTCTGCTCGCCGATTTCCAGCGGGTGGATGATGCGCAAAAGGCGCGGGACCTGGGTTTCATCGGCGACTGGTTCTGGTCGGTGAACCACGATTTCGTGCTCGCCCGATGAGCGGCGGGAGCGACCGAACCCGGCTTTACGTGCGTTTCGCCGAAAGCGATCCCGCTGCGGCCGCACAACGGGCGGCGCAGATAGAGGCTCACAAGGCCCATCTGCGCAATGGCGAGGCGATGGCGGAAGGGTTCAGGATTCTTGTCTCCGGCCCGATGAGCGCGATTGCCGACGGCTCATCCGCCGCCCTCATTATTGCGCAGGCGCGCTCCATCGAAGATGTCATCGCCTTCAGCGATGCCGATCCATTCGTCATTCACGGTGTTTATAACCGCATTCATATTTTGAGCTGGACGCCGACGTTGTCGACGATTTCCGGGCTGGAGCCTGGCTGAATTTCGTCGGCGCGGTGCGCCTGGCATTTGTTAATATTTCATTTGCAATTTTTGCAAATGCAACATTTAATCGAAGGCGGGATGCTGGCGATATGTGCTTGACAGGAGCAGGGCACATATCAGTGTGGAGCACGCCGGGCACTCACGGAGGATATCGCAGGAACGGGAGACGCTTATCCATACCGGATGGCGCGTTCATGCGTGAAAGGGAGGAAGATGTCCACGAATTATCTGAGCGCCGCGTCAGCGCGGACGAAGAACCCGGCCGGCGTTATCGCGACATGCGGCCTGATGATCATGTTTGACGGTTACGATCTGGTCGTTTACGGCGCCGTCGCACCGGCACTCTTGAAAGAAAGCGCATGGGCGCTCAACCCGGCCATGGTCGGGCGCGCCGCCGCGCTGACGCTGGTGGGCATGCTGCTCGGCGCGCTTTTTGCCGGCACCATGGCCGACCGCATCGGCCGCCGGAAGGTGGTTCTTCTCAGCCTCGCCGGCTTTTCGGCGATGATGATTGCCTCGGCCATGACGCCGAATTTTCTCGCCTTCGAAATCACACGCTTCTTCGCCGGTCTCGGGCTTGGCGCACTGTTGCCGACGGTCACCGCGCTGGTGCTGGAATTTTCGCCGCCGCATCGCAGAGCGCAGGCCAATTCCCTGTCTTTCCTCGGTTATCTTATCGGCGGCATCATTTCCGGCGTCATGGGCATCCTTCTTCTGGAGACCTATGGCTGGCGGCCCTTGATGCTGATCGGCGGCCTGCCGCTTATTCTTCTGCCGATCTTCATGCGCTTCCTGCCGGAATCGCCCGAATGGCTGGCAAGCAAGGGGCGGCAGGCGGAGGCTGACGGCATTTGCGACAGCTACGGTCTGCAACGCATCGTACCGCATGCGAAAATTCAAAAGGGCGGTGTCGGAGCGCTGTTCTCGGAAGGCCGGTTGCTCTCGACGCTGAATGCCTGGGGCATCCACTTCTGCTCGCTGCTTCTCACCTTCGGCATGGTCAACTGGCTGCCCACCATCATGAACAAGATGGGTTATGACATCAGTTCGGCGCTCAGCTTTTCCGTCATGCTCAATGTCGGGGCTGCGATCGGCATTCTCATCGGCGGGCGGTTTGCGGATAAGGGCAACGTCAAGGTGGTCGTGGCGATCCTGTTTGCCATCGGCGCCGCCTCGATCTTCGCCCTGACGGTGAACAAGGGGCCGCTTCTTTATGCCTTCGTCGCCCTTGCGGGTGCGGGCACCATCGGCACCCAGATTCTCGCCAATGTTCTGGTGGGACGGCTCTACCCCGTTCATATTCGCGGCACGGGTCTCGGCTTTTCGCTGGCGGTTGGGCGGCTCGGCGGCATTGCCGGTCCGATGATCGGCGGCCTCGTGTTGCAGCGCGGTCTGGCGCCCGAGTGGAATTTCTACATTTTCGGCTCGGTCGCACTTGTGGGGCTGATGCTGACGGTATTGACCCTGCTTTACCGCACCTCCGGTGACGCGCGGGTTTGATGAATGAAACGGCCGGCCGCGGAGAACTGAAATCCGCGGCCGGCGCATTTCCGGCAAAACCGCCGAGCGGTTTTACGCCCGGAAAATGACGTTAACGCATCATGCCTTGCGGGATACCGGCGCGATTGTCGCCATCTGCTGCAGCGTCCGTTCGTTGATGCGTTTGGCCCGTGCCAGCGCATCGTCGCGATCTTCCGGCAGTGTATAGGTCATATAGGACAGCGAGGTTTCGAGATCGTTGTTGTTATGTCCGAGAATGGCGGCGAAGTAGCTGTTCTTGGTCACATGCGGCGGCGCGAAATTGTGAAAGGCCACCTCGGCATAGAGGTGCCGGAGGCCATAGGGCTTGGGAAGCTCTTCCTTCGGCCAGAGATCCTCGAACAGGTTAAAAACCGTGTCCCGAAGCAGCAGGCGGGTTTCCGACGAAAAATCGTCGATCGACATGCCATGCCACAATTTTCCCTGTCCGCTTTCGCGCAGGCGCCTATAGGCGGCCAGAATGGTTTCCGAACGGGCAAGCACCGGGATTTCATAGGTAATCCCAAACTTCGTTCCTTCGCCCTGTTTCGTCTTGGCCTGGCCGTTGAACAGGAGGCTCCATTTGGAGACGCCCTTGCCATAGGGGGCAGGTGAAAATTCCGCCTGGGTGAAGACCTCGTAGGGGCGGCGTCCCGTCATGCCGATCAGGCCGATGCCGATCATCAGGGGATCGGCGGACAGGAGCTTATCGGCGCAAATCTTCAGAACCTGCCGATAATTCTCGAAGGTGATCAGCGCGCCGTGCTTTCTGGCGATCTTCTCCATCTTCACCCGGCGTGCATCGTCATACATCGCGGCATCGCCGGTGGCGATCTTCAGCATCGGATGGTCGTCCCCGAAGGCCTCGCGGATGGCGTTGCGATATTTGGTGATGTAGGAGATGATCGTGGTCTGGGCTCTGCCCTTCATGGTGCCGATTTCAGCATTCCACAGGGTCTGCATCTCTTCTTTCGTTCCCATGCCGTTCATCGCCGCAATGAAATCCGCGATACGCAGCAGAACGGTCGGCTTGCGACCGGCGGTATTGAACTCCGCCCGCTCGATTTTCTCGACGATGGAGGTCGCCACGCCGGTTTTCGTATAGTCGGCGCGCGCAATATAGGTGTTCAGCCGCTCGCGCAGCTTCTTCATGTTACAGATGGCAAGCGGTGTGCTCTTGACGCCGAACTCGGCCTTCAGCGCATTGCGATATTTCATGATGTAGAGTTCGAGCGTCTTTTCGGTGCGGCCATTGTCGAAATGGTAGCGGACCTCGGCATCCCACAGATCGCGGATTTTTCTGTTGCGCAGCGTGTCATCGCTCTTCATTGCCTCTTTGACCTGACCGACGAAATGATCGATGCGTTCCACGAGGACTGGTGTTTTCGTCTTTCGCTTTGAAGCGGGCATGCGGCGGCTCCCTGAACCCGTCCGGAAATATAAAATCCATGGTTGGCGATCAACAGCAGCACGGTTGCGGAAATGTGATGAACATCCACTGCAGGCCGGTTTCTTTTGAATAATAGTTTAAGCGATTCCGCAAGCACGGCCGTGATGCGAAGAAGCATCGGCGATGCATTCGCCGTCAAAGATTATCCGAGATTCGGAATATCGGCCTGTGGTGATGCAGGCTATTTCGGCAGCCGGGTCTTCAGCGAGGTCACGATACGCTTGGCCAGTCCCTCATAGTCCTCGTCAAAATGGTGGCCGCCCTCGATGCCGACCGCTTCCACGCCCTTGGCTTTCAGGCCGGGGCAGGGGTCTTCATCTTCTTCTTCCGTGCCATAGATGCATTGCACCAGCTTCGGATCGATCTTGGCGATGTCGTCCACCGTCTTGCCGCCCTTGCCTTCACCGGCAACGCCAAGCCAGCCTTCGACGGAAATCTCGAAATCCACTTCGGTCGAAAGTCCCATCAGGGTCAGTTGCACGACATGGGACTTGTCGCGGTCCGGCAGCAGATTATAGGTGGCGGGAAGAATATCGGCACCGAAGGAATAGCCGATCAACACCACATTGCGCACTTTCCATTCCTTGCGATAGGTGTCGATGATGCGGCCGAGATCGGTGGCGACCTCCTGCGGTTTCTTTTCCTTCCAGAAATAGCGAAGCGAATCGACGCCGATGACGGGTATGCCTTCCTTCTGGAAGGCGCCGCCCACTTCCTCATCGAGATCGCGCCAGCCGCCGTCACCGGAATAGATCACCGCCATGGTGTCCATCACCGGGCTGGTTTCCAGAACCTTGATCGGCAGGCCGAGCGGGCTGTCCGTGTCGCCTGCGGCGTCGATCTGGTCGGACAGGGTCTGGGTCAGAACCTCGTCCGCCTTGTCATCCACATCCGTCACGTCGATATCGGGATGCAGCTTGACGAGCGCATTGACGTGGTCGCGGCCCTTCTGATCCGCGGCAGGCGTGAACAGCACGCTGACGGGGGCGGGCAGCGGGCCGTCGGTCAGGCCATAGACCGTTTCGCCATCCGCCTTGTCCTTGATGGCGGGGGTGCAGAGGATTTTCTCAAGCGGCAGGCCGGCCTTGGGGTCGACGGCGATGGCTTCCCGGACGGTGGAGACGGGGCTCTGCGCAATCATCGCCAGCGCCAGCGTTCCGCCCTTGCCGATGCCGGTGAGGATGGGCTGGCGATAGCTGCTCGTGCCGGCGGTGCGCTGAATCTGCTGCGAGAGCGACTCGATGTCCGAGATCATATAGATGCACTCGTCGTCATCGGCCTCGAGCGCCTTCAGATATTCCTTGAAATCGATACCGACCACGGCGGCACCTTTTTCCACCAGCGCTCTGGCGCGGGTCTCATCGGCGGCCGTCCATCCGTCCGCATTGGAAATCAGGAAGACGCTGGCGAGAATTTCGCCATCCGGCACCATGATGTGTCCGGCGGGGATCATGCCGGTCTCGTAAGCGGGCTTGTCCTGCGCAAGAACGGCGCCGGAAACAAGAAAGGGGGAGGCGAACAGGGCGGAGGCGGCAAGAACCGCTTTCAGCATGCTGGATTTTCTCATTTTCCGATCACTCCTCTGACGCCGCCGCTGATGAGAACCGTCGCGTCCATCAGCGCCAGAGCGGCGTCTGCGCCGTTCTGCACGGCAAGGTAACGCGGTTCCCATTTCGGGTGGAACTTCGCCTTGAAGGCGCGAAGTCCCTTGAAGTTGTAGAAACGTTCTCCGTGTTCGAAAAGCGTGCTGCCGATGCGGTCCCAGACGGGGGCGGCGTCGCGTTTCGACATGCCGGACATGGGGGCCATGCCGAGATTGAAGCTCTCATAGCCCGCTTCGCGCAGATATTGCATGATGCTGACGAAGAGAAAATCCATCGAGCCGCGCGGCGCATCCGGCGAAAAACGCATGAGGTCGACTGTGGCTTCCTTTTTCGTGTCCGTCACCATCAGGTTGGCGAAGGCGGTGATCTTTCCATCCTTGCGCAGCACGGCGACGGGTTGCGACAGGATGTAATCCGGCTCGAAAGCGCCAAGAGAGAAGCGCTTTTCCCGGGTATTGTGGTGGGCGAGCCAGCCATCGGAGACCTGTTTCAGCTCATCCAGAATATCTGCCACCTGCGCTTGCTCGACCACCTCGAAGGTCAGTCCGTCGCGCGCGCCGCGGCTCAGCGACTGGCGAAGATTGGCAAGCTTGCCGCCCTTCAGTTCGAATGCGGTGAGATCGACCAATGCCAGTTCGCCGAGCTTGAAGGCGCGCAGGCCTGCATCGGCGCAATGGGAGAGGAGGAAAGGCGAAATCTGATAGAAGGCGGCGCGCGCGCCGGCGCCACGGGCGGCTTCCACAAATTGCCAGACCAGATCCGGAAAATCATCCTCATCGCCGACCGGATCGGCAAACGCGATCCATGAGCGGCCCTGAATCCCATACATGATGAAGGCGTTGCCGCTTTCGGAGAACATCACGTGTTTGTCGCCCATGCGCACGAGATTGGCGTCGGCCGCATCCTGTGTCATGACGATGCCGGTCGCACTCGTGACGTCGTCGGCCTTGATGGCGTCCGGCCTGAAGGCCACCGGCCGCATCAGGCTGAAGATGGCGATGGTGGAGGAGGCGAGCACGAGGCCGAGAAGGGCGCGCAATCCGCGCGGCGCTTCCTCGGAGAATTCGAACTGCCACCATAATGTCTGGCTGTAATCCGTATCGCGATAGACGAAGAGCAGGATTGTCGCCGCGCCGGCAATGATGACGGCCATGGCGGCGAGCCAGCTTGGCCCAAGCGCCTGCTTCACCAGCGAGGCATGGCGGTTAAAGCTGCGCATATTGACGGAAAGGGCCGCGATGAAGACGCCGAGGATGGCGGCTTCGAACACGGCGATGGCCTTGAGGAGCGAGAGGACCAGCGCCAGCGAGGCCGCGACGAGCGCAATCCACCAGGCGCCGTCAAGCCGCTGCCCAAGGCCGCGCGAAGCGACGACAAGCACGAGGCCGAGAATGCTCGTCAGAAAATGCGCCGCCTCGACGATGGGAAGCGGCACGAAATTGGAGAGGAAATCCAGATTGCTGTCCGGCGTCGGCGTCACGCTAGAAAAGATCAGCATGGTGCCGAGGATCATCGCGAAGGTCGATAGCAGCGGCGGCGCGAGCCTGACGGCAAGCTGGCTGATATCCGACACAACAGGCTTTGCCGCGAACTGCTTCATCTCCGAGACGAGCATGACCAGAATGGCCACCACCAGCGGCAGCACGTGATAGATCACGCGGTAGAGAACGAGGCTTCCGAGCAGCTGATCGACGCTGATGGCGTTGCCAAGCCCCGCAACCATGACGGTTTCGAAGACGCCAAGACCGGCGGGCACATGGCTGAGGACGCCGAGGCCGACGGCGGTGGCGTAGATGGCGAAAAATGTCGGCCAGCCCAGATGCGTGTCGGGCAGCAGGACATAAAGCACGGAGGCGGAGGCGGCGATATCGAAAGCGGAGACGAGAAACTGGCGCGACGATGTCCGGCTGTCCGGGAGACGAAGACGCCATGCGCCGAGCCGGATGGCGCGCCCGTTGCGCCCGACATAGGCCGCCACCACGAGAACCGCGATTATGGCAAGCGCTGCACCCCTGAGAATGACGGCATCGACGCCGATGATGGCGGCGATGCGCGGCGCGACGATGAAGGTGGAGATGGCGCTGACCGAAAGCAGCCCAAGCCCGAAGGACAGCGTGACGAAGGCGATGACGCGGGCGATTTCACCGGGTGACAGACCCAGCCGGGAATAGGCGCGAAAGCGGATGGCGCCACCGCTCAAGGGGCCGAAACCGGCAGTGTTGCCAATGGCATAGGCCGCAAACGCAGTTGCCGCCATGGGCGGAAAGGGTAGCTTGCGGCCGATATATTCGATGGCATTGGCGTCGTAGAATATCAGCGCCAGAAAGCTGAGCGCGGTGAAAACGATGGCGAGCAGCACCGCCGAGGCCGAGGTCTGCGTCAGCGCATCGATGACGTCGTCGTAGCGGACTTCGGAGGTCAGGTGATAGATGGCGAAGGTCATCATCACGAAGACCAGCGTAATGGCGATCGCGGTCAGATAGGGGCGGTTTCTGGCGAAAAAGCTTTCAACCGCAGATTCCGTAACATCGGTTTGTGTAATTTCGCTCTTGTCTGCCATTTACTTTGCCCAGCGCCAGTTCCTGTTGGCGAACCACAGGATTGTGTCGCTAATTCGTTTCGGTTGAGGAAATGTGATTAGCAGAAAAGCATGAAGTGTCGATGTGAAGTTTATGGCCGATCATGCGTTAATTTCACCGGATTTGGGGCGGAAAATGCAACTATGGAATGTATGATTGACGGGATTGTTCCGAATGACGCCAAATTGACCGTTGCGGTTGCTTGGTGGTGCCGTTTGATGCGACTACACGCTCCTTTCGATTGAAGGAGATGCCAATGAACACGCCCATAAGAATAGTCGTTTCGCTCGTCGTCGCCCTCGTGGCGGGCGGCGGATACATGGCGGTGGATAAGATGCACGGCGCCGAATGGGTCGTTTCGCCGCAACAGATCACGGAGGCCAAGGCGAAAGGGCAGATGGGTTATGAATCCCGTCCGGGAACCGTAACCGTATTGCCGATCCGCAGCGAGACGGCGGATGTGCTGCCGATGAAATGGGCGATGATCGGTGTCGTAGCCGGGCTTCTGGCTTTCCGGGCGACCGGCAGGAAAAAAGCGGCAAAGGCTTAAGGGCCTGCCGCTCACATCTCCGGCGCTTTGCGCCGGAGATAAATTGCAATATGCCTTACGCGCCCCAGGTTTTTTCGAGCACACGGATCCAGTTGCCGTGGCAGATTTTGGCAAGCGCCTCGTCGTCATAACCACCCTTGCGCAGGGCTTCGACAAGCAATTGCAGATCGGCTGCGTCCTTCATGGCGGCGGGAATGGTGGTGCCGTCGAAATCCGAGCCGAGCGCGACGTGATCGATGCCGATGCGGTTGACGATATAGTCCACGTGGCGGACGAGTTCGTTGAGATCGGTGTCCGGGTTCTTCACGCCATCCTGCCGCAGGAACAGAACGCCGAAATTGATGCCGGCAAGGCCGCCCGTGTCGCGGATGGCGTCAAGCTGCCGGTCCGTCAGATTGCGGCTGTGATTGCACAGCGCATAGGCGTTGGAGTGCGACGCCACCAGCGGCGCGTCGGAAATCCCGGCAATGTCCCAGAAACCCTGCTCGTTCATGTGCGACAGGTCGACCATGATCTTCAGCTCGTTGCAGGTCTTTATCAGCCGCTTGCCGGCATCGGTGAGGCCGGGGCCGATATCCGGCGTCGAGGGGAAACGGAAGGGAACGCCGTAAGCGAAGATGTTCGGGCGGCTCCAGACCGGCCCGAGCGTGCGCAGGCCCGCTTCGTAGAGAACGTGGAGAGCATCCAGATCGGCGCCGATCGCCTCCGCACCTTCGATATGGAAGACGGAGGCGAAAGCGCCCTCTGCCATGGCGTTGCGGATATCGGCGGCCGTGCGGCAGACCTTGAGCGCGCCTGCGGATTGTTTCTCTGCCCGGAACAAAAGAGCGGCCATGGCGAGCGTCGCCTTCAGCGCATCCGCCTCGGTCGGCGTCGGGTAGTCGCCGTTGGCGTCCTTGTCCATGCTGGGCGAAGGCACATAGGCGGCGCAGAGGCCACCGGCCAGCCCGCCTTTCTTGGCGCGAGGCAGGTCAATGTGGCCGACGGTATCCCCTTCGATGAGAAGCGTTTCGGGGGAAACATTGCCCGATCGCCATAACCGCAGCAGCACGTCGTTGTGGCCGTCGAAGACGGGTACGGTTTTTTGATCGGTCATGGTCATTCACCTTCGGAAATGGGATTGCGCGGACGCGCGTGCGGACGAGTTTTCTGAATTGGTAGAGGAAAGGTCAAGGCGGGAGCAAATGCAATCCGTGCATAGGCTCTGCCAAATTTGGAATTGGTCGGGCCTCGTTTGCTCATGGTAATCGCGGGAAACATAAAAAAAACGACTGGATTGGGGCAAACCCACCATTTTCCGAAAAATAAGGTCCGAAAGGGGATTTTCGATGATTTCAAGACGCAACCTGCTGATTGCCGGCGCTGCCATTCCGTTCCTGTCTTATGCGCGCATTCCGGCATTTGCCGCGACACCGAAGGACATTCTGGTCGTTGCCCAGCAGCTGGACAATATGACGAGCCTTGACCCGCATGAAGGTTTCGAAGCCGTCGGCGGTGAAATCATCTCCAACATGTATCAGAAGCTGGTGCGCGCCAACCGCGAGGATTCCACCAAGGTTGATCCGGTTATCGCGAAATCCTGGGAAGCCGATGCGGACAGCAAGGTCTTCACCTTCGTGATCGGTGACGAAGCGACATTCGCGAGCGGTGAGAAAGTAACCGCGGAAGACGTCGCCTTCTCGCTGCAGCGCGCCATCAAGATGAACAAGAGCCCGGCCTTCATCATCAGCCAGTTCGGCTTCACGCCCGACAATGCCGAGACGACCATCGTTGCCACTGATGACAAGACGGTGAAGCTGACGACGGCAAAGCCGACCGCCATCTCCTTCCTGCTTTATTGCCTCTCCGCCAATATCGGCGCGATCGTCGAAAAGAAGGCGGTTCTCGCCAATGCTTCTGGCGAAGACCTGGGCAATGGCTGGCTGCAGAAGAACAGCGCCGGCTCCGGCGACTTCGTGCTGCAGGCCTGGAAGCCGAGCGAAAGCGTTGCGCTCACCGTCAATCCGAACGGTCCTTACAAGGGCAATATCAAGCGCATCATCCTGCGCCATGTCACCGATCCGTCTTCCCAGCTTCTGATGCTGCAGAAGGGCGATATCGACATTGCCCGCGACCTGACCTCCGAGCAGCTGCGCACGGTCAAGGACGACGCCAATATCGAGCTGGAGCGCAAGTCCATTGCCTCGCTGGTGCTGATCTCGCTCAACCAGGGCAATGAGAACCTCGCCAAGCCGCAGGTCTGGCAGGCCATCAAGTGGGCGCTGGACTACAAGGGCATGCAGGAAAACATCGTGCCGCTGACGCACGAAATCCACCAGAGCTTCGAGCCGAAGGGCTTCCCCGGCGCCGTCAACGACATCCCGTACCAGCGCGATGTCGAAAAGGCCAAGGCGCTGATGGCCGAAGCCGGCTTTGCCGACGGTTTCGAGATCAGTATGGATCACTATTCCGCCCAGCCTTACCCGGATCTGGCGCAGGCCATTCAGGCCAACCTTGCCGATATCGGCATCAAGGTGCGCCTGCAGTCGGCGGAAAACCGTCAGGTTCTGACCAAGATGCGCGCCCGCGAACACCAGATGGCGCTTTCCGCATGGGGCACGGATTATTTCGATCCGCATTCCAACGCCGATGTCTTCAACATCAACAAGGACAATGGCGACGACGCCAAGTCGAAGCCCTTCCTGTGGCGTTCACGTTTCAAGAACGACGACTTCGCCGCCAAGGCGGAAGCCGCCCGTGACGAGAAGGACCCGGCAAAGCGCGTGGAGCTTTATGAAGCCCTGCAGCGCGAGCACATGGAAAACAGCCCCTTCGTGTTCATGTTCCAGACCACGAAGACGGCAGCTTTCCGCAAGGGCGTTTCCGGCTTCGAACTCGGCGTTCTCTCCGAGGGCAATTCCTACCACGATGCGAAGAAAGCGTGACATTGAACAAGCGCGTTAAAAGCATATCGTCGATACTGGGCAGCGTCATCCTGACGCTGTTCGGTTTGATGGTCATCACCTTCATGATCGGGCGCGTCATGCCCGTCGATCCCGTCATCGCGGCGGTCGGCGACAATGCGCCCGAAGACGTCATCGTGCGCGTGCGGGCCGAAATGGGTCTCGACCAGCCGCTGGTCGTGCAGTTCTTCCATTATGTCTCGCAGGTTCTGCATGGCGATTTCGGCAATTCGATCCTGACCCGCAATCCGGTCTGGATCGATATCAAGCGCGTCTTCCCCGCCACTTTCGAACTTGCCACCGCAGCACTTATCCTCGCAGCGCTGATCGGCATTCCGCTCGGTGTCTGGGCCGCCGTGAAGCAGGGCAAGATCACCGATCAGGTCATCCGCGTCGTCTGCCTTGCCGGTCACTCCGTGCCGGTCTTCATGCTGGCGCTGATTTCGCTGCTCGTCTTTTACGCCACGCTTGGCGTCGCACCGGGGCCGGGCCGGCAGGACATCATCTATGACGGCATGATCACGCAGGTCACCGGCCTGATGACGGTCGACACGCTGCTTGCGGGCGACTGGGATGCCTTTTACGACGCCATCGCCCATATGGTGCAGCCCGTCTGCATTCTCGCCTATTTCAGCATGGCCTATATCACCCGCATGACGCGCGCCTTCATGATCGACGCGTTGAAGGGCGAATATGTCATCACCGCTCGTGCCAAGGGGCTGTCCGCCATGACCGTGATCTGGGGCCACGCCTTCCCGACGGTCGCCGTGCAGCTCGTCACGGTTCTGGCGCTCACCTATGCCGGCCTTCTCGAAGGTGCCGTGGTGACGGAAACCGTCTTCAGCTGGCCGGGCCTTGGTCAATACCTCACCGTCTCGCTCATGAACGCGGACATGAACCCGGTCGTCGGAGCAACCCTGTTGATCGGCTTCATCTATGTCGCCCTCAACCTGCTCGCAGACGTGCTTTACAGAGTTATGGATCCTCGCGTTCGATGATGTTAGCTAATTTCAGAAATTGGGCTCTGGATGAGACGCCGCATTCCCGCACACAGGCTGCCTGGGGAAACCGGTATCGCATCTGGCTCAACCTCAAGTCCAATCCGCTGGCGGTGATCGGTCTGACCATCATCGTCCTGTTCATCGCCCTGTCGCTTCTGGCGCCGCTGCTCGCGCCCTATGATCCGGCGACGCAGAATCTCGGCAATCGCTTAGCGTTTCCAAATGCCGAACACTGGTTCGGCACGGATGAGCTGGGCCGCGACATTCTCTCGCGCATTCTTTACGGCGGCCGCGTCACGCTCGGCATGGTCATTGCCGTCGTCGTTCTCGTGGCACCCATTGGCCTCGCCATCGGCTGCATCGCCGGTTATTTCGGCGGCATTGTCGATACGGTGCTGATGCGGGTGACGGATGTGTTTCTGGCTTTCCCGCGCCTCATCCTCGCGCTCGCCTTTGTCGCGGCGCTGAAGCCCGGCGTTGAAAGCGCCATTCTCGCCATCGCGCTCACCGCATGGCCGCCCTATGCGCGTCTTGCACGCGCCGAAACCATGACGGTGCGCGGCAGCGATTTCGTCGCGGCCTACCGGCTGACGGGCGCTTCCGCCTGGCGCATCATCGCCCGCCATATCGCGCCGCTCTGCGTGCCGAGCCTTATCGTGCGCATCACGCTCGACATGAGCTCGATCATCATCACCGCCGCAAGCCTCGGCTTCCTCGGCATGGGCGCGCAGCCGCCTTCGCCGGAATGGGGCGCGATGATTGCCACCGCCAAGCGCTTCATCTTCGAACAATGGTGGGTCGCCACCATTCCCGGCATCGCCATCTTCCTCGTTTCGCTCGCCTTCAACTTCCTTGGCGATGGCTTGCGCGACGTTCTCGACCCGAAGGGACATTGAGCCATGCTGGTCGAAATCGAAAATCTGAAGATCGCTTTCCAGACCCGCACCAGCCGTTTCGAGGCGGTGCGCGGTGTCTCCATGAAGCTTGGCACTGAAAAGCTCGGTATTGTCGGCGAATCCGGTTCCGGCAAGAGCCTGACGGCGCGGGCGCTGATGAAGCTTCTGCCCTCTAATGCCGATATTAGGGCCGACAAGCTCTCCTTCGACGGTATCGATGTGCTCGCCGCCAGCGAAAGGCAGATGCGCCAGATCCGCGGCAAGCGCGCGGGTTTCATCCTGCAGGACCCGAAATATTCGCTGAACCCGGTGAAGACCATGGGTGCGCAGATTGCGGAAGCCTGGCGTGCCCATAAGGGCGGTAGCAAGCGTGCTGCCATGGAAGCGGCAATTGCGCTTCTCGATCAGGTGAAGATCCGCAATCCGCGCCAGGTCGCTTCTTCCTATGCGCATGAGGTTTCCGGCGGCATGGGCCAGCGCGTGATGATCGCCATGATGCTGGCGCCCGATCCCGAACTCCTGATCGCCGACGAGCCGACCAGCGCGCTCGATGCGACGGTGCAGGCGGAAATCCTGCGGCTGATCGAGGAGCTGGTGTCGGAACGCGGCATGGGCCTCATCCTCATCAGCCACGACCTGCCGCTCGTTTCGCATTTCTGCGACCGCGTGGCCGTGATGTATTCCGGCCGGGTGATGGAGGAGCTGAAGGCGTCCGAACTCCTGAAAGCCGAACATCCCTATACAAAGGGACTTCTGAACTGCATTCCCTCGCTGACGCATCCGCGCGAGCGTCTTCCCGTTCTCAACCGTGATGCAGCGTGGTCCAGCCAATGATCGATGTCGACAATCTCCGTATCAAGTTCGGCGACCGTGAAGTCGTGAAAGGCGTGTCCTTTTTGGTTGAGAAGGGTGGCAGCTTCGGCATCGTCGGTGAAAGCGGATCGGGCAAGTCCACCATCCTGCGCGCCATGGCCGGCCTCAACGAAAGCTGGGAAGGCCGCATCGCCTTTGCCGGCAAGGATGCACCGCTGAGGCGCACGCCGGAATTCTTCCGGCAGGTGCAGATGGTGTTTCAGGATCCTTACGGGTCGTTGCATCCGCGCCAGACCATCGACCGCATTCTCAGCGAACTGCCGCTGGTGCACGGCATGGACAATATTGAAAAGCGCATCCAGCAGGCGCTCTCGGATGTGGCTCTGCCGCAGGCAGTGCGCTTCCGTTTTCCGCACCAGCTTTCCGGCGGCCAGCGCCAGCGCGTGGCGATTGCCCGCGCGCTGATCGCGGACCCGCAGGTGCTGCTGCTGGATGAGCCGACCTCGGCGCTCGACGTGTCGGTGCAGGCGGAAATCCTGAACCTCTTGCAGGACCTGCGTGCGGCACGCAACCTCACCTATATTCTCGTCAGCCACAATCTGGCGGTTATTGCGCATCTGTGCCCGCAGGTTGGCGTGATGTTGAATGGGGAAATGGTGGAGCAGCTGAGTGCGAGCGATCTGCGCGAGGGCCGCACGAAACATCCGCATACGGAAGAGCTGCGCAGCCTGAGCATCCGGCTGGAAGAGCCGGCCTGACGGCCGGTCACCCGGCCAACGTTACACATGGATCGAGCGGGTGCCGCCCGCTTCTTCTCCCCGGCGGGGAGAAGAAACAAGCGGCGATGCCGGTGACAAAACCGTTGTCCTCGCACGCTGCAATAGAGATACGAGACCGAACCATGCCACAGCAATTCGACTGGAACGCCGCTTCAACCCTTTCAGAGAGCTTCGTCTCGCAATGGGCGGGCAACGAGCCGGGTGGAGCGGTCATCGGTTTCGATCTCAACGGTATCCGTTTCGCCCATGCGGGCGGTGTCGAGAGCCTTTCGACATTCGCACCTTTCACGCCGCAGAGCGTGGTGCGTTATGCTTCCGTCACCAAACACGCTTTTTGCGCGATGGTGCTTACCCATTCCGATCTGATCGGGCTTGACGATACACTCGGCAAGCATCTGCCGGAGTTGCAATCGCCGCTCCGCGAGGTGACGGTGGGGCAGGCGCTGGATATGAGTGGCGGCTTGCCGGATACGCGGGAATGCCTCTCACTGCTTGGCCTTTCCGTCTATACCGAGACGAAGGCCGGCCCGCTTCTCGAATACCTGTCGAGGTTGGCCCGGCTGAATTTCGAAGCCGGCAGCGAGGTGTCCTATTCCAATACCGGTTATCGTCTGGTGGAAGCGGCGTTGGAACGCCGGGGTTTCCGTTTTGACGATTTCGTGCAGACGCAGATTGCCGGCCCCTTCGGCGTGTTCCTGAAGGCGCCCGATGTCTGGAACGATCCGGTCGATGGCCTCGTGCCGGGTTACTGGAAAGCCGAAGACAACTGGCAGCTTTCGGCCGCCGGTCTGCATATTTCCGCTTCGGGCAGTCTTGCCGGCAGCGCCGAAGCGCTGACCCGCTGGCTGCAGGGGCTGATGCGGGGCGAGGGCAGCTTTGCGGGCGTTCTCGACAGGCTTTCTGCTGAACGTTCGTTGGCCGATGGGCGGATGAGCGAATATGGCCTCGGCCTGCGCTGGTCGCATCTCGGCGACAGGCGCTTCGTCGGCCATGGCGGTTCGCATCCGGGCTACAAGACTTATTTCCTGCTCGATCCGGAAAACGGCACGGGTTTCGTCGTGGTGTCGAACCGCGAGGATACCAACGGCTTCAAGATCGCGCTCGAAAACATGGTGGCCCTCACCGGCCTGCCTTTGCCCAAGCCGGCCGCCAGCCTGCCGGAAGGCCTTTACGTGACCGAAAGCGGGCCGTGGTGGCTGGAAATCAAGGGCAGCACATCCACCTTCATCGATGGTGACGACACGCTTTATGAAGATGTCGATGGCTGGGTATCGTCGCGTTCGGCATCGTCGCCCATGCGTCTGAGGCTTGAGGGCGGTGCGATTGTCGGTGAGGCCGGTCACGCCGCCCGCCGCTTCCTGCCGGTCCGCGATCATGCGGTGCCGGATGATCTTTCAGGATCATGGCGCTCCGATGAGGGCGCCGAATTTTCGATCAGCGGCTCCTCATTGACGATGGGCATCGGCCCGACGCGCCGCAGCATGCCTCTGAAGGCGCTCGGCAATGGCCGTTTCCTCTTCACGCTGATTGACGGGCCATGGACGAAGCGCGTCTGCCTCAATCGTCTGGGCGATGACCGGATCGAGCTGGTTTCCAGCCGGGCGCGGATGATCGAATATTCAAGGGCTCTTTAAAAGAGTTTCATTCACATCCCATTGCTCCTAATAAAGACGCTTTCCGAATGAACGGATAGGATATTGTTGGTGGGGGAGTGTGAGCCGTGGAAGTCAAATGGCTCGAGGATTTCCTGGCGCTGGCCGGAACGCTCAATTTCTCGAAGGCGGCGGATGAGCGGCATGTGACGCAATCCGCCTTCAGCCGGCGCATCAAGCAGCTGGAGGCTTGGGTGGGCGCGACGCTGGTTGACCGCGCCTCCTATCCTTCCCGGCTGACCGAAGCGGGCGTGAAATTCGTGCCGGTGGCGCAGGAAACGCTGAAGCAGCTTTATCATGCCCGGCGCACGCTTCTTCAGGAAGAGGGGGCGGATGCCAGGACGGTGCGGCTGACGGCTCTGCACACCCTGTCCTTCACCTTCTTTCCCGACTGGCTGAAGCGGGTGAACGAAAAGGCGGGACCGCTGTTTTCTGTGTTGAGGCCCGATTCCGGCAGCATGGAGGAAAACCTCAATTCGCTGGTGGATGGGCAGAGCGATTTCCTGCTGACCTATGCCCACCCTGAAGTGCCGATGCTGCTCGATGCGCAGACCTTCGAGTTCCGGGTGCTGGGTGCGGAAAACATCATTCCCGTTTCCGCGCCGGCGAAAGATGGTTCACCGCTGCATGAACTGGTGGAAAATGCGCGAAAACCCTTTGCCTATCTCGATTATGAAAAGGCCTCGTTCTTCGGGCCGTTGCTGCGCGATCTCCTGAGCGCGCGCCTGCCGCAATTCGAGCGGGTGCATGAGGGCAGCATGTCGGTGGGGCTGAAAGCCATGGCGATGGCCGGCTGGGGTGTCGCCTGGGTGCCGGAAAGCCTGATGCGGCACGAGCTGGATAGCGGCGCTCTGGTGCGGGCCGCTGATTCAAGTTTCGATATTGCCGTCGATATCAGGCTTTATCGTTCGAAGGAGAACCGCCGGCCCGTGGTTGAGCGCATCTGGGCGGTTCTCGAAGGTTAGAGCATTTCCGGTAAAAGTGGCCCCCGGTTTTCCATCCGGAAATGCGGCAAACAAAACGCTTTCGATCAGATGGCGGTGCGGCGGGCGTTTTCGAGGTAGAGCGCGCGCAGGCGGCTCACCATCGGGCCGGGCTTGCCGTTACCCACCGGCTTGCCGTCGATCTTCGTGACCGAAACCACGAAGTTGGAGGCGCTGGTCAGGCAGGCCTCGTCGGCATTCAGCGCCTCTTCCAGCGTGAAGGGGCGTTCTTCCAGCGTAAAGCCGGCTTCCTTGGCCAGCTGTAGGGCGGCAAGACGGGTGCAGCCGGGCAGGGTCTTGTTGCTGTTGCCGCGGGTGATGATCTTCTTGTCGGCGGTGACGATATAGGCGGTCGAGGACGCGCCTTCGGTGACGAAACCATCCTCGATCATCCAGGCTTCGTCGCAGCCTTCGGCCTTGGCGATGCGCTTGGCCATGACCTGCGGCAGAAGGCAGACGGTCTTGATGTCGCGGCGTTCCCAGCGCTGGTCGGGAACGGATTTGACGGCGATGCCGGCTTCCTCGACCGGGGTGCCGATCAGCTTCTTGGCCTGGGTGAACATGACCAGCGTCGGCTTCAGATCGGTGGAAAACAGGAAGTTGCGGTCTTCGGCACCACGCGTCAGCTGCAGGTAGATCATGCCTTCGACGAGGTTGTTATCGGCGATCAGGCGGCGCTCGGCCTCGACGATTTCCTTGGTCGTGACCGGCAGGGCCACGTCGATTTCGCGGGCGCTGCGCTCCAGCCGGGCCATATGCAGGTCGCTGTCGATCAGCTTGCCTTCCAGAACCGAGGTGACTTCATAAATACCGTCGCCGAACAGGAAACCGCGGTCGAAGATGGAAAGGCGGGCGTCCGCTTCGGGCAGGAATTCGCCGTTGACGTAAACGATGCGACCGGATTGGCTAGTCATGAAAACTCCGTCTGGAAAAGTCAGGCTGAAAGAAGGGTTTTAAGGGCGTCGATGGAAATGGCCTCGACCGTGGAGGCCTTGCCGGTGCCGGCATTTAAGCCCGTGGTCGTGGTTGCTGCGCAGAGCGAATTGAGGATCGCCTCCTCTGTCGCCTCAATCGCTGCTTCGAAGAGCGGCGAAATCGCATCGTTGGAAAGCTCCGGGTATTCTGTCACCGCCTTGCGGCGTGCGGGCGTGCGGCGAAGGCGCTCATCGGTGGAGAATGCCAGTGCGTAGTCGCCGGAGCCATTGCTGAGTGCGGCGCCCGTGCGAGCCAGCCCACCGAAGCTCCTGGCGGCCAGACGCTTCAGATTGCGGGACGACAGCGGCGCGTCGGTCGCGACCACGATGACGATGGAGCCGTCCTTATCCTTATGCTCCGGGCTGAGATAGGGCTTGCCGCAGACCAGCAGATGGCCGCCATAATTGGATTGTACGAGAACGCCGAGCGTATAGGTCTTTCCGGCAATTGTGACGATTCGCGAGGTGGTGCCGATGCCGCCCTTCATGCCGAAGGCCACCGTGCCCGTTCCGGCGCCAACGCCGCCCTCGGCCACCGGGCCTGTGGCCGCGTTTTGCGGCGCGGCCGAAATTTCCTCGATGGTCGGGCGGCCGGCGCGGATGTCGTTGAGCCGGGAATCGTTGGTTTCGCCGACGACGGCATTGATCGACACGACTTTCTCATTGCCCGGCTGCGCCAGCGTATGGCGGTTGATCGCCTCGATGGCCCGGCCTGTCGCCAGCGTATTGGTGAGGATAACAGGTGTTTCGAGTTCGCCGAGTTCCTCGATCTGGGTGGAGCCGGCAAATTTGCCGAAGCCGTTATAGACGGCGAAGGCGGCGGGCACCTTGTCCTGAAAGAGATTGCCGCCATGCGGCAGGATCGCGGTTGCGCCGGTGCGGATCGTGTCGCCTTCGATGACGGTCGAATGGCCGATGGTCACGCCTTCGACATCGGTGATGGCGTTGAGCGGGCCGGTTTCGAAATGGCCGGGCCGGAAACCGATATCGCGCAGTCTCGGGCGGGTCGTCTGATACATCGGGCGATCACTTTTGCGGAATGCAGGCGGAAATTGGAGCGGGCGCGGCTTGCGAAAAGCTTTGCCTGTCCGAACGTTAGCCTAGTTCTCCGCGAAACGGCATCGCAAAAATGGAATAGTTTTATGCGGGCAATGGATGCGCTCAGGAGGCGCGCAGCGTGGGTTCGCCTTCACGCTCCAGCCATTGCCGCATGGCTTCCTCGGTCTCTTCGCGCGTGGGTGCGCCGATGCGGCCGCCGAAGATCGTGCATTTCAGGGCGGCGGCAACGGAGGAGAGGCGGATGGCGGCACGGCTTTCCATGCCTTCAGCCATCGCCAGCGCAAAGGTGCCGTGGAAGATATCGCCCGCCGCCAGCGTATCCACTGCTTTAACCTGCACCGTCGTCTGGAAATGCACGGTCGGATCGCCGGCCTCTGTCCACCAGCAGCCTTGCGGACCGGCGGTGACGGCGATGAAGGTCTGCGGGTAGTGGGAATGCAGCACCGGCAGCATGTCCTTCACCGTTTCAAGTCCGGTCAGCCGGGCGGCGGCGGGTTCGGAAAAGACGATATGGGTTGCGGCGGGGGCCAGCTTCTCAAGGGTTTCGATGGGTGCAACGTCGCCATCCAGAATGGCTAGTTTGCCCAGAGTGCGTGCCACAGTCAGAACATCGAGCGCCAGTTCCGGCCAGCGAACATCCACCAGAACGGCGTCAAAGGGGGCAATATCTGCCGGCGTGCAGGAGCGTTTTTTCTCATGCAGGCGATGATCATAGAAAGGCACGATCAGCCGTTCTCCCCGGTCATCGATGATGATCGTCGAGAGGGCCGAGTGTGCGCCGGGCGCAACCGTCATGCCTGATGTGTCGATGCCGCTTTCACTGAGATCGCGAAGGATACGGGCGCCGGTCTCATCGTCACCCACTGCACCCCAGAGGCTAGCGCGGCCGCCCATGCGATGCACGGCATAGGCGGCGCTCGACGCCATGCCTTCGGCGATCTGCAACATTTCGTAAGGCAGGACCTTGCCTTCGCCCTTCGGCATGTCATGCACGCGAAACAGGGTGTCCAGCACGGCGGCACCCACGCAGAGCACATGCTTGCCGCCCTGTTCCTTCACCATTCTCTTCGCTCCTGCCGTGTTCAGATACGCTTGCCGCTGTCCTTGTCGAACAGATGCACGGTTGCCGGATCGATGGCAATGTGGATCGTATCGCCGAAGCGGACATTGAGGCGCTCGCGGAACAGGCAGGCGATGTCATCGCCCTTGCAGTTGAGCTTGGCGTAGATTTCCGAGCCGGTGCCTTCGACCAGTTCGACCCGGCCTTCGATGCCGGTCTCAGCGGCGCGGATATGTTCCGGCCGCACGCCATAAACGAGATCGCGGCCGCCAAGTGTGCCGAGATCGGCATTGGCGGGCAGCGGCAGGCTGAGGCCCTTTGCGGTGCGGAAAACGCCTTCCTCGACACGGCCGCGAATGAAATTCATGGCGGGCGAGCCGATGAAACCGGCAACGAAGAGGTTGGCGGGATTGTCGTAAAGCTCCAGCGGCGCGCCGATCTGCTCGATGACGCCATCATGCAGCACCACGATCTTGTCGGCCATGGTCATGGCTTCCACCTGGTCGTGGGTAACGTAGATGGTGGTGGTGCCGATGCGCTGGTGCATGGCCTTGATCTCGCCGCGCATCTGCACGCGCAGCTTGGCATCGAGGTTGGAGAGCGGTTCATCGAACAGGAAGACCTGCGGGTCGCGCACCAGCGCGCGGCCCATGGCGACACGCTGGCGCTGGCCGCCGGAGAGCTGGCGCGGATAACGGTCCAGCAGCTTTTCCAGCCCCAGAATGGCGGCGGCCCTGTCGACCTTGGCCTTGGTTTCCTCGGCGCTCACCTTCTTCAGCTTCAGCGCGAAACCCATATTGTCCTTCACCGTCATGTGCGGATAAAGCGCGTAGTTCTGGAAGACCATGGCGATATCGCGGTCGCGGGCGGGCAGGTTGCTGACCTCGCGCGCGCCGATGTGGATTTCGCCGTCGCTGAGTTCCTCCAGCCCGGCGATCATGCGCAGCAGGGTGGATTTGCCGCAGCCGGAGGGGCCAACAAGCACGACGAATTCGCCATCCTTGATGTCGATATCGATGCCGTGGATGATGTTGACCGCGCCGAAGCGCTTCTGGACGTTTTGGATATTGACCGGTGCCATGTGCAGGTTCCCGTTACGAGCAATTCCAGCAAAAGTGCGTCGCGGTTTTGCGTTCGGAATTGCGTTAAAAGAGTAAGGGCATGGAATGCCCTTCGTTAGGTTCAGCCGCCCTTGACGGCGCCGGCGGTCAGGCCCGCCACGATCTGTTTCTGTGCGAACATGGTGAGCAGCAACACCGGCAGTGTGACGATGAGTGCGGCTGCGGCAAGCGGACCCCAGCTCACCTGTTCGAAAGAGAGCATGTTGTAGACCGCGACCGGCAGGGTGCGCGTTTCACGGCTGGCCAGCACGATGCCGAAGACGAAGTTGTTCCACGAGAAGATGACCGCGAGGATGAAGGAGACGACGATGCCGGGCTTGGCAATCGGCAGCGCCACCAGCCTGAACACCTGCCAGGAGGATGCGCCGTCGATGCTTGCCGCCTCTTCCAGTTCCTTCGGTGTGGTCTCGAAATAACCGATCATGATCCAGACGACGATCGGAACCGTCACGACAAGATGGATGATGATCTGCGGCCAGAGCGTGCCCAAGAGGTTCAGCCATTGGAACAGCAGGAACAGCGGAATGAGGAATGAGAGGCCGGGCGTCATGCGGGCGATCATGATGACGACCGCCGACTTTTCCGCCTTGAGCCGCGCGATGCCGTAACCGGCGGGTACGCCGATGACGAGCGCCAGAATGGTGGCCGCACCGGTGACGAGGACCGAATTCCAGAAATAGAGAAAGAAATTATTCTCCTCGAACACCTTCACATAATTCGACCAGGCGAAACGCTCGGGAATGAGGATCGGCGGATAGGCGCCGTTGTCGATTTCATATTTCAGCGACAGCGAGATCATCCAGATGAAGAACAGGATGACCGGCGAAATCATCACCAGTGCCACGAAGAAAAGGCCGATGCGGTCGAGATTTTTGCGTTTCAGGATTTTTCCAGACATCAGCGATCCTCCATCTCGTTCCACTGCGAGCGCTGGCGCACCATCAAAAGCACGAAGGACAGCGCCACGATGATGATGAAGAAGACGACGGCCATGGCCGAGCCGTAACCGATGTCGTAGTAGGCGAACGCCGTGTTGTAGAGATAGATGTTGATGGTTTCCGACGCCGTGCCAGGCCCCCCTTGAGTCATCGCATAGATGATGTCGAAGCTTTTGACGGCGTCGATGGAGCGGATGATGACGGCGATCATCAGGAAGGGCGCAATCATCGGCATGGTGAGATAACGAAACTTCTGCCAGGCGTTGGCACCGTCGATTTCGGCGCTCTCATAGGGTTCGCGGGGTACTGCGGCCAGCCCGCCGAGCACGATCAGCATGACCAGCGGCGTCCATTGCCAGGTTTCCACCAGCACCAGCGAAGGAATGACTGTTGACTGGTTGTAGATCCACTCCAGCGGGCCGATGTGGATGAAGGACAAGAGATAGTTCAGAACGCCGAGCTGCGGGTGGAACATCATGGTCCAGACCAGCGCGATGGCGACCGGGGTCGCCATCATCGGCATCACGAAGACGCCGCGCAGAAAACCGCGCAGCGGAAACTGCGCATCGAAAACCAGCGCCGCCAATGTTCCGAGGAATAGTGGGGCGACGACCGACAGCACGGTATAGATGAGCGTGTGCCAGAGCGATTCCCAGAACCGGGCGTCGCTGGCGAGCCGGATGTAGTTCTCGAAACCGATAAAGCTCTGCTCCTGTCCGAGCGTCCAGCGATGTGCGCTCATCCAGAGGGTAAAGACCCATGGAAAAACGATTACCGCCGAAATGACGACAAGTGCCGGTATGACAAAGGGCCAGTAGTTGGGAGCAAGCCTTGCCGGCCTGCTCCCTTCTTTACGACTGACGCCTGTTTTGGTGTTTTCGATGCTCACGGAGGCCATTATCCCTCGCTACGCGCCAGAACGGGTGCGAACTGTTCCGTCGCCTTCTTGAGTTCGGCGGCAGGATCCGCGCCGCCGATCATGTTGGTGAGGCCGACGCCGTAGATGTCGCGGAATTCCGTCACCGGAATGATGACGGGCAGTGCAAGCTGCGAGACCTTGCCGGAACCGACGACCGCATCCAGCCAGGCGGTCGGCATCTTCACGCCTTCGCGCACCTTCTGGTCTTCGAGGATGGACTGGCGGAAGGGAACGCCGGCGCCGGCCTGCAAGAGACGCGCGCCCATTTCATGGGAAATCGCCCATTGGCAGAAGAGATAGGCGGCTTCCTTCTTGCTGCTGGCTTCGACGACACCGAGACCATCGCCGAAGGTGCCGGCGGCCTGGGTTGCCGGGCCCTTCGGCATGACGCCGTAACCGACCTTGCCGACCACGCGGGATTTTTCCGGGTTCTCGATTGGCGGCGCAAAACCGACGCCATCGAACCACATGCCGATCTTGCCCTGCAGGAAGGCCGACTGCGCTTCCGCCCAGTTGAAGCCGGAGACGCCGGGAGGGGCGGCTTTGGTCATCAGGCGCTGATAGAGTTTTGCCGCTTCCACCGCTTCCTTGGATTCGGTGTTGACCTTTCCGTCCGCGCCGATGGGCTTTGCGCCGTAACCCAGCATCAGCGAGGTCCAGACCGGGGTATTGGCGTTCTTCAGGCCACGCGCCACGAAACCGTAGGTGTTGGTTGCGGGATCGGTAATCTTTTCCGCCGCCGTCACCAGTTCCTCGAAGGTCTCAGGGTATTTCAGGCCCTTGGCTTCGAAGAGTTCCTTGTTCCAGTAGACGATCCAGTAATCCACCGAGAAGGGCAGCGAGCGCAGCACGCCGTCACTATCCTTGGCAAACAACATGCCGGCTTCGGCAAAATCCTTCTCCGCAAGCGAAGGATCGGTCAGCGACGGGTCCTTCAGGAAGCCGCTGATATCGGCAAGCCATTTGCCCTTTTCGAACTGGCGCTTCTGCACGTGGTAGCTCAGATGCACCACATCGAAGCTCGGCTTGCCGGAGGAAAGCTCGATCACCACCTTCTGGCGCTGCTGCTGTTCCGGGGTTGCCTCGGCATTGACCTTGATGCCGGTCAGCTCTTCGAATTCGCCGAGATATTTGATCAGCGTTTCGCTGCGCGGGCTTTTGACGAGATTGACCTCAAGCGTGGTGCCGGCGTGTTTTTTCCAGTTCACCGCTGCCGATGCCGGGCGAATGCCGAGCATCGCGCCGCCGCCAAGCGCCGCCGTGCCTGCCAGAAAGGCGCGACGCGTGGGGTTGAGCAATGAATGCGTCATGTCAGTTCTCCTCCAGATTAGCCGGAAATTCTCCTCACCCCGGCTTGTTGCTTATTTTCATGCAATCCCGGCGCAGAACCCTCTTCAGTCCCTGCCGGAATTGCCCTAAACCGCCAGCGCCCTGTCCCTTGCGTTGCGGATATGGGCGGTCAGCCGCTCCACGGCGTCTTCGACGGATCGCCTCTCGATGGCTTCGAGAATGGCGAGGTGTTCCTTCATCACCGACTTCACATGGCCGGCAATGCGGAAGCGCTCCTGATTGATGAGGCGCATCTTGATGGAATTGACCCGGTAGGCGTTCGAGATGATCGAATTGCCGAGCGCATCGATGAAGGCATCGTGCATGCCCCAGTCCACCTGCTGCGCATGCTCGTCCAGTTCCGGCGATTCCCCGCCATTTTCAGCCGCTCCGGCAATATCGCGATGCTGTTTTAAAAGCTTTGCGATGGCCTCGTCGGAGGCCGAGCGGGTAAAGAGCGCGACAGCCTCCTTCTCGAGAAAGATGCGGAACTGGAACGCCTCGCGGATGAGGTTGAGATCGATATGGGCGACCTGCAACCCCCGTTGCGGCACGGTCTTGATCAGGCCCTCTGCCTCCAGTCGTGGAATTGCCTCCCGGATCGCGCCGAGCGGCAGACCCGTCAATTCCACGAGGCGGCGTTGCGAGATGAACTGCCCCGGGCGAACGTCGCGCGAGAGAAGGTGATGCGTAAAGCTCTCATACGCCCGTTCCCGCAATGTCTGTTCGCCGGTATCTTCCATGCTCAACCTTTCAAGGTCTGTTCAGGCGGCCTGTTTGCGAAACAGCGCATCGAATGCGCCTTCGATCTGCCGCCGGTCCTCCGGTGAAATGGCGACGAGCGGTGCGCGCACGTCCGACCAGATATTTTCCCCTGTCGTGTGTGATACCAGCACCTTGACCGCTGGCGTAACCGGAAATTTCAGAAGTTCCACAACAAGATCGACGATACGCTCGTCGTCCTTGCCGTCGACGGCCATGGCGCGGACTTCCTGTGTCAGGAAATTGGCGACGCCGGAGATGGCGCCCTGGCCGCCGAGGCGAACACCCTTCGCCAGATCGCGCTCATCGCCGATCAGGATGGCGAGATCGCCATGTTCTTTCAGCAGGCGCTCGGTATGGCTCCAGTTTCCGGAGGAATCCTTGACGCCGGTGACGACGCCGGGGAATGCCTTTTTCAGCCGTCCAACCAGCTCGACCGACAATGTCACCATGGTCACGGAAGGAATGTTGTAGACGAGAATGTCGCGAGCGCCCTTGCCGATCTTTTCGAACACCGCCGAGAACCAGGCAAACAGGCCGTCATCGCCGACATTCTTGAAATAGGAGGGCGGAGCGAGGAGAATATTGCGGGCGCCGGCCTTCAGGGCCTCTGCCGACTGGTCGGCCGCGTCCTCGATGGAATCCACCAGAACGCCGGTGACCAGACGGGAAGGCGCAACGCCCGCCTCGATGAAGCGGGAAAGAATGACCTGCCGTTCACGGCTGCCGACGGAGCATCCTTCGCCCGTGGTGCCGAAGAGTGTCACGCTGTCGCAGCCATTTGCGAGGCAGCGTCGGGCATGGGCGATCATGGCGTCGATATCGACCGTTCCGTCCTTTTTGAAAGGGGTGGTCAGGGCTGCCGAAAGGCCAAATTTCTGGGTCAAGTAAGATGCTCCTCGAAGGTGATTGCACATTGATAGCGCTCTGACATGTTAGTTGTAAAGAGGTAATTGCAGTTTGATTGTTCGGAAGATGGGAATCAAGGAATTCGCTTCGTCGTGCCTTGAGCGGCAACGCTGCGAGGCGTTGGGATGGAAGGCTTGTACAGGGGCAGGGGGGCTGCTTTACCGTGGCGACAGCGGGCTTATGCTCTTTGCAGGGCGAACGGATAAATGCGAAAATAAAATTTGACTGTCGGAGTAAAGATTTTTATCAGCAATCTGAATATCAGGGATAAAGGGACCATCATCATGACCATTGCGGAGCCGTCAGCGCCTGTAGCAGACATTGAGCAGAGCCGCGTCAAGCGCCTGAAAGCTGCGACGCGCGGCGCGCATGGCGATCTCGATGCCTTCATCATGGCATCGAAGCCGTTCGAGAGCCGGGAGAACTTCGGCAAATTCGTGGAAACGCAATATCTTTTCCATCGTGACCTCGATGTCTTCTTTTCCAATGCGACGCTCGATGGCCTGCTTCCCGATCTCAAGGGCCGCCGCCGTCTCTCCATGATCGAGCAGGACCTTGCCGATCTCGGCCTTGCCATTCCCGAAACGGCGGAGCCGCGCTTCACCGGTGAAACGCCGTTCGATCTGCCGGAGGCCATGGGTTGGCTTTATGTGGTCGAAGGCTCCAATCTGGGCGCTGCTTTCCTGCTGAAGGATGCGGCCAAGCTTGGTCTGAATGAAGAATTCGGCGCGCGCCATCTGGCCGGTGCTCCGGAAGGACGCGGCCTGCACTGGCGTACCTTTACCGCCGCGCTCGATGAAATTTCGCTGACGGTCGAAGAGGAAGAGCGGGTCATCGCCGGTGCGGAAGCGGCTTTCCGGGCCGTGCATGCCTATGCGCGGCAGCGCCTCGTCTGAGGTTTCGGCATAGCTTTGCGGCAGCTCCTCTCAGAGCGCTTGGAATGCTGCGTGTGCATGGATGTTTGGCCGGGTTTTAGCACCCTCGCGGGGGCACCCCGGACTAGATCCGGGGTCCAGCGCGATCAAGTCCTTGATCGCAAAAGACTCATTCCTCACGGCGCAGACGCGCCGTGGCTGGATGCCGGATCTAGTCCGGCATGACGGAGAAGAGCTTCCGGATTTTGTACGACGCTCCGCGCCCCTTGTAAGAGCCGCCCATTCCCCGCAGATTGCGTTCGATATTTGCCGAATAAACAGGCAAATAATTTTATCGAATGATAAAATTTTTATCTTTTGGTAAAAATAATTCGCCTCCAAAATTTTATCCATTTGATAAAATTATTTTATTTGGTCTGGCACAGAACCTGCTACTCTTTTGTCAAGTCAGGAGACACCTGACGCTAAAAAGGGAACAGCAAAATGGAAGTTGGTGTTTTTATCCCGATCGGGAACAATGGTTGGCTGCTGTCAGAAAACGCGCCGCAATACAAACCGAGCTTCGACCTGAACAAGGCCATCACGTTGAAGGCAGAGCAATATGGTTTCGATTTCGCTCTTTCGATGATCAAGCTGCGCGGCTTTGGCGGCAAAACCGAATTCTGGGACTATAATCTGGAATCCTTCACGCTGATGGCGGGCCTTGCCGCCGTCACCTCCAAGATCAAGCTGTTCGGCACGGCCGCTACGCTGGTCATGCCGCCGGCCATCGTTGCCCGCATGGCGACGACCATCGATTCCATTTCCGGCGGCCGTTTCGGCATCAATCTTATTACCGGCTGGCAGCGGCCGGAATATAGCCAGATGGGGCTTTGGCCGGGCGACGATTATTTCGGCGACCGCTACGAATATCTCGGCGAATATACGACAGTCCTCAAGGAATTGCTGACGGAGGGCCAGTCGGACTACAAGGGCAAGTTCTTCCAGATGGAGGATTGCCGCATGAAGCCGGTGCCGCAGGGCGACGTCAAACTCATCTGCGCCGGCTCTTCCAATTCCGGCATGGCGTTTTCGGCCAAGTTCGCCGATTACAGCTTCTGCTTCGGCGTCGGCGTCAATACGCCGAAGGCCTTCGCGCCCACCAATGAGCGGCTGCTGGCGGCAACGGAAAAGACCGGCCGCGAGGTTAAATCCGTCGTGCTGACGATGGTGCTTGCCGAGGAAAAATCCGAAGATGCCTGGGCGAAATGGGAGCACTACAAGGCCGGTGCGGATGAGGATGCGATCAAGTGGCTCGGCCTGCAAAGCGCTGTCGACACCAAATCCGGCTCCGACACCAATGTCCGGCACATGTCCAATCCCGTCTCGGCGGTCAATATCAATATGGGAACGCTGATCGGCTCCTATGAGGAAGTGGCGGCGATGCTGGACGAGATGAGCGAAGTGCCGGGAACGGGCGGCGTGATGCTGACCTTCGACGACTTCCTCGAAGGCGTCGAAAAATTCGGCAAATATGTGCAGCCGCTGATGAAGAGCCGCGCGCATGTTCAGGCTGCACTGGAGGCTGCGGAATGAGTGAAGCCGTCGTGGCGGGTTACAAGGGCCCGGAAAGCCGTTCGGAAAGCGTGACGCTTCCCGCCCGGCCGGAGCCGATCACCCTGAAACCCAGCGAGACCGCCGTTGTGGTGGTCGACATGCAGAACGCCTACTCGACCGAGGGCGGTTATGTCGATCTGGCCGGTTTCGATATTTCCGGGGCCAAGGGCACCATCGCCAACATCAAGAAGACGCTGGATGCCGCGCGGGCGGCGGGTGTTCAGGTCATTTATTTCCAGAATGGCTGGGACAAGGATTATGTCGAGGCGGGCGGCCCGGGCTCGCCCAACTGGCACAAGTCCAATGCGCTGAAGACGATGCGCAAGAGGCCGGAGTTGCAGGGCCAGCTCTTGGCCAAGGGCACGTGGGATTATGCCATTGTCGACGAGCTGCAGCCGCAGCCCGGCGATATTCTGGTGCCGAAGACGCGTTACAGCGGTTTCTTCAATACCAATATGGACAGCGTGTTGCGCGCCCGCGGCATCCGCAATCTGGTCTTTGTCGGCATCGCCACCAATGTCTGCGTGGAAAGCTCGCTGCGCGACGCCTTCCATCTCGAATATTTCGGGGTGATGCTGGAGGATGCCACGCATCATCTGGGGCCGGACTATATCCAGCAGGCGACGGTCTACAATGTCGAGAAATTTTTCGGCTGGGTCGCCACCGTCAATGATTTCTGCGGCGTCATCTCGCAGGCCGCACCCGTCAGCGCTTGATATCCAACCACAAGAGGAGAACGAAATGCCGAAGAAGATTGTCGTGCCTGCCGGCACCAGCAAACCCATCGCTCCCTTTTCGCCGGGAACCCTTGCCGATGGCGTGGTTTACGTTTCCGGTACGCTGCCCTTCGACAAGGACAATAATGTCGTGCATGTGGGCGATGCCAGCGCGCAGACCCGCCATGTTCTGGAAACCATCAAGTCCGTCATCGAAACCGCCGGCGGCACGATGGAGGACGTGACGATGAACCATATCTTCATCACCGACTGGGCCAACTACCAGGCCGTCAACACGGTCTATGCCGAATATTTCCCCGGCGACAAGCCGGCGCGTTATTGCATCCAGTGCGGCCTCGTAAAGCCTGACGCGCTGGTGGAAATCGCCACCGTCGCCCATATCGGCAAATAGGGCGAAACGGCAGATGATGCATTTCGAGGTTCATGGCCGGACTGATCCTGAGGCGCCCACAATCCTGCTGTCATCGGGGCTGGGCGGATCGGGCTCCTATTGGGCGCCGCAGATCGAAGCCCTTTCCGATCATTTCCGGATCGTCACCTACGACCATCGCGGAACCGGCAGGACCGGCGGCGAGGTGCCGCTGGATGGCGGCATATCGGCGATGGCGGATGATGTGCTGGAAATCGTCGCGGCGCTGAACCTCGAGAAATTCCACTTCATGGGCCATGCGCTTGGCGGTCTGATCGGCCTCGATATCGCGCTGCGCCAACCCGGTCTCATCGACAGGCTCGTTCTGATCAATGCCTGGAGCAAGGCCGATCCGCATTCCGGGCGCTGCTTCGATGTGCGGATCGAGCTTCTGGAAAAATCCGGCGTCGAGGCTTTCGTGAAAGCCCAGCCGCTGTTTCTTTATCCGGCCGCGTGGATGTCGGAACATCAGGAGCGGCTGGCGCGGGACGATGCCCATGGCGTCGCGCATTTTCAGGGCAAGGCAAATGTGCTTCGGCGCATCGCGGCGCTGAGGGCCTTTGACGTCGATAGTCGCCTTGGCGAGATCGGCAATCCGGCGCTAGTGGTGGGCACGAAAGACGATCTTCTGGTGCCCTACACCCGCTCCATGCGTCTCGCTGAGGGTTTGCCGCAGGGCGAACTCTGCCTTCTCGATTTCGGGGCGCATGCGGTCAATATTACCGAAGCTGACCTTTTCAACGCTCGGCTTTTGCAGTTTCTGCTACCGGCAACACGAACATTCTGACGGGATTTTTAGGACAATGACGACAGCACTCGACGACAAGGCACTTGCAGCACTTTTCACCGCGGCCCGCACCCATAATGGCTGGGCTGACAAGCCGGTCGGCGACGAGACGCTGAGAGAGCTTTACGATCTGACGAAGATGGGTCCGACCTCGGCCAATTGCTCGCCGGGGCGTTTCGTGTTCGTGCGCAGCCAGGAAGCGAAAGAAAAACTGCGGCCGGCGCTTTCGTCGGGCAATCTTGAAAAGACCATGGCAGCACCCGTCACCGTGATCGCCGCCATCGACCGCGAATTTTACGAAAAACTGCCGATGCTGTTTCCGCATGCCGATGCCCGTTCGTGGTTCACCTCCAGCCCGGCCGTGGCCGAGGAAACGGCCTTCCGCAATGCCACGCTGCAGGCGGGTTATCTCATCCTTGCAGCCCGCTCCTTGGGCCTGGATACCGGGGCGATGTCCGGTTTCGACAAAGGCAAGGTGGATACGGCGTTTTTCGCAGGCACGACATGGAAGTCCAATTTCCTGATCAATCTCGGCTATGGCGATCCGTCGAAGCTTTTCGGACGGTTGCCCCGCCTTGGCTTCGAAGACGCCTGTGTGCTGGCTTGATGGCCTGTTAAGGAAGGATGGGTTAGATGCAGATGATGTCTCTTGAAAAGGAAGCGGAAATGGAGACGAAGACTGCACAGCAGCGCAGCCTCGATTATAGAAACGCCATGGCGCGGCTCGGTGCGGCGGTCAATATCGTCACCACGGACGGTGCGGCAGGCCGTGCAGGCTTCGCAGCGACGGCGGTTTGCAGCGTTTCCGACAATCCGCCTACGCTTCTTATCTGCCTCAACCGCAATTCTTCCGCTTACAGGGTGGTGAAGGCCAATGGCGTCGTCTGCGTCAACACGCTCGCTGCCCATCACGAGGTGCTGAGCACGCTTTTCGGCGGCAAGACGCCGGCGGAAGAGCGTTTCGCCGCCGGGAGCTGGAGTGTGCTCGAAACCGGCGCACCGGTTCTGGAGGACGCGCTTGTCTCTTTCGACTGCCGCATCCGCGAGGCGCATGACGGCGGCACGCATGATATTCTGATTTGCGATGTCGTCGATATGAAGATCAATGCGGGCGATGAGGCGCTGATGTATTTCAACCGGCGTTACCGGGTGCTTTGATCCAGCGGGAGTTTTCCCTGTCGGAATGTAGAAAGGGCGTTTCCGGCCTCCCGGAAACGCCCTTTTCATTTACTTGATCAGCGGTAGAAGATCGTTGATCGACTTCTTGGCGTCGCCGTAGAACATGCGGGTATTGTCCTTGTAGAACAGCGGGTTCTCGATACCGGAGTAACCCGTGCCCTGGCCGCGCTTGGAGACGATGACCAGTTTGGACTTCCACACTTCCAGAACCGGCATGCCGGCAATCGGCGAGTTCGGATCGTCCTGGGCGGCTGGATTGACGATGTCGTTGGAGCCGATGACGATGACGACGTCGGTATTGGGGAAGTCGTCGTTGATCTCGTCCATTTCCAACACGATGTCGTAGGGCACCTTGGCCTCGGCCAAGAGCACGTTCATGTGGCCGGGAAGGCGGCCTGCGACCGGGTGGATGGCGAAGCGCACGGTCTTGCCGTCGGCGCGCAGCTTGCGGGTCAGTTCGGAGACCGCCGCCTGCGCCTGCGCCACCGCCATGCCGTAGCCGGGAACGATGATGACGCTGTCGGCGTCATTCAGCGCGGCCGCCACGCCTTCGGCGTCGATCGCCACCTGCTCGCCCTCGATTTCCATCGCTGGGCCCGTCGTGCCGCCGAAGCCGCCGAGGATGACCGAGATGAAGGAGCGGTTCATCGCCTTGCACATGATGTAGGAGAGGATCGCACCCGAGGAGCCGACCAGCGCACCGGTGACGATCAGCAGATCGTTGCCGAGCGTAAAGCCGATTGCCGCCGCCGCCCAGCCCGAATAGCTGTTCAGCATCGAAACGACGACAGGCATGTCGGCGCCGCCGATGCCCATGATCAGGTGATAACCGATGAAGAAGGCGGCAAGCGTCATCAGCACCAGCGTCCACGCGCCTGCGCCGTTGCAATACATGATGAGCAGCACGAGCGACAGGATCGCAGCGCCGGCATTGAGCAAATGTCCGCCCGGCAGCTTCTTCGCCTTGCCGTCCACCTTGCCGGCAAGCTTGCCGAAGGCGACGACCGAGCCCGTGAAGGTGACCGCGCCGATGAAGACGCCAAGGAAGACCTCGACCTTCATGATCGCCAGTTCCACCGGCGTCTTGTGGGCGAGAATGGCGGAAAAGCCCGTCAGCAGCGAACGCGCGGTCTCATCGAGCGAGGCGACATGCGCTTCCTCGATATGGGCGTTGAAGCCGATGAAGACGGCGGCGAGGCCGACGAAGGAGTGAAGGGCTGCAACGAGCTGCGGCATTTCGGTCATCTGCACGCGGCTTGCGACGAAGTAGCCGAGAACGGAGCCGCCTGCCAGCATCAGCAGCACCACGAGCCACTGTCCGACGCCCTTGCTGATCTCAGGGCCGAAGACGGTGGCGACGATGGCGAGACCCATGCCGACAATGCCGTACCAGACGGCGCGTTTGGCGCTTTCCTGTCCGGAAAGGCCGCCAAGAGAAAGGATGAAAAGAACGGCTGCGGCAACATAGGCCGCGGAAACGATACCAATGGTCATTGAATGTCCCCTACACGGCTCAGGACTTCTGGAACATGGCGAGCATGCGCCGTGTCACGAGGAAACCGCCGACGATGTTGATCGTCGCGATCAGGACGGAAAGCGAGGCGAGGATCACCACCAGCCAGTTGCCGGAACCGATCTGCAGCAATGCGCCGATGATGACGATGCCGGAAATCGCGTTCGTCACCGCCATCAGTGGCGTGTGCAGCGAGTGGCTGACATTCCAGATGACCTGGAAACCGACGAAGCAGGCCAGCACGAAAACGATGAAGTGGCTCATGAAGCTTGCCGGCGCGAAAGCGCCCACCAGAAGCAGGATCGCCGTACCGACGGCGAGCAGGCCAACCTGGCTTTTCGTCTGCGCCTTGAAGTCCGCGTGTTCCTTGGCGTGCTTTTCCTCAGGCGTGAGTTCTTTTGCTCTTTCCTTCGGCTTTTGCGCGGCAATCGCCTGAATTTTCGGCGGCGGCGGGGGATAAGTAATTTCACCCTGATAGGTGACCGTCGCACCGCGGATGACGTCGTCTTCCATGTTGTGAACCGGCTTGCCGTCCTTGGCGGGCGTCAGATCGGTCATCATGTGGCGGATGTTGGTGGAATAGAGCGTCGAGGCCTGTGTCGCCATGCGGCTCGGGAAATCCGTATAGCCGATGACGATGACGCCATTCTCTGAGACGACGCGCTGGTCGGGAACCGTGAGGTCGCAATTGCCGCCGCGCTCGGCGGCGAGGTCGATGATGACCGAACCCGGCTTCATCATTGCCACCATGTCGGCGAGCCACAGTTTCGGGGCGTCGCGGCCCGGAATGAGCGCCGTGGTAATGACGATATCGATCTGCGGAGCGAGTTCGCGGAATTTTTCGAGCTGCTTCTCGCGGAATTCCGGCGAGGAGGGAGCGGCGTAACCGCCGGTGGCGGCGCCGTCCTGCTGCTGATCGGCGAAATCGAGATAGACGAATTCCGCGCCCATGGATTCGATCTGTTCGGCCACTTCCGGGCGAACGTCGAAGGCATAGGTAATGGCGCCGAGCGATGTGGCCGTGCCGATGGCGGCAAGACCGGCAACACCTGCGCCGATGACCAGAACTTTGGCGGGCGGCACCTTGCCGGCGGCGGTGACCTGACCGGTGAAGAAGCGGCCGAAATTATTGCCGGCCTCGATGACCGCACGATAACCGGCGATATTGGCCATGGAGGACAGGGCGTCCATTTTCTGGGCGCGGGAAATGCGCGGCACCATGTCCATGGCGATGACATTTGCGCCCTTTTCCTTCGCCTGCTCCAGAAGGTCCTTGTTCTGGGCGGGATAGAAGAACGAGATCAGCGTCTTGTCCGAAGACAGGCGATCAATCTCCGACGTTTCCGGCGGGCGAACCTTGGCGATGATGTCGGAACCGACGTAAAGCGCATCGGCGCTGTCGACGATCGTTACACCGGCTGCGCGATAGGCGTCGTCGGAAAATCCCGCCGCCTTGCCTGCACCGGTTTCAAGAATGCAATCATATCCGAGTTTCTGCAATGCCTGGGCGCTGTCGGGCGTCATGCCGACGCGCGCCTCGCCCTCATATAATTCCTTAGGTGTCCCGATTCTCAAAATGGCTCTCCCTCTGCCTGATAATATAGGGGGGTCATAACCTATTCAGGGGGGCTTTGTCTCCATATTGATTTTGTCTTGCCTGCGACGGAATGACAGCCCGCTGCGACAGTCTTGTTCGATATGCGGACGTACCGCGCAATAAAAGAACCCGGCGCTTCAGCGCCGGGTTCCGAAAATGTCAAACAGGGTATGGCTCAATCCATGGCGTGGATATCGCGATCCTTGGTTTCCGGGAGGAACAGCAGGCCGACGACCAGTGTGATGCCTGCGAAGATGATCGGGTACCAGAGGCCGTAATAGATGTCGCCCTTCGCCGCGCTCATCGCAAAGGCGGTGGCGGGCAGAAGGCCGCCGAACCAGCCGTTGCCGATGTGGTATGGCAGCGACATGCCGGAGTAGCGGATGCGGGTCGGGAACAGTTCGACCAGCAGGGCCGCGATCGGGCCGTAGACCATCGTCACGTAGATGACGAGGACGGTCAGAACCGCGATGATGACGACCCAGTTCACGGCGGCCGGATCGGCCACCATGGAGAAGGTGCCGCCACCGGCTACGGTGTAGACGGCCATTTCCGCGGCACCAGCGGCTTCTGCCGGTGTCAGCAGCTTGTCCGCCACCAGCTTGTCGGTCGCGACCATTTTCTTGTCGGCAGCGCGAACGGCCTCCGCATTGAGGTTAAGCTCAGGGTTTGCGGCAATGAAGGCATCCAGTTTCGCGTCCGGCACCTGTGCCGCGCCGCGCACCAGCGGGTAGCCGCCATCGTGAAGCGCCATGTTGACCTGTTTCTGGAAGGCCTTGTCCTTGGCTGCCGCATCCGCGCCGGCGGCCGCCGCATCGTAGCTGGCGATGGTCGCATCGCCGATCTTGATGCTGGCCGGCTGGCCGGCTGCTCCTGCAACCACGTCATAGGGAACGGAGTTGCGCGTCAGGAACGAGGTGGCGATATCGCAGGATGTGGTGAATTTCGCCGTGCCCGTCGGGTTGAACTGGAACTTGCAGTCGCCGGGGGCTGCGGTCACGGTGGCGCGAACGGTGGACTGGGCTTGCGCAAGCGCCGGGTTGCCGGCCCATGTCAGTGCCTTGAACAGCGGGAAGTAGGTCAGCATGGCAAGGATGAGACCGGCCATGATGATCGGCTTGCGGCCGATCTTGTCGGAAAGCCAGCCGAAGATGACGAAGAAGCTGGTGCCGAGGATGAGTGCTGCCGCTACCATGATGTTGGCGGACTGGCCGTCGACCTTCAGGATGCTCTGCAGGAAGAACAGCGCGTAGAACTGGCCCGTATACCAGACAACGGCCTGGCCGATGACGGCGCCGACAAGCGCGATGAGCGCGATCTTGGCGTTTTTCCACTGGCCGAAGGCTTCACTGAGCGGCGCCTTGGAGGTTTTTCCTTCTTCCTTCATCTTCTTGAAGGCGGGGGATTCATTCATTTTCAGACGAATCCAGACCGATACGCCGAGCAGCAGAACGGAAACGAGGAAGGGGATGCGCCAGCCCCAGGCGGCGAAGGCTTCCTTGCCGAGTGCGAACTGCACGCCGAGAATGACCACCAGCGACAGGAACAGGCCGAGCGTCGCCGTCGTCTGGATCCACGAGGTGTAATAACCCCTGCGGCCGTTCGGTGCATGTTCGGCGACATACGTTGCCGCACCGCCATATTCACCGCCGAGCGCCAGACCCTGCAGCATGCGCAGCGCGATCAGGATGATCGGAGCGGCAATGCCGATCTGCGATGCGCCGGGCAGGACGCCGACGAGGAAGGTCGAAACGCCCATGATGAGGATGGTGATGAGGAAGGTATATTTGCGGCCGACAATGTCGCCCAGACGGCCGAATACCAGCGCGCCGAAGGGGCGCACGAGGAAGCCGGCGGCGAAGGCCAGCAGCGCAAAGATGTTGCGTGTCGTTTCCGGATATTGGCTGAAGAAGTTCGCGCCGATATAGATCGCGAGCGAGCCGTACAGATAAAAATCGTACCATTCGAAGACTGTTCCGAGAGAAGAGGCGAAAATCACCTTCTTCTCTTCACCCGTCATTGGACGGGCGGCGCCGCTCACGGCTGCAATATCTGCCATTGTCTGTCCTCCACAGATGTCCCAATTGGCGCATTGCGGAGCCCATCTCTCTCCTCCGGACTCCCCATAAGGGTGCAATGCGCGGAGTGTCAGAGTGACAGAAAATTAACTGCAATAAGAGCGATGCTTTCGGATTATGACTTTAGTCTAATGCAAGGCGTCCCGAAAATGTCGCGAAGCCGATTTGACGTCTTGCGCAAGGCGTCTCCAAACGCGCCTTTTTTCTTGACACAAACAAGAAACCTTCTAATAGCTTCTCGCGAAGAAGGAGCATCACCTTGCGCATGCATGTTGCAGACATGTTCGTCATGGAAGGACCGGCACAATCCGCCGGCGATGATCCGCGCCTTTCTCATTCTACCCGAATTACGGCCAAAACGACGATTAAAACCGTCTAACGTCTCTGGCCACCGCTCTCTCCCCGGTTTGGCTGGGGATCGAGGAAGCCGCGATCTGATGCGGGTTCCCACCTCACCAAAAAGAGGAGAGACAGAAAGAGAGCTTGATCATGGGTTTCAAAGTTGCAATTGCAGGCGCCACCGGCAACGTCGGTCGCGAAATGCTCAATATCCTGGCCGAACGCGGTTTCCCCGCCGATGAAGTCGTGCCGCTCGCTTCCGCCCGCTCGCAGGGCACGGAAGTCTCCTATGGCGACCGCACGCTGAAGGTCTCGAACCTCGAGAACTACGATTTTTCCGACACGGATATTTGCCTGATGTCGGCTGGCGGCGATGTTTCCAAGAAGTGGTCGCCGAAGATCGGCCAGCAGGGCTGCGTCGTCATCGACAACTCTTCCGCATGGCGCTACGATCAGGACGTTCCGCTGATCGTTCCGGAAGTCAATGCCGATGCGGTTGCGGGCTTCACCAAGAAGAACATCATCGCCAACCCGAATTGCTCCACGGCACAGCTCGTCGTCGCGCTGAAGCCGCTGCATGACTTCGCCAAGATCAAGCGCGTCGTCGTCTCCACCTACCAGTCGGTTTCCGGCGCCGGCAAGGACGGCATGGACGAGCTGTTCCAGCAGACCCGCGCCGTCTTCGTGGCCGATCCGGTCGAAGCCAAGAAGTTCACCAAGCGCATCGCCTTCAACGTCATTCCGCATATCGACGTCTTCATGGAAGACGGCTACACCAAGGAAGAGTGGAAGGTTCTGGCCGAAACCAAGAAGATGCTCGACCCGAAGATCAAGGTAACCTGCACGGCCGTGCGCGTTCCCGTCTTCATCGGCCATTCGGAATCGGTCAATATCGAGTTCGAAAACGAGATCACCGCCGATCAGGCGCGCGATATCCTGCGCGAAGCGCCGGGTTGCCTCGTCATCGACAAGCGTGAAAACGGCGGCTACATCACCCCGGTTGAATCCGCCGGTGAGGACGCGACCTATATCTCGCGCATCCGCGAAGATGCGACGGTCGAAAACGGCCTCAACCTGTGGGTTGTTTCCGACAATCTGCGCAAGGGTGCGGCTCTCAACGCCGTACAGATCGCCGAACTCTTGATCAATCGTGGTTTCATCAAGCCCCGCAAGGCGGCAGCCTGATACCATTTTTTAAGGTTCGTTAAGTATAACCCGTCTGTTCTGTGTGGGGCAGGCGGGTTTCATAATTGGCGACGATCACGGCCAGTTTATTTGCAGGCCTTGCTGCCGAAAGGCAATTTAGGCCGCCAAAAGACAGTTTTGGCACCTGAATCATACAGTATTGACGGTTTGGTTCTCGGGAAAAATTCCCCAAAGGATATCGAAGGCAGATTTTGATGCGGGCAATGAAGGTAATTCTGGCTGGTGTGGCCATGGTTTCGGTTCTGGCAGCGACGCCGGTTATGGCTGCGCAATGCGGCAACACTTCGGCGGGCTTCGATGCCTGGGTCGGCGCCTTCAAGCAGGAAGCGGCGGGCCGCGGCGTCAGCGCCTCGGTACTCGACCGGGCTTTCTCCGGCGTCTCCTACAACCAGGCGACGATCCGCGCAGATCGCGGCCAGCACAGCTTCAAGCTCTCCTTCGAACAGTTCATGCAGAAGCGCGGCGGTCAGACGATCATTTCGCGCGGCAAGACCATGAAGAAGAACAACGCTTCTCTCTTTGCTTCCATCGAGCGCGCCTATGGCGTGCCGGCCGGTCCGCTGCTCGCCATCTGGGGCATGGAAACCGGCTTTGGCGGCTTCATGGGCAACCAGCACACGCTTTCCGCCGTGGCGACGCTCTCCTTCGATTGCCGTCGTTCGGATTATTTCACCGAGCAGCTTTATGCGGCCCTCAAGCTCGTCGGCAGCGGTTCGCTGAACGTCAATGCCAAGGGTGCGGCCCATGGCGAAATCGGCCAGACGCAGTTCCTGCCGCTGAATGTCGTGCGTTACGGCGTGGATTTCGACCGCGACGGCCGTATCGATCTGGTCGGTTCGCGCGCCGATGCGCTGGCTTCCACCGCGAACTTCCTTGTCGGCCATGGCTGGCAGCGTGGCGCCGGTTATCAGCAGGGACAGGCGAATTACGCCGCCATCCAGGGCTGGAACGCCGCAAGCGTCTACCAGCAGGCCATCGCCTTCATCGGCAAGGCGATTGACGGCCAATAAGGTCTTAGGTTTGAAAGGCCTTGTGATAACAAGGCTTTATCCGCATTTTCGACGTCATCCTCGGGCTTGTCCCGAGGATCTGCAACGTTCCGATTTTGTGCGAGGTGGTTAGATCCTCGGGACAAGCCCGAGGATGACGGGAGTTACTGGAGCGGGGCCTAAAAGGTGCCCAATAGTGCAAGCCCGCTTCATTCACAGATCCGGGCGACGAAAATCGCCCGTTTTGCTGTCCATCACCCACAATTCGCCGGTCGAAATATCGAACCATGCGCCGTGCAGCTTCACCTTGCCGGCGGTTTCCTGTGCCTTGACGAAGGGGAAGCCGCGCAGATTGGCGATGGAGTTGCGGATGGAGACGCGTTCCAGTGCCGTCTGCCGCTCGGAGGCGGTCATCACGTCGTTGCTCTGGATTTGCTCGGCCGCTGATTTGACCATGTTCATCCATTTGCCGATGAAATCGCCCGGCGACAGCGGCTCGAGATTGGGATCGAGCGCTGCCTGAATGCCGCCGCAGCGGCCATGGCCCATGACGACGATATCCTTCACCTTCAGAACCTGAACGGCATATTCGATGGCCGCCGAGGTGGCGTGGTACTGCCCGTCCGGCTCGAAGGGCGGTACCATGTTGGCGACGTTGCGGACGACGAAAAGCTCTCCCGGTCCGCAGTCGAAAATGGTTTCCGGCGCGGAGCGGGAGTCACAACAGGCAATGAACAGGGTCTGCGGCTTCTGTCCGGTATCGGCCAGAACGCGGTATCTTTCGCGCTCGTCGACATAGCGGCCGCTCATGAAGTTCTTGTAGCCGTTGAGAAGGGTTTCCGGAAAATCTTTCATCTATCGCAGTACCGTTGTGGTTGGACCGAGATCAAGAAAAGAACTCGGTGCGTTGAAGACCAATCCTTTGGAGCATTTTCGCCTTTCTTCGAACCGCGAAACCGCTCCAACTCCTTGTTTGCCGCATTTCCGGACGGAAAACCGAGGGCCACTTTTCCTGGAAATGCTCTAGCCGCTATTTGCGCTTGCTGCGCGAAGGATGCAAGAGATGGCGCATCTGCACCATGGCCATGGGTGTGGAGAGACTTGAAGAGTCCGTCTCCAGCGTCAGTTCGTTCATGTCGCGTTTTTTGGTGCGCGCCAGAATTTCGAACACGCTGGCGGTTGCGAGCTGCAGCGCCTTTTCGTCATCCATGCCTTCCAGCAGACGGGCGAGGAACAGCGCCGACATCAGATCGCCGAGACCGTTCGGCGCATTCTCAATGGCGCGATGTTCGGCAAGCAGCGCGTGGCGGCCGCTGAGATAAAGATTGCCGGTGCCGCCCGTCATCATCGGCACGGCCGAGGTGACCAGCATTTTCGGTGGGCCCAGCGCGAGCGCTGCATCCATGATGGCATTGTTGGTCTCGAGCTCCGCGCCGCTCATCCAGGCCAGTTCATAACGGTTCGGCGTGGCGACGGTGGCAAGCGGAATGAGGTGATCGCGGATGGCTTCTGCGGTCTCGAGCGGAATGTAAAGCCCGCCCAGATCGCCCATGACGGGATCGCAGGCGTAAATCAGCGACGGGTTCTTTTCCTTCAGATTGCGGATCAGCCGTGCGACGGAGCGCACCTGCGCGGCGCTACCGAAATAACCGGTCAGGACAGCCTTGACCTCGCCGATCCATTTGGCGTTTTCGAGGTCGGTCATGGCCTTGTCGAAATCGTCGTCCTGAAAGCGCATCCGGGTGGAAGGGCCGTGGCCGGGATGCCAGGGCATGACGATGGTGGGCACCGCCCAGACGGGATAACCGAGTGTCTCCAGCGCAAAGACTGCGGCGCGATTGCCAACGGAACCACGCATGACATGGCTGGAAATGACGATGACGGCGCCCTGTGTATTTTCCTGCATCACGGCCTTCTTGCTTTCAAACGAGGCAGAAAGCCCGCAAGTGCACCCCGCCTTGCCACTGCCCAAAGATCAAGATGCGCTCTCATGACATATCGCAAGGCCGGTTTCCACCGTTAATCCCGCAAGGGTCTGTCCCGCAAAAGCATGGCGCGGTCAGGTTCTTTGTCTCTGCCAGCGCTACCTGCCTGTCATTGCGAGATTGCCGAAGTACTCTATAGTTGTACCATGCTCGATCTCGTCATTGCCTATTGGCCGCATATTCTTGCCGTTCTCTCGATTTTGATGGGAACCGTGGCGGCCGTGCATGCCACGATGACGAAGGAGGAGGTCCGCTCCGCGCTAGGTTGGGTCGGCGTCATCGTGCTGTCGCCCATCGTCGGCGCGGTCATCTATGCCATTGCCGGCATCAACCGCATTCGCCGGTCCAGCATCACCCAGCAGCGGTCCTTCATGCAGGACGAGATCATGGATCGCGTGGCGCGTCTGGATGCCAGCGGCGAGACGATAGCCGCACGCTTCGGACGCCGTTTCGAGGCGATGAAGACGCTGGGCGACCGGGTGACGCGCCATGCGCTGACGACCGGCAACGGCATCGAGCCGCTGGTGACGGGGGATGCCGCCTATGCCGCCATGCTGGAGGCCATCGACGAGGCGAAGCGGTCGATCATTCTCGAAACATATATTTTCGACAATGACCGGATCGGCGCCCGCTTTGTCGCGGCGCTCGAAAGGGCGAAGTTTCGCGGCGTGGAGGTGCGGGTGCTGGTGGATGCCGTGGGTGCGCGTTACTCGGTGCCGAGCATCCTGCCGACGCTCAGGGAAAAGGGCATCGTCTGCGATGTCTTTAACGGCAATGTCATCATGGGGCTGCGGCTGCCCTATGCCAATCTGCGCACCCACCGCAAGATCCTCGTGGTGGACGGGCGCATTGCGTTCAGCGGCGGCATGAATATCCGCGAGGGTTTCACCCAGGAATTCGGTGGCGAAAGCCAGTCGCACGACACGCATTTCAAGATCACCGGGCCGGTCGTATCGGATTTTTTCTCCATCGCGGCGGAGGATTGGCGCTTCACGACAAGGGAGCTTCTGGATGCGCCGGTCTGGGATATCGCCATTCCCGATGGCGTGCCGGGTTCGCAGATCGTTGCCCGCGTCTGTTCCTCCGGGCCAGACAAAAGCATCGAGACCAGTCACAAGATGCTGATGGGCGCGTTTTCCGTCGCGCGCTCCTCCATTCTCATCATGTCGCCCTATTTTCTCCCCGATCGGGAGCTTATTTCGGCGCTCATAACCGCAGCAAGGCGGGGAGTCGTGGTGGATATCATCGTGCCGAAAAGCAACAATCTGGTGCTTGTGGACAGGGCGATGACGGCGCAGTTCGACCAGATGCTGAAGAATTATTGCCGCATCTGGCGGGCGACGGGGGCTTTCAATCATTCCAAGCTTCTGGTGATCGACGGGCGCTGGAGCTACATTGGCTCTTCCAATCTCGATCCGCGTTCGCTGCGATTGAACTTTGAGATCGATCTCGAAGTTATGGGTGAGGAATTCGCCGCGACAATCGGCGAGCGCATCCTGGATGCACGGGCAACCGCCTTGCCCGTGCGGCTCAGCGAACTGAATGCGCGGCCATTCGTTGTCCGTTTTGTGGAGCGTGTCCTGTGGCTCGCTTCGCCTTATCTTTAGAGTGCGGTGCGTCCGACAGGGCGCTGCGCGAGACCGGAGGCATCGACGCGTGAAAAAGAACGGTTTGCTGGATGATGAAAAAACGGCTTTGACGAAAAACACCAGCCTGTCCGCCTTCGTCATGCAGTCGTTGCGCGACCGTCGCCAGCGCCAGAATGCCGCGCCAGCGACGAAAGATCATTCCTTCCCCGTCATCGCCTCCTACAATGTGCATAAATGCGTCGGCCGTGACCGCAAGTTCGATCCCGATCGCACCAGCCGCGTCATTCAGGAAATCGGCGCTGACATCATCGCCCTTCAGGAAGCGGATAGCCGTTTCGGAGAGCGTACCGGCCTGCTCGATCTCGCGCGGCTGGAGCGGGAAAGCGGCCTCATCCCCGTGCCCGTGCAGGCCGGCGTGAAGGCGCATGGCTGGCACGGCAATGTCGTGCTGTTCAAGGAAGGGGCGGTGAGGGATGTGCATACGCTGAAATTGCCGGGGCTGGAGCCGCGCGGCGCGCTCGTCGTGGAGCTGGATCTGAAAAGTGGCGGCACGCTGCGGGTCATCGCCGCCCATTTCGGGCTTCTCAGACATTCCCGCGCCCAGCAGGCGAAAGCGTTGATCGGCCTTCTGGAAGCACGCAACGAATGCGCGACCATCCTCATGGGAGACCTGAACGAATGGCGTCTCGGCAACGGGTCGTCGCTCAATACGTTCAGGGATGCGTTTGGCGCCTTGCCGCCGGCGGTGCCGAGCTTTCCGTCCAACCTGCCGGTGCTGGCGCTCGACAGGATCATCGCCAATCGTGAAGGACTGATAGAGCAGGTGGAGGCGCATGACAGCGCACTGGCGCGCATCGCCTCGGATCATCTGCCGCTGAAGGCCGCGGTGCGGACCGACCTGCTTCCGGCCTGATACCGCTGCGGAAGATATGCCGCAAGCAAGAGACCGGACCCAGGCAAGGGGGAAGTCGTTACGCTGCCGTCAGATGGCTGCGCGAACGGGCTTCCAGCAATGATGTGCGAATGGCTTCCATCAGCCGCTCACGGTTGTTTCTGGTCTTGCTTCTGTCCAGGTTCTGCGCGGAAAGCGCCAGATCCAGACCTTCATGCATCACTATCGAATAGGCAACGGTCGTTGCCCAGTTTTCGTATTCCTGCTCCATCATGCAGCCCCTGAACTAAATCATTTAGTCCGAATCACCCTGTTCTTGAGAATTTACCACAAAATACAAAGCATAAAATAGCATCGTTTCTTGCAGCTTCGTCGAGTTGGTGCGGATATATTGATTTTTGACAGGTTCAATGCGGGACAATATAGGTGATTTTCCCGCTTAAGCATTTGAAACTGATTCTATTTCAGTGGAGTCGCATAGACGTTTCCAGCCATAAAAAACGCCGCGCATCGGGGGATGCGCGGCGGGCTTGCTTCGAAGGTGGCGGTGGATGGGAGTGCGGTCTCAGCCGGCTTTTTCGAGCTTGTAGTCCGAATTGGCCGGTTCGTCCTGCTTGTGCTGGATGAGCGGACGATTGCCCGCCAGCCTACGCACCAGCACGTAGAAGACCGGTGTCATGAAGATGCCAAAGAACGTTACGCCGATCATGCCGGAGAACACCGCGACACCCATGGCCGCACGCATTTCCGCACCTGCACCGGTGGAGACGACCAGCGGCACCACGCCCATGATGAAGGCAAGCGATGTCATCAGGATCGGGCGCAGGCGAAGCCGGCTTGCCTCGATGGCCGCCTGAAGCGGCGTTCGTCCTTCGAATTCCAGCTCCCGGGCGAATTCCACGATCAGGATCGCGTTCTTCGCCGAGAGACCGACAAGGACGACAAGGCCGATCTGCGTAAAGATGTTGTTATCCCCTCCCGTCAGCCAGACACCCGTGAGGGCCGCAAGCACACCGAGCGGGACGATCAGAATGATCGCAATCGGCAAGGTGAGGCTTTCATATTGCGCGGCGAGCACGAGATAGACGAGCAGCAGCGCCAAGGGGAAGACCACGATGCTGGAATTGCCGGCCAGAATCTGCTGGTAGGTCAGGTCCGTCCATTCGTAGTCGACACCGGCGGGCAGGGTTTCGGCAAGGATTTTTTCAATCGCCGCCTGCGCCTGTCCCGAGGAGAAGCCCGGCGCCGGACCGCCGTTGATATCGGCCGCAAGGAAGCCGTTATAACGGTTGGTGCGCTCCGGCCCCGTCGTCGCATTTACCTTCAAGAGCGTCGACAGCGGGATCATCTGACCCGATGCGGAGCGAACCTTCAGGCGACCGATATCTTCGGCATGGGCGCGGAACTGGGAATCCGCCTGAACCCGCACGCTGTATGTCCGTCCGAAAGCATTGAAGTCGTTGACATAGAGCGAGCCGAGATAAATCTGGAGCGTCTGGAAGACGTCGCTGACGGAAACGCCCAGCTGTTCCGCCTTGGCGCGGTCGAGATCGGCGAAGAGCTGCGGCACGTTGATCTGGTAGCTGGAGAAGATGCCTGCGAGTTCCGGCGTCTGATAGGCCTTGCCGATCACTGCCTTCGTCGCTTCATCGAGCGTCTGGTAGCCGTAGCCGGCGCGGTCTTCGATCTGCAGCTTGAAGCCGCCCGTCTGGCCGAGACCGTTTACCGGCGGCGGCGGGAACATGGCGATGAAGGCATCCTGAATGCCCGCATATTTCTGGTTCAGCTGCATGGCGATGGCGCCGCCGGACAGTTCCGGTGTCTTGCGTTTTTCGAAGTCATCGAGAACCGCAAAGACGATGCCGGAATTGGAGCCGATGGTGAAGCCGTTGATCGACAGGCCCGGGAAGGCGATGGCGTGGCTGACGCCGGGTGTTTCGAGCGCGATGTCGCTCATCCGCTTGATGACGCTTTCCGTGCGGTCGAGCGTTGCGCCGTCCGGAAGCTGGGCGAAGCCGATCAGGTACTGCTTGTCCTGCGCCGGCACGAAGCCGCTCGGGACGGTGGTGAACATGCCGTAAGTGGCGGCCACCAGCGCCATATAGACCATCATGACAAGGCTCTTACGCGTCACCAGCCCGCCCACGGTCTTGCCATAGCCGTTGGAGGCGGCACCGAAGGCGCGGTTGAAGCCGCGGAAGAACCAGCCGAGGATTTTATCCATGAAGCGGGTCAGCCAGTCTTTCGGTGCGCCGTGTTCCTTCAGCAGCAGGGCTGCAAGAGCGGGCGACAGCGTCAGCGAGTTGATGGCCGAAATGACGGTGGATATGGCGATGGTCAGTGCGAACTGCCGGTAGAACTGGCCGGACAGGCCAGAGATGAAGGCAAGCGGCACGAAGACCGCGACCAGAACCAGCGCGATCGCGATGATCGGCCCGGACACTTCCCGCATCGCCTTATAGGTGGCGTCACGCGGCGAGAGCCCGTTTTCGATGTTTCGTTCGACGTTTTCGACGACCACGATCGCGTCATCCACCACGATGCCGATGGCGAGCACGAGCCCGAACAACGTCAGCGCGTTGATGGAGAAACCGAAGGCATACATGACGGCGAAGGTGCCGATGATCGAGACCGGAACGGCGATCAGCGGAATGATCGAGGCGCGCCATGTCTGCAGGAAGAGGATGACGACGAGCACCACGAGGCCAACGGCCTCGAGGAGTGTATCGACAACCTTCTCGATGGAGGAGCGCACGAATTTCGTCGTGTCGTAGACGATCTCGTATTTCACACCGTCAGGCATTGCCAGCTGCAGATTGTCCATCGTGGCGCGGACATTGTCGGCGATTTCGATGGCGTTGGAGCCGGGGGCCTGAAGCACCGCGACAGCCACGGCGGGTTCGCCGTCCAGCAGCGAACGCAGCGTGTAATCGGCCGCACCGAGTTCGATGCGGGCGACATCGCGCAGGCGGGTGATTTCACCGTTGGCGCCGCTCTTGACGATGATGTTGCCGAATTCCTCCGGCGTCGTCAGACGGCCCTGCGCATTGACGTTGAGCTGCAGGTCGACGCCGTTCGGGCTTGGGGAAGCGCCGATGACGCCGGCAGCGGCCTGAACGTTCTGCTGGCGGATGGCGTCGGAAACGTCGCTGGCTGCCAGATCGTGCTCGGCGACTTTCTGCGGGTCGAGCCAGACGCGCATGGAATAGTCACCTGCGCCGAAGACCTGAACCTGGCCGACACCTTCGATGCGGGCAAGCCGGTCCTTGACGTTCAGCGTAGCGTAGTTACGCAGATAGGTGATGTCATAGGCGTCGGTCTTCGAGACGAGATTGACGACCATGATGAAGTCGGGTGAGCTCTTGACGGTGGTGATGCCGAGTGCGCGGACTTCCGCCGGTAGGCGCGGTTCGGCCTGCGACACGCGGTTCTGCACAAGCTGCTGCGCCTTGTCGGGATCTGTGCCGAGCTTGAAGGTCACGGTCAGCGTCAGCACGCCGTCGGACGTTGCCTGGCTGCCCATATAAAGCATGTCCTCGACGCCGTTGATCTGTTCTTCGAGCGGCGTTGCAACGGTTTCAGCGATAACGGTCGGGTTCGCACCGGGATAGGTGGCGCGCACGACGACGGATGGCGGAACGACTTCGGGATATTCCGAAATCGGCAGGGCGCGCATGCCAAGAAGGCCTGCCACCACAATCAGGATCGACAAGACGCCGGCGAATACCGGCCGGTCGACAAAAAATCTGGAAATATTCATATCCAGTCCCTCTCCGGGTATATTTTGGAATGCGAAGGCCGCTCCGGCGGCAATCCTGCCGCCGGTGAAGGCCGGTTCTGTCTGAATGCGCGTCTCGCGAAAGTGCGGGACGCTTACTGATCAAAGAGGTGGGTTACTGCGAGGCAGCAACCTTGTCTTCCGCCTGCGGTGCAATGGTCGCACCGGGGCGAATGCGCTGCAGGCCGTTGACGACGATCGTATCACCGGCGGCAAGGCCGCTTTCGATGATGCGCTGGCCATCGGCCGGTGCGCCCGGCTTGATCTGGCGGTAGCTCACCTTGTTTTCGGCATCGACCACGAAGACGAAGCGCTTGTCCTGATCCGTGCCGATGGCCCGGTCGCTGATGACGATGCGGTTTTCCGGCTTCGGTTCACCCATGCGCACCCGCACGAACTGGCCCGGAATGAGCCTGCCGTCCGGATTTTCGAAGACGGCGCGGACACCGATGGTGCCGCTTGCCGAATCCACCTGGTTGTCGATCAGGTGCAGCGTGCCCTTGATCGGCGTGCCTTCATCCGAAAGGGTGCCGATTTCCACCGGGATCTGTTCGAGGGCGGGCAGGGCGCCATCCGTCTGCGGCAGTTCGGCAAGCGCCTTGGCCACTACGCCTTCGCTGGCGTTGAAGCTGGCATAGATCGGGTTGACCGATACCAGTGTCGTGAGCGCCGGCGAGGTCGAGCCGGCGGCGACGAGGTTGCCGGCGGTGATTTCGATGCGGCCGACGCGGCCGGAAACCGGGGCGAGGATTTCGGTATAACCGAGATCGAGCTGAGCCGTGGTCAGGGCTGCGCGGGCGGCGCGAAGCTGGGCTTCGGCATCCGCAAACGAGCTTTGACGCTGGTCGAGATCGCTCTGGGAGATGGTGCGATTGTCGGAAAGCCTGCGGCCACGGTCGAGTTCCGTTTTGGCAAGGCTGACCTTGGCTTCGGCCGAAGCGACCTGGCCTTCAGCACCCGCAACGGCGGCCTGATAAGGGGCCGGGTCGATGGTGAAGAGAGGATCGCCTTCCTTCACCAGCGCGCCTTCGCGGAAATGTACGGCCTTGATCTGGCCGGCGACGCGGGAGCGGATCTGCACCCGGTCAACGGCTTCGAGACGGCCGGAAAACTCTTCCCAGCGCATGACGTCGCGGCTTTCCACCTTGGCGACGGTAACCGGGATTGCCGGTGTTTCGACAGGCGTGGAGGCTGCCGTTGCATCGCGGCTGGTGGGGAGGTCGAAAAACAGTGCTGCTGCTGCAACGGACATGGCAAGTCCGATGCCGGCACCCGTCAGGGCCCGGCGCTTTGTGTTCAGCGTCATGGGTATCTCCTTGGCCCCCCGATCGGGAGCAGGTCGTTCATAAATAAATGCGAATTTTCAGTGTTTTAACTGGTCAACGAAAGTCTTGAACTCCGAACAGACGGAGGAAACCCATCCGCCGCCCTCTCCTTGATAAAGCCCCGTCCAGCCGACGCCGGCGGGGAAAACATGCTGCCTAACGCTGACACCCGAGGCGATGAGCCTGTCGGCATAACCGACCGTTTCGTCGCGCAGAGGGTCGTCCTCGGCGGTAAAGATCAGCGCCGGCGCCACCCGGTTCAGCCGCGTGCACTGGCAGGGCGCGGCATAGGGGTGAAAAAACCCGCACGCCTTGGCAAGGTAATGGCTCCAGCCATCGGCCCAGCGCTGGCGCATGCCGATCCTGTCCGCATCGCGGAAGGATTCCGTCGTCATCATCGGGTCGATCATGGGCGACAGAAGAATCTGGCCTGCGAGTTTGCCCGGCATGCGGTCACGGGCCTTCAAGGCAAGCCCCGCCGCCACATTGCCGCCAGCCTCTTCGCCGGCCACGAACAGCAGCGATTTCGCGCCGCCATAATGCTTGCGGTCCCGGCTCAGATGATCGAGCGCCTCATAGGCGCAATCGATGACCATCGGAAACTCGTTACCGGACGGCTTGCTATAGTCGGCTTCCACGACCACTGCGCCGCTTTCCGCAAGCGCGCGGGCCACCGGAAGCTCGGGGCAATTGCCGCCCGGCTCAAGGCCGGGTTCCAGAAACGATCCGCCGCGCAGATAAAGCACGACAGGCGGATGGCTGCAGAGGCAGGAACCTTCATAACGGCGCACGGAGAGCTTCGACGCGGACGTCTCGCTACCCATATTTTCCCAATGCGCGTTCATGAACCCAGATCCTTTGCGCCGCCACTTAAAGCGCGTCGCGATCTTCTGGATAGCACCTGCGCTTTAAGTCTTTACCTTGCCGCATGTCGTCACCGCAAAACCGCCGCGCACTTTTGCGCGACATGCTCGAGACGGATCATATTGCAAAATCTGAAATCCATATTATTGTTCGGATCGAAACGATCAAGCATGCAAATTTGAAAACACTATTCCGAAATCACGGATAATCATATCTCCGAGGCAGTGAATGGATCAGCTCTCCGCCATGCGGGTTTTTACGCGGGTCGTGGAAACCGGCAATTTCAGCCGCGCCGCCACCGCGCTGAACATGCCGAAAACCACTGTCACCAATATGGTGCAGGCGCTGGAGGCGCATTTGCACACCACACTTCTCAACCGCACCACGCGCCGGGTTATGCTGACAACGGACGGCGCTCTCTATTATGAGCGGGCCTCACAGATTTTATCGGAAATCGAAGAACTTGACGGCAGCATGTCCAGCGCACAGGTGCAGCCCTCCGGTCGGTTGCGGGTGGAAATGGCCGGTGTCTTCGCGGACCTGGTGGTTATCCCACATCTTTGCGAATTTTACCAGCGTTATCCGCAAATCCGTCTCGATCTCGGTGTCGGCGACCGTCTGGTCGATTATATCGCGGAGAATGTCGACTGTGCGCTGCGGGTCGGCGTGCTGCGCGATCAGTCGCTGATTGCCCGTAAAGTGGGCGAACTCCGGTTCGAGACATTCGCCTCGCCATCCTACATCGAAAATTTCGGCATGCCGCAAGAACCGGAGGATCTGGAGAAGGAGCATTATTCGGTGGGCTACCTCAACGCCACCACCGGCCAGATCATGCCGGCCTCCTTTGACAACGGCGTGCGCAGCGTCGAGCTGACCCCGAATTATGTCGTCTCGGTCAATGACAGCCGTACCTATCTCAATGCGGCGCTGGCCGGCATGGGCATCGTGCAGCTTCCCGTTTTCATGGTGAAGGATGCGCTTTCGCGGGGAGAACTGGTGCCGGTGCTTTCCGAATGGCGGCGCGAGGCCATGCCGATCTATGTGGTCTATCCCCAGACCCGGCATGTAACCAACAAGGTCCGCGTTTTTGTCGACTGGCTGGCCAAGCTGGTGCACGGCCTGGTGTGAGGCGGCCAGTCACCGCCCGACCCTTGCTGCGACAAAATCGATGAAGGCGCGAACGCGGGCGGCCAGGTGTTCGTGACCGGCATAAACCGCGTGGATCACTTCCATCTCCTCGGCATTGTAGTCTTCCAGAACCGGCACGAGCAGGCCCGCCTCGATATCCGGCTCGATATGAAATTCGCCGACCCTTCCCAGTCCCAGGCCCGTCAGGCAGAGCCTTCGCATGGCCATGCCGCTGTTGACCGAAACGTTGCCCGTTACGGGCAGTCGGTAGACTTCCGCAGAGCCGGGGTTGCGAAACGGCCATTCGTTGAGGCTGCGGCTGAAATTGAAGCTGAAGCAATTGTGCCGCGCCAGATCCTGCGGTGTTTCCGGCATGCCGTGTCGTTCGATATAGGCGGGGGAGGCGACGATGACGCGACGGACTTCCTTCAGCTTTCTCGCCTTCAGGGATGAATCTCCCATCGCGCCCGAGCGGATGGCGATATCGGTGCGTTCCTCTATCAGGCTGATGACGCCGTCGGTCAGTGAGATATCCAGCTCGATTTCCGGATAAAGCGACAAAAATTCCGGCGCAAGCGGCAGGAGATAACGTTCGCCGAAGCCCAGCGTGGCGTTGACGCGCAAAAGGCCGCGCGGCACCACTTTGCCGCCGCTCGCCACGATCTGCTCGGTCTCGGCTATGTCGGCGAGAATGCGCCTTGCCCGCGCAAGATAGACTTCGCCCTCCGGTGTGAGCGTGACAAGCCGGGTGGAGCGGGCAAGCAGCCGGGTGCCAAGGCGGTCTTCGATACGGGTGACGAGCTTGCTCACCGCCGAGGGTGAAAGCTTCAGCCTGCGCCCGGCGGCGGAAAAACTGCCGAGCTCCGCCGCCGCCACGAAGACTTCCATTTCTCCGGCCCGATTGTCCATCGTCGCACCACCTGTGAAATCAATTCAAAGGTATTTATCCGACCTTGCCGATTATCATGCAAGTCCCCTTCGCCCATATTGCATCCATAAATTTGATCCAACCGGACGGCGTCGCCGTCCAGAACGCCCGCGATCCCGCTCCGGGCGAAGAGGTATTCGTCATGCCATTGGCCATATTTGCCCTGACGATCGCGGCCTATGCGATCGGCACCACGGAGTTCGTGATTGTCGGTCTTCTGCCGACGGTCGCGACCGATCTCAACATTACCCTGCCGCTTGCCGGCCTCATCGTCAGCGTTTATGCGCTGGGCGTCACCTTCGGTGCGCCGATCCTGACGGCGCTGACCGGCAGGATCGAAAGAAAGCCGCTGCTGCTCGGCCTGATGGCCCTGTTCATCATCGGCAACAGCGCTGCGGCCCTGTCGCCCAGCTATGAGATGCTGCTTGTCGCCCGCGTCATCGCCGCCTTCGCCCATGGCGTCTTCTTCTCGGTCGGCTCCACCATCGCCGCCGATCTCGTGCCGGAAAATCGCCGCGCCTCGGCCATTGCCATGATGTTCATGGGGCTGACGGTCGCCATCGTCACCGGCGTTCCGCTTGGCACCTATATCGGGCAGGTCTTCGGCTGGCGTGCGACCTTCTGGGTCGTTGCCGCCCTCGGCGTCATCGCCTTCTTCGGCATTGCCACGCTTCTGCCGAACACGCTCAAGAAGGCGCCGCCGGCGAGCCTCTTCGATCAGGTCCGTGTTCTCGGCTCCGGTCGCCTGCTCATCGTTTTCGCCATGACCGCGCTCGGTTACGGCGGCACCTTCGTCGCCTTCACCTTCCTTGCGCCGATCCTGCAGGATGTCACCGGCTTTTCCGAAAAGAGCGTCAGCCTGATCCTCGTGCTTTATGGCATCGCCATTGCGGCCGGCAATATTGGCGGCGGCAGGATCGCCAACCATAACCCGGCCAGGGCGCTGATCGGCCTCTTCCTGGCGCAGGCCATCGTGCTGCTCGTCTTTTCCTTCACCGCCTTCTCCCCGGTGCTGACGCTCATCACGCTTGCCGCGCTCGGCTTCCTGTCCTTCGCCAATGTTCCCGGCCTGCAGCTTTATGTGGTGCAGCTTGCCAAGGAACATCGCCCCGGCGCCGTCGATGTCGCCTCGGCGCTCAACATCGCCGCTTTCAACCTCGGCATCGCCATTGGCGCATGGCTTGGCGGTCTGGTGGTGGAATCACCGATGGGGCTTGCCGCAACCCCGTGGGTCGGCGCCATTCTCGTCGCCGTGGCCCTGCTCTTGACCCTCTGGAGCAGCGCGCTCGACCGCCGCGCCGCGCTGACCCTGAAAACCGCCTGAACTTTTCATAAAATTCCCGGCCGATCCCCAAGTCGGCCGGGTCACTTCAAAGGAGAAAATATATGTTTGATGTCACCGCAAATGGCGCTTCGATCCCGGCACTGGGTTTCGGCACGTTTCGTATTCCCGGTGCCGATGTGCTGCGCATCGTTCCCCATGCGCTGAAAGCCGGTTTCCGCCATATCGATACCGCCCAGATCTACGGCAATGAGGCCGAAGTCGGGGAAGCCATCGCTGCCTCCGGTGTGGCGCGGGGCGGCGTGTTTCTGACCACCAAGGTCTGGGTCGAAAACTACAGGCACGATGCCTTCCTCGTCTCCGTGGATGAGAGCCTGAAAAAGCTGAAGACCGATTATGTCGACCTGCTGCTGCTGCATTGGCCGAACGAGGCGGTTTCGCTTGCCGAACAGATCGGCGCGCTGAACGCGGTGAAGGAAGCCGGCAAGGTTCGCCATATCGGCGTTTCCAATTTCAGCACGGCGCTGATGGTCGAGGCGGTGAAGCTGTCCAAGGCCCCGATCGTGACCAACCAGATCGAATACCACCCCTATATCGATCAGGACGTGGTTATCGCCGCGGCGAAGGCTGCCGGCATGTCGGTGACGGGTTATTACGGCATGGCCGATGGCAAGGTGTTTAACGATCCGGTGCTGAAGGAAATCGCCGCAGGCCGTGGCAAGTCGGTGGCGCAGGTGGTACTACGCTGGCTCGTGCAGCAGCAGGGTGTCATCGCACTGTCGAAGACGGTCAGCGAAGCCCGCGTCGATGAAAATCTCGCCATCTTCGATTTCGAGCTTTCCGCCGATGAAATGGCGGCGATCCGCGCGCTTGCGAGACCGGATGGCCGTATCGTTTCACCGGAAGGGCTTGCACCCGTCTGGGACAAGGCCGCCTGATAATAAGAGCCGGGGAGGGAACGCCCTTCCCGGTTTGCCCATGCGTGGAAAATCCTTGCGCATTTCGCACGGCGATGCGCGTCACAGCCCATGGAAACGACGCGTCTCACATCGGGTGCAGTGAAGATTTATCTGCCTGTTCTGGAAATTTGGAGCGGGCGAAGGGATTTGAACCCTCGACCCCAACCTTGGCAAGGTTGTGCTCTACCCCTGAGCTACACCCGCTCAAATCCACCGGTCCGGGGTAGTTCGCTGAACCGTGGGCCGCCGAAGCGGCGACGGGTGCTATATCGCTCAATCGTTTTTGGAATGCAACAGTTTCTTTTGCGGTTTCGGTGGAAATCCGCCTGTGTGCGGATTTATCCGAAATCTGGCGGTCATCACGGGCTGACGACCAGGGAATTTCCGTTGAAGATATTGTTTCAGCTGGTTTTTATCCCCCTGCCATGGGGGTGGCGGTCGGCGGGAATGCCAGAAAATAACCTATTTACATTTGGTTAAAATCTGATTCGACAAGTGATTCGTTCGGGTGTACAAATTCCCTGTCCACAAGAAAAATCGAAACGATATTGGGAACGATACTTGGCATATCATCATCGGGAGGATGAGCCTTGTCGTACGCAGCTTTTGAACGGGTTGGCGCACAATTGTCGCCGGAGCAGATCTCCGATCTGCAGACTATTTTCGATGGCGTATGTTTCGAATGCTTTCAAGACCGCAGCAGCCATGTTGCCAATGAGTGCGCGGCAGTTTTGATCCGTAGCGCCCAGCGCGGCATTCTCGACCATGAGATGTTGCGCGATATCGGTCTTGCGGTTTTACGTCGGCACTGATTGCGCCATATGACAATAAAAAAGCGCCCGAGCATCTCGGGCGCTTTCGTGTGTGTTGTGGCGGGAGCCGCTTCCGGCTCAGCTCTTTTCCTGCACATGCGCTTCGAGGAACCAGAGCGACTTGTCGAGATCGCGCGAGGCGGCGGTGAAGATATCCGCCGTCGTCGGGTCGCCCGCCTCGTCGGAATCGTCGATAGCCTTGCGGATCATGTTCGCGACTTCGCCATAACGCTCGATCAGTTCGTCCAGATGGTCGTGGATCTTGTAGATGTCGGTGGGATAGGCCTTGAGCTTCGTCGTCGAGGAGACGGATTGCAGGCTGCCGAGCGCAGTGCCGCCAAGCTGGACAACACGCTCGGCAATCGTATCGCCATGATTGTCGAGCTGGGTGCGGAAAGTGTCGAGAAGTTCATGCACGGCGATGAATTGCGGGCCCTTGAGGTTCCAGTGCGCCTGCTTGGTGATGAGTGCAAGGTCGATTACCGAGGCGAGCGATTCGTTGAGAATGCCGATCACGGTCGACTTGGCGTTGGAAGGCAGGTCGTTCTTCGTCTTGTGCGTCTTCATCGATGTCTCCTGAAGTTGCGGACGGAATGCCGCTTTGGAAAAGTCCGTCGTTTAACGTCCGGGCCAGTGGCCCTGTTCCATGCTAAGCACTGGGACAGCAAAAATCCTGCACAATCATCATGTCATTCGTAAAACAGGCAGATGCGCCGGCCGTCTATCTCATTGACGCGGATCGGCATGTCGTAGATGTCCTTGAGGACGTCCGGACGGATGATCTCTTCCGCCGGCCCCTGATGGCAGATGCGGCCTTCGCGCATGGCGATGATGGTGTCGGAATACCAGGAGGCGAAGTTGATGTCGTGCAGCACCAGAACCACGGTCTTCTTCAGCTCGTCAGCGGCGCGGCGCATGATCTTCATCATGCTGGAGGCGTGTTTCATGTCGAGATTGTTGAGCGGCTCGTCGAGCAGCACATAATCCGTATCCTGGCACAGCACCATGGCCACGAAGGCGCGCTGGCGCTGGCCGCCGGAAAGCTCGTCCAGAAACCGGCCGGCAAGGGTTTCGAGATGCAGATATTCCAGCGCCCGGTCGATATGGACCTTGTCCTCGATGGTGGGGCGACCCTTGGAATAGGGGTAACGGCCGAAACCGACGAGATCGCGCACTGTCAGGCGCGAAGAGATGTGGTTGTCCTGCCGCAATATGGAGAGCCGCTTGGCCAGCGTGTCGGAAGGGGTTTTCGTGACATCCAGACCGTCCACTGTCACCGTTCCGGCATCCATCGACATCAGCCTTGCGACGATGGAGAGCAGCGTCGATTTTCCCGCACCGTTCGGCCCGATGATGGAAGTGACGCCGCCTGCCGGAATGGAGACGGAGACGCCGTCAACGACGAGGCTGTCGCCATAGGATTTGCTGATCTGACTGGCGATGATCATCGCGCCCCCCGCTTCAGAATAAGACCGATAAAGACGATGCCGCCGAGAAATTCGATGATGATCGAGAGCGCCGTATCGAAGGCGAAGACCCGCTCCAGCACCACCTGGCCGCCGACGAGGCAGATCACGGCGATGAGGATCGCCGCCGGCAACACATAGGCGTGTTTGCCATTGCCGGTAAGATAATGGGCAAGGACTGCCACCAGCAGGCCGAAGAACATGACCGGGCCGACGAGTGCGGTAGAGACGGCGACGAGCACCGAGACCAGCACGAGGATGATGGTGACCGTGCGCTTATATTCGACCCCGAGGCTGATGGCCGTTGCGCGGCCGAGCGAGAGGACGTCGAGCGTGTGCATGAGCCTGAGCCCGATGATGGTCACCACGCCGATGATGACGGCGGAGACGGCAAGAAGCGTCGGATCGATGGAATTGAAGCTGGCGAACAGCACATCCTGCAGCACCGTATATTCATTGGGGTCGAGCACGCGCTGCATGAAGCCCGAGAGGCTGCGGAAGAAGACGCCGAAGACGATGCCCACCAGCACCAGAAGATGCAGGCTGCGTTCCGCGCCGACGAAAAGCCAACGATAGAGCAGGGCGGAAAAGGCGACGAGCAGCGCGGTCTCCGTGAGAAATTTCAGCTGCGGATCGATCAGGACGACGGTTGCCGAGCCAAAGACGAAGATCAGCCCGGTCTGCATCAACACGTAAAGCGAATCGAAACCCATCACCGAAGGGGTGAGGATGCGGTTGTTGGTGACCGTCTGGAACAGCACGGTGGAGACCGCGATGGCATAGGCCACCAGCAGCAGCGACAGAAGCTTGATGCCGCGAAACGGCAGCACGAAGCTCCAGCTGCCCTTGGCGCCCAGCGTCATGAAGGCGGCCATTGAGATGAGTGCGAATGCCGCAAGCACGAGCAGAACGGCTTTCGCGCGCCGGTCGGGATGTCTCTCACGCATGGTGGCGTTTCCGCAGCAGAAGATAGAGGAACAGCGCGCTGCCGATGACGCCGACCACGGTTCCGATAGGTATTTCGTAAGGCGCACGCACGGTCCGGCCGATGATGTCGCAGGAAAGCACAAAGACCGCGCCGAGCGTCGCCACCCAGGGCACGGACCGGCGCATATTGTCGCCGATCATCAGGCTGACGACATTCGGCACGATCAGCCCGAGAAACGGGATCATGCCGACGGTGACGACGACGACGGCGCTTACCAGCGAGACGATGGTGAGGCCGAGCGCCATCACCCGGCGATAGTTCAGACCGAGATTGGTGGTGAAATCGCGGCCCATGCCGGCCACGGTGAAGCGGTCTGCGGCGAGATAGGCGGCGATGGCGAAAAGGAAGCCGACCCAAAGCAATTCATAACGGCCGCGCAGCACTCCGGAAAAATCTCCCGTCATCCATGCGCCGAGCGATTGTAGAAGGTCGAAACGATAAGCGAAGAAGGTGGTGACGGCGGAGATGACGCCGCCCAGCATGATGCCGATCAGCGGCACCAGCAGCACGTCGCGCAGCGGCACCTGCCTAAGGATACGCAGGAACAGCGCGGTTCCGGCGAGCGCAAAAACGGCGGCCACCAGCATCTTGCCGAAGATCGGCGTATCCGGCGCCAGCAGGGTGACGGTGAGCACGCCGAGGCCGGCGGATTCGGTGGTGCCCGCCGTCGAAGGTTCCACGAAGCGGTTACGCACCAGCATCTGCATGATGAGCCCGGCAATCGCCATCGAGCTTCCGGCCAGTATCAGCGCCAGCGTGCGCGGAATGCGGCTGACGAGCAGCACGCGCAGCGCGTCTGCACTCGTGTCCGGTGCGAAAAGCGTTGTGAGCGAAACGTTGCTCACGCCGACGAACAGGCTGACGATGGCGAGCGTCAAGGCCAGAAGAAGGGCAAGGATGAGAGACAGGGATTTCACGTTGGCGGTTTTTCGAAAATGGTGAAAGCTCCCGGCGACCCCGCAGGTTTACGGTGAGGCTACAAACCTTTCTCCGTCATCCTCGGTCCCCGGAACAAGCCCGAGGATGACGTCGAGTATGGAGCAGCCTTCAGAAGCGGATGCCTGGAGGCTTTTACGATTTCTTCTCCGAGACGGCCTTGTAGACCTGATCGAGCAGGGTGGTGAGCGCCGTATAACCGCTGCTGACGATATAGGCCGCCTGCGGATCGAGATAAACGATCTGCTTTTTCTTCCAGGCATTGGTCTGGTGCACCAGCTCGTTGTCCAGCACCTGCGCGGCTGCCTTGCCCGGATCGGTGGCGCGGCCGATGCCGGCATCGCGGTCGATCACGAACAGCCACTCGGGATTGACCTCGGCCAGATATTCGAAGGAGACGACATCGCCGCGGTCGAAGCGGTCGTCGATGTCGGCTGCGACCGGCCTGAAGCCGATTTCGGTGTGCAGCCAGCCGGTGCGCGAGCTTGGGCCATAAACGCCGACCTTGCCGGCATTGGTGACGAGGATCATCGCCGTGCCGGAATTGGGTGCGATTTCCTTCAGCTTGGCGACTTTTTCATCGATGGCGGCATCGAGCTTCCTGGCTTCTTCCTGCTTGCCGAAGATATCGCCGAGCTTGGTGATGTTGGCTTTGACGCTGCCGATGAATTCCTTGGAATCCACCGACATGTCGATGGCGGGCGTGATCTTCGCAACGTCCGGATATTTCGCCCGCGAACGGCCGCCGACGATGACGAGATCGGCCTCGGCCGCATTGATCGCCTCATAATCGGGCTCAAACAGCGTGCCGACCTTCAGATATTTGCCATCGGCATATTTCTGCAGATAGGTCGGCAGGTTGGAGCCGACGACACCGGCGGGCTCGACGCCGAGCGCATCAAGATTGTCGAGCGAGGGAATATCGAGAACCAGAACCTTCTTCGGCGCCGCCTTCAGTACGGTCTCACCCTGTGCGTGCCTGATCGTCATTTCTTCGGCACTTGCCGTCATTGCGCCGAGGCTGAAGGCCGCTGCCGCCAGCAGCCGAACGGGGAAGGTGAAGTTGATGGCCACTTAATATGTCCCTTGCAATATGGTTCCGAGCCGGCGGACGTGATCCCGCCGGGTTAACTTGATGTTGGCAATCAGCTTTATTGGCAAGGTCGGCGGAAATCAAAATTATGTTTTAGAACGGTTCTGAATTGCGGTGAGCGGGAAATGTGCGGGTGGAAAAGCATGGTCTGCAATCTGTCCGGCCGTCATCCTCGGCCTTGTGCCGAGGATCTAATCACGTTGAACAAAATCGACAGGTCGCAGATCCTCGGCACAAGGCCGAGGATGACGGAAGCACCGTTTTCGCACGCGTCGCTAACCCGGTCTGTGTCCGCACGTCTCAATCCGGCGGCCAGTCGCCGACGATTTCGCGCCTTTCCAGTTTCAGCGACCGGTCCGGTTGCACGCGGTAGGTTTCGATCGCCAGCCGCCCGTCGCCCATGACGAATTCATTGCTGAGCGTGCTACCGATGGGGGATTTGGTGAGTTTGGTGCGCGGCTGTCCGCCATAGGTGATGCTGCCGGGAATGGGCTCGACATCGGGGGCGGTGGTGCAGCCGGCAAGCGCCAGAACCATCATGATCGCGATCGTGCGCATGTCTTTCTCCTGCGGTTGGCGCAATTCTATCATGGGCGTGCGTGCATCACACATCCCGTTGGCGTGAATAAAAAAGGCCCCGCATCCGGAGATACGGAGCCAGTTGCCTTGGGAGGCTCTTGGTTTCTCAGTCCTCGTTGGCGGCAAGCTGCGTCAGCACCTCGCCACGGCCGCGGATACGCATGATGAGCGGGATGATGAAGGCGGCGGCTGCCACGATGAAGAGGCCAACGGCAATCGGCGAGGTGAACAGCACCGTCGGGTCGCCCTGGCCGATGGCAAGAGCGCGGCGCAGCTGCTGTTCGGCGAGCGGGCCGAGGATGAGGCCGACGACCGCAGGCGCAATCGGATAACCGAAGATGCGCATGATATAGCCGAGGATACCGAAGGCGAGCAGCATGCCGAGTTCGAAGACCGACGGGTTGGCGCCGATGGTGCCGAGCGTCGCAAACAGCAGGATGCCGGCATAAAGCCAGGGCTTCGGAATGGTCAGCAGCTTCACCCACAGGCCGACGAGCGGCAGGTTTAGAACCAGCAGCATCAGGTTGGCGATGAACAGGCTGGCGATCAGGCCCCAGACCAGCTGCGGATTGGTGGCGAACAGCAGCGGGCCGGGCTGAAGGCCATATTGCTGGAAGCCGGCGAGCATGATGGCGGCGGTCGCCGTCGTGGGCAGGCCGAGCGTCAAGAGCGGCACCAGCGTACCGGCGGCGGAGGCATTGTTGGCGGCTTCCGGACCGGCGACGCCTTCGATGGCGCCATGGCCGAATTCTTCCGGATATTTGGTCAGCTTCTTTTCGGTGGCATAGGACAGGAAGGTGCCGATTTCAGCGCCACCCGCCGGCATGGCGCCGATGGGGAAGCCGATGAGCGTGCCGCGCAGCCAGGCTTTCCAGGAGCGTGCCCAGTCCTGCGCGCTCATCCAGACGGAGCCTTTCACGGCTTCGACCTTATCCGGGCCGGTGCTGCCCTGGGCGACGATGAACAGCGTTTCGCCGATGGCGAACATGGCCACCGCAAGCGTCGTCACTTCCACGCCGTCGAGCAGGTCGGGAATGCCGAAGCTCATGCGGGTCTGGCCGGTCAGCTGGTCGATGCCGACGATGGCAAGGGCAAAGCCGATGAACAGCGAGGTAAGGCCGCGCAGCGCCGAGTCCCCGAAGGCGGAGGAAACGGTGACGAAGGCGAGCACCATCAGCGCGAAATATTCACGCGGGCCGAAGACCAGCGCCAGCTTGACGATATAGGGCGCGATGAAGGCGAGCGCGATGGTGGCGATGAGGCCGGCGACGAAGGAGCCGATGGCGGCGGTGGCCAGCGCCGGACCGCCTCTGCCCTTGCGGGCCATCTTGTTGCCTTCGAGCGCGGTCACTATCGAGGCGCTTTCGCCCGGCGTGTTGAGCAGGATCGAAGTGGTCGAGCCGCCATACATGCCGCCATAATAGATGCCGGCGAACATGATGAGCGAACCGGCGGGATCGAGCCTATAGGTAACGGGCAGAAGCAGCGCCACGGTCAGCGCCGGCCCGATGCCGGGCAGGACGCCGACGGCGGTGCCGAGCGTGACGCCGATCAGCGCATAGAGCAGGTTCATGGGTTGTGCGGCAACCTCAAGACCGTGCAGCAGGAATTCAAAGGTACTCATGGACAGATGTCCCCCAAGTGGACCCGATGGGCGGGCGGAACGACTGGCTTTTGCGTCATCGCGCGCCAATTGTTCCTGTGATCTCGAATTTTGGTCGGAATGGCTGTTAGAACAACAGCCGTTCCAGAGGCCCGGCGGGCAGCGAAAGCTGCAGCAGCCGCGCGAAGATGAACCAGATGAAGAAGCTCAGGGCGATGCCGATGGGGATCGAATACCAGAGCTTGCGTTTGCCGAAGGCGCGCGCCGTAAAGGCGAAAAGCAGGCCGGTGGCGATGGAAAAACCCGCGACGTTGAGCAGCAACATCTGTGCGGCAAGGCCGGCAACGACCCAGATAACAGGGGCGATTTCCTGTTTGTCGCGTTCTGGAAAATCACCGCGCCAGGCCTCGATGGCCGTCCACAGCGCCAGGCCGACAAGACAGAAGCCAATGGCGTAAGGCACGGTTGCCGGGCCGACCGGCGAATAACCGGTGACGCTGGCGAGACGGGCGCTGTCCCAGAAGATCACGCAGGCGATGATAACGAGGAAGATGGCGATCGCCAGCGCCGCCCAGTCAGGGCGGCGCTTTTGATGCTGCGAAGGGTTGGAACCCTGGCTCATTTTACCAGTCCGATGTCTTTGAGGATGGCGGCGGTGGCGTCGGTATCCTTGGCGAGCTGCGCCTTGAATTCGTCACCGGCGAGATAGGTGTCCATCCAGCTCTTGGTCTTCAGGGTTTCCTGCCACTTGGCGGACTTCACCAGCTTTTCGATGTCGGCGTTAACGGCCTTTTCCTGCTCCGGCGTCAGGCCGGGAGGAGCGGCGACCATGCGCCAGTTCTGGACGACGACATCAAGGCCGCTTTCCTTCAGCGTCGGCGCATCGACGCCTTCCAGCTTCTCTTCGCTGGAAACCGCGAGCAGGCGCAGCGTGCCAGCCTTTACCTGGCTTTCGAATTCGCCGTAGCTCGAAATACCGGCCGTCACCTGCGAGCCGAGGATCGAGGCAAGCGCTTCGCCACCGCCGGAATAAGCGATGTAGTTGATCTTGGTCGGATCGACGCCGGCTGCCTTGGCAATCAGGCCAACGGCGATATGGTCGGTGCCGCCGGCGGAGCCGCCGCCCCAGGAAACGCTGCCCGGATCCTTCTTGAGCTGGTCGACGAGGTCGCCGATTGTCTTCAGCGGCGAAGATGCCGGAACGACGATGGCTTCATATTCGCCGGTCAGACGGGCAATCGGCGTTACTTCCTTAAGCGTGACGGGCGCGTTGTTGGTGAGGATCGCGCCGACCATCACGTAACCGCCGACGATGAGGGCGTTCGGGTTGCCCTTCTGCTGGCTGGCGAACTGCGCAAGACCGATGGTGCCGCCGGCGCCCGGTACGTTCTGCACCTGAACGCTCTTGGAAATGCCTTCTTCCTGCAGCACGGTCTGCAGGGAGCGCGCGGTCTGGTCCCAGCCGCCGCCGGGATTTGCCGGGGCAATAATGGTGTAGTCCGCTGCAACCGCCGGAAGCGCGATCACGCCCGCCAGGAATGTGCCGATAAGAAAATGCTTCACTTGGAAAACCCTCCTCAGGATGCCCTTTTTGGGCGTCGTTTTTCGTTTATGCGGGGGGCTTTTCGGACGCGTCTGCGCCGGCGCTGAATGCTCAGCGTGGGGCCTTGGCAATCCTGGATTTCCTCCCGCATCTTCTTCCGCCTCCACGGAATGAAGAAGAATTGCAGAGCATCACAGAAAGCTGTCATCTAACTGACGCTACGCAAGTCCTTGCGCATTTACTCTCTATTAATTTGTATCGGACGTCTACTGTGGCGTGTGGGATGGCGCTTTCAAAGCTTGCCGTTCCCTCATCCCTGTGGATGGTGGGGTGCTCAAACCTACTGCGACCGCAACGCCTCGTTCCAGCGCTCGATCAGGCGGCTGCGCTTGACCTGATCCAGATAGACCATCAGGCCGGGGCTGACGGGCACGGGGCGCAATTGTGCGCCGTGGATGGCCTGCATGGTGTTGGCGGTGTTTTCGCCCGCCACTTCCGGACTGACGGCGGGGATCTGCAACTGCCGGGCCATGATCGTCTGGCCCTCCTTAGACATGAAGAATTCGAGATAACGACGGCCGAGCGCGGGATTGGCGGCGGCTTCCGGCACCAGACCGATGCGCGACATGACGACGGTATAGTCTTTCGGGAGCACGATGCCGACATCGGGGTGGCGCGAGGCCCAGTCGGCCGCATAGGAGCCAAGAATATTGTAGCCCAGCACGAAACGTCCGTCGGAGACGCGTTCCAGAATGGCCGAGGAAGTGGAATAGACCTTCACGCCCGCCGCGCCCATGGCCTTGATGACGTTCCATATATCGCCGAACTGCTCCTGATCGCGCGACATGAACAGGAAGCCGACGCCGGAGCGTTCGATGTCGTAGGTGGCGATGCGGCCATGCACTTGCCTGGCGTGGCGTTCGAGATAATCGACGAATTCGGCGCGGCTGGCTGGCGGTTCTTCGGTGGTGAAGCTCGGCTTGTGATAAACGAAAACCGCCGGCTCGAAGGTCAGCGCATAGGCGGTGTTGCGCCAGTTCGCCCAGGCGGGCCAGCGGGCGCTCATGGCGAGGTCGGAACGCTGGGCATAACCGTCATTGCTCAGCTTCACCTGCAGATCCATGGCGGAGGAAAAGGCGAAATCGGCGGTCTTTTTGCCGGCGTCGGTTTCCTTCACGATGCGGTCGTAAATCTCGCCGGTCAGCATATCCTCATAATGGACGGCGATATCGGGATTGGCCTTCTGGAAACCCTCGATCATCGGCGTCGCCAGCGGTTCGTCCAGCGAGGAATAGACCACCAGCGTTTCGGCATCCGCCTTGCCGGAGGGTGCCGGAAAGATGGCGACTTGCGCAAGCGCCGGCGAGGCCATGCAAAGACAGAGACAGAGGAGAAGGCAGATACGCATGGAAAAGATCATGCAGCAGGCGCTGGCCATTCACAAGCGGTAAGGGTCTGGTTAAACTCGGCAATGCTGTGGGAGGGAAGATTTGCGTATTTTGCTGGTCGAGGACAATCAGGTGCTGTCGGAGGGGCTGTCGGCGCTGCTGCGCGGCAGCGGTTATGCCGTGGATGTGGTGTCCGATGGCGCTTCCGCCGATGCGGCGATTGCGGCTGAAAGTTTCGATCTGGTCATTCTCGATCTCAACCTGCCGGAAATGGACGGTATCGAGGTGCTGCGCTCCATGCGCTCGCGCCAGGACAAGGCGGCGGTGCTGATCCTGACGGCGCGCGGCACGCCGGAGGAAAAGGTCAAGGGGCTCGATCTCGGCGCCGACGACTACATGATCAAGCCTTTCGACATCACCGAATTCGAGGCGAGGGTGCGGGTGCTGCTGCGCCGCAATGCCGGGCTGCGCTCCTCGGCGCTGAGTTTCGGCAAGGTGCTTTTCGATCTCAATTCCCGCACCTTTTCGGCGGATGGGCGTCCGCTCGATATTCCGGCGCGCGAGGTGGCGCTGCTCGAAGTGTTGTTCATGCGGGCCGGCAAGGTCGTTGCCAAGGAAGCGATCGTGCAGTCGCTGACCGGCTTCGACGACGATATTTCCGCCAATGCCATCGAGCAATATGTCAGCCGCCTGCGCAAGCGGCTCGCGCCCCACGGGCTGACAGTGAAGACGGCGCGCGGCATCGGTTATTATCTCGAAAAGCTGCCGGAGATGGCTGAATGAGACAGGCCGCCTATTCGCTCAGGCGGCGACTTTTAGGCTGGCTTCTCATCTCCACCGCCATTATCGGCTGCGTTGCGCTGACCGATACCTGGCGCGAGGCGGTCAATACCGCCAATGTCGTCTCCGACCGGGTGCTTTCCGGTTCCGCACTTGCCATTGCCGAGCGGGTGGTGGTGGCAGAAGACGGCTCGCTGGAAGTCGATATTCCCTATGTGGCGCTGGAAATGCTGACATCGGCCGCACAGGACCGGGTGTTTTACCGTGTCGACGGGCCGAACGGGCAATTCCTCACCGGTTACCAGAACCTGCCGACGGTGGAGAACCCGAAGGGCGATACCCCCGCTTATCGCGATGCCGTGTTCCGCGATGAACCGATCCGCATCGCCGCCATCCGCCGCTTCGCTTCCACCGGCATCAATTCCGTGCCTTTTTCCGTAACGGTCGCCGAAACCACCATTGCCCGCAGCCAGCTGGCGCAGGCGATCATCCTGCGCTCTGCGCTGCGCCTGCTGTTGATGATTGTGGGGGCGGCGATCATCGTCTGGATCGCGGTGACGATTTCGCTGCGCCCGCTTTACCGGCTCAGCGAAGCGATTGCCGAGCGCAGCCCGAATGACCTGCACCCCATCCGCCAATCCGTGCCGGTGGAGGTGGAGAATCTGGTGGAAACGGTCAATTCCTTCATGGTGCGGCTGCAATCGGCGCTCGATGCGCTCCGCCATTTTACCGGCAATGCCAGCCACCAGCTGCGCACGCCGCTTGCCATCATCAGCACGCAGCTTGCGCTTTCCGCCCGCGCCGCGAGCCTTGAGGAAGCGCAGGCGGCGGCGCTGAAGGGCGGGGCGTCCGTGGCCCATGCCGAACATATCCTCGCCCAGCTGCTGCGCATGGCCAATATCGATGCCGCCGGTTCGAGCGAAAAGCATGATTTTTCTGCGATTGATCTCGTGGCCGTTGCGCAGAATGTGACGGCCGATTTCGTGCCGCGTGCGGCCGAAGCCGGCATCGATCTCGGTTTCGAAGGCGAAGGGGAGGTCGCCATTGCCGCCGAGCCGCTCCTGATCGGCGAACTGATCGGCAATCTCGTTTCCAATGCCATCAATTATGCCGGTCGCGGTGCGGAAGTCACAGTCCGCGTCGGCAGGCAGGCGGGTGAGGTCTGGCTGGAAGTGGAAGATAACGGCCCCGGCATTCCTCCGGAAAAACGCGCCATGGTGCGCCAGCGCTTTGCCCGCGGCGAAGCCAACGCCGCCCCCGGCGCCGGCCTCGGCCTTGCCATCATCGAAGAGATCGCCGGGCTGTTCGGCGGGCGGCTGACGCTGGAGGATGGCGCGGAGGGGCGTGGGCTGAGGGCGCGGGTGGTGTTCGGTGGGAGGGGGGACGCTTAAGGATAATGTCGCCCAGACTGCCGGTGCTTACCCCATCCGCTCGGAAGCATAACTTCCCGGGCTTGGCGGAAAGACGACGGTGCGGTTGCCGTTGATGAAGGTGCGGTGGTGGATATGGGCGTGGATGGCCCGGGCCAGCACCTGGCTTTCCACATCGCGGCCGAGCGAGACATAATCGTCGGCGCTCTGTGCGTGGGTGATACGCACCGTGTCCTGCTCGATGATCGGGCCTTCGTCGAGATCGGCGGTGACGTAATGCGCCGTGGCGCCAATCAGCTTCACACCGCGCTCATAGGCCTGCTTGTAGGGGTTGGCGCCCTTGAAGGAGGGCAGGAAGGAATGGTGGATGTTGATGATTTTGCCAGACATCTTCCGGCACATATCGTCGGACAGAACCTGCATGTAGCGCGCCAGCACGACGAGTTCCGTGCCGCTGGTCTCGATCAGGTCCATCAGCTGGGCTTCGGCTTTGGGTTTATTCTCCTTCGTCACCCTGATGTGGTGGAAGGGAATGTCGTGGTTGACGACGACCTTCTGGTAATCGAAATGGTTGGAGACGACGCCGACGATGTCGATCGGCAATGCGCCGATCTTCCAGCGATAGAGCAGGTCGTTGAGGCAATGGCCGAAACGGGAGACCATCAACAGCGTCTTCATGCGCTGGCCGTCCGGATAGATATCCGCCTCCATGCCGAATTTTTCCGCCACCGGCTTGAAGCCGTCGGTGATGGCCTCAAGCGTGGCGCCCTCCTCGGAGATGAAGGAGACGCGCATGAAGAACTTGCCCGTCTCGAGGTCGTCGAACTGCGAACTGTCGACGATGTTGCAGCCTTTTTCCGCCAGATAACCGGAAATCGCAGCCACAATGCCACGGGTCGATTTGCAGGCTACGGTCAGAACATAGGATGTCATTCGTTTTCCCTCAAAGACGTCGCGCCGGCATCAACCGGCGCAGTTCGGCGCGTTCCATAGCGCAGCTCCGCGGCGGAGCAAAGCGTCAAGACGAACGCAGCCAAAGTCATAGGGCGGGAAAGGGCAGCGCGCCGTGCCGGAAGCGACATGGAATGTTCCATGGCCAGCACGGTTTGGGCCAGCACGGCGACGCAGGGTGTTTCGGCAGGTTGCCGGCCTCAGGCGCGGCGCAGGCGCATTGCCGTGCGGCCGCGACCGTCGAGCAGTTCGAGCGTGCCCCGGCGCGGCTCCAGCCTGAACGAGCGGGCGCCTTCCAGCGCTTCGATGAACTGCCGTTCCTGGCGCATGATGTCAGGCGCGCAGGCCATCTGGGTGGAAATCATCCGGCCGAAATCGACGCGGTTGCGGCTGATCTTCACCTCGCCGCCGATGCCGTTGCAACCGGCATTGCCGGAAACGCGGCCCTCGCGGGTAATTTCCAGCGTCGCCTGACGGCGGCCGCGAACCCGCTCGCCACGGATGTCCTGCACCAGCCAGCGCCCATCGATACCGGCTTCCGGCTCCGGCCGGCCCGGACCCGCGCCGACGCGCTCAAGCACAAGATCGGTATCGTCGCGACCGCCGGTCAGCACCGAATAACGGCGCGTGGTGGTGAAGAGCAGCCGGTCGCGGTCGCGGATTTCGGCGCTCAACGCATAGGAGCGGCGGCCACGGATGTCGCGGTCATCATAACGCAGCACGAAGGGCACCGGCACCTGCCCGCGCGGGCGGATGGTGGTCTCGGCAATCGTCTGCGACGGCGCATCCGCCAGCGAAACGTCGATCAGGCGCACGGTAACGGTTGCGCCCGGCGGTAAAGCGATGCGTTCGCGATAGGAAACGCTGCCGCGCAGGCTTGCCGGTGCGGCAGCCGCGCCGCCCGCTGCAAAAAGCGGGGCAAGCGCAACAAGCCCGGCGAAACTGCGGCGCGAAAGAAGAGGTTGGCGGTCGGTCATGGTGCTTGCTCCGTGCTGGTGCCGATCAAATTTCAGCGGATGATAAAAAACGGCACTGAACGGGCGATGAACCGGTGGTTGTTTTCTCACGCGTGAGCCGGAGAGGTCCCGGGCGAATGATGACGCGTGCGATTATGAAAGCAGTGGGGAGGCAGCTGGCAGCCTCCCCACGGGTCTCAGCCGCGGAAACCGTCCCGCAGCGCTTCGAACTTCGCCAGCTGCCCGGCCAGCAGTTCCTTGTTCTCGTCGCGGCGGACGAAAATCTTGAACATGGCGCTGCCGGCGGCGTTCATGAACCAGACGGAACAGGAGCGGCGGCCGTGGAAGCCGCGGTCGACGAAGGTGATGCCGGCGCAATTGTCCTTCTTGATGTGACCGCCGATGGGGCTGTCGCCGTGGATGTTGAACCAGCCGTGGCTTTCGCTGCCTTCCGGCAGGTGGCCCGGCACTTCGAACACGATATCGCCGGTCTGCACGATCATCAGGACTTCGCCCCAGCCGCGCATCTCGTTCCAGATGGCGTCGAAGCGGTCGGCGGCAGCGGAAACGGCGGCACCTTCCGGCAGGATCGCCAGAATTTCGGCCGGCGTCACCTCGGCCTTGGCGGCGATGGCCTCCACGATACCGTCAGGCTTTTCGGCGAGCGCAGCGGCGGCGCGGGCCTGCCTGTCGTCGTCGGTCTTTTGGGCTGCAATGCTCATCGGGCGGCCTCAGGCGGCAATCGAACGGCGTTCGCCATTCTTGTCTTCATGGATGATGACGTCGAAGCCTTCGAAATGCGGGCCGGAGAGATATTCCACCTTGCCACGGTTTTCGCCGGCCTTGGCGTGGGCGGCGCGGAACTGTTCGGATTTCGTCCAGGCGAGGAAATCGTCCTTGGTGGCCCAGACGGTGTGCGAGGCATAAAGCGTGTGATCATCCGCCTTCGGGCCTTTCAGCATGTGAAATTCGATGTAACCCGGCAATTCGCTCAGATGCGATTTGCGCTCGCGCCAGATGGATTCGAAGGTTTCCTCATAACCCGGCACGACGCGAAAGCGGTTCATTGCGATAAACATGAAATTCTCCCTTTAAGTTTCCAGTTTGAGTCAGGATATCCAGCCGCAGGGAGGTTGGAAAGGGGTTCACGACAAAGCGAACAAATTTACTCCACTTATCGATTGCACCGCCCATAAACATGTGTAAAGAACTCAAGATTAATTGGCGCGGGCAAAGCCGCGCCGGGTCGTGTTTCAGGATAGCGCCATGTTGAATTCCCGCCTTCGTTCCTTCGTTTTCGCCGCCCTCGTGCCCGCCGCAATCGCCTTTGCCGCACCTGCCGCCATGGCTTCGGACAAGGGCAATCCGGAAGCGAAACGCATCGTCGCGGTGGGCGGCACGGTCACCGAAATCCTTTATGCGCTGGGCGCAGGAGACCGCGTCGTTGCGCGTGACAGCACCAGCAGCTATCCGGCCGATGCATTTGCCAAGCCGGATATCGGTTACATGCGGGCGCTTTCGTCGGAAGGCATCCTGTCGCAGAAGCCCGATCTCATCCTCTCCGAAGACGGGTCCGGCCCGGCCGATGTCATCGCCATCCTGAAAGCAAGCGCCGTGCCTTTCGTCACCGTCGATACGCCGCCGAGCGGCGACGCCATCCCCAAAAAGATCGAGGATATCGGCGCGGCGGTGGGTCTTTCCGACAAGGCGAAGGCGCTGGCTGCCGAGACCAAGGCCGGGCTCGATGCGCTCGCCAAGGATGTTTCGGCCGTCCCGGAAAAGGGCAGAAAGCGGGTTCTCTTCGTGCTTTCCACCGCCGGCGGCCGCATCATGGCTGCGGGCAAGGATACCGAAGCGGCTGCGATCATCGAAATGGCGGGCGGCATCAATGCGGCTCAGGAGATCAATGGTTACAAGCCGCTGACGGATGAGGCGGTCATTGCCGCGGCACCCGATCTGGTGCTGACCATGGCGCGCGGCGATCATGCCGCCAAGGCGGAAGAGATCTTCGCGCTGCCGGCCTTCCAGTCCACGCCTGCCGCCGCCAGTAAGGCGCTCATCAGCATGGATGGGCTTTATCTCATCGGTTTCGGCCCGCGCACGCCCGCTGCGGGCCGCGAGCTGGCAGCCAAGCTCTATCCTGAGGTGGTGAAGCCGTGAGCCTTGCCGCCTTGAGTTCCGCTGAAGGCAGGGTTGCGGGCGACAGATCCCGCCAGGGGGTCGTCACCCTCGCCGTGCTCGTCGGCATCCTGCTGTTTGCCTGTGGTGTGTCGCTGGTCAGCGGACCCACGGGCGTCGGCATGTCCGAACTCTGGGCTTATTTCACCGGCGGCGCGGATCATCTCGATGCGCGCGACAGGGTCATTCTCGAGGCGGTGCGCCTGCCGCGCACGGCGCTCGGCATGTTGATCGGCGCGGGGCTTGCCGTTTCGGGGGCGATGATGCAGGGCCTGTTCCGCAATCCGCTGGCCGATCCCGGCATTGTCGGCGTCACCTCGGGTGCGGCCCTCTTCGCGGTCGCGGCCATTTCTCTCGGGGAAGGCGCGCTTGCCACCGTCGCCGTGTTTTTCGGCCCGCATTTTCTGCCGCTGATGGCATTTTTCGGCGGGTTGCTGAACACTTGGGTGCTTTACCTGATCGCGACGAAGGATGGCGCCACCTCCACCACCACGCTCATTCTGGCCGGCATTGCGGTGGCGGCGATCAGCGGTGCTTTGACGGGGCTGATGATTTTCATGGCCGATGACCGGGCGCTGCGCGACATTACCTTCTGGTCGCTCGGTTCGCTCGGCGGGGCCACGCCCGCCAAGGTGCTCGCCACCTTGCCCTTCATCGTCATCGTGCTTGCCATCATTCCCTTCGTTGCGCGCGGGCTGGATGCGCTCATTCTCGGCGATGCCGCCGCCTTTCACATGGGCATTCCGGTGCAGCGGCTGAAGCGGATCGTCATTCTGGCTGTTGCCGCCGCCTGCGGGGCGAGCGTGGCGGCGGCCGGTTCCATCGGTTTTGTCGGCATCGTCGTGCCGCATCTTCTGCGGCTCGCCATCGGCCCGTCGCACCGCTTCCTGTTGCCGGCCTCCGCACTTGGCGGGGCAGCACTTCTGCTTCTGGCCGATAGTTTCGCCCGCACCGTCGCGTCACCGGCGGAACTGCCCATCGGCGTCGTCACGGCGCTCATCGGCGCGCCGGTCTTCCTGTTCCTGCTATTGGGACGCGGCGGCTTTTCCATGCGGAACATGTCATGATCCGGGCCAAAAACCTCACCCTCATCCGCGCCGGTCGCCGGCTTCTCGATGCGGTCAGCGTCGATCTGAAGCCCGGCAAGGTCAATGTCATCATCGGTCCCAACGGCGCGGGCAAATCCACGCTGATGAAGGTTCTCTCGGGCGAGATGCGCGCCGAGGGCGGTTCGGTGACCTATAACGACATCGACCTGCCGGCCTTCACACCGGTCCAGCTCGCCCGTCTCAGGGCCGTGCTGCCGCAGAGCACCCAGCTTGCTTTCCCCTTCACCGCGCTCGAAATCGTGCGGATGGGGGCTGTCGCACAGGGGTCCCGCGCGCCGGAAGAGCAGGCCCGCCGCGCGCTCGCCAGGGCCGGGCTGCGCGGTTTCGAGCAGCGGTCCTACAACATGCTCTCCGGCGGCGAACAGCAGCGGGTGCAGTTTGCCCGGGCGCTGGCGCAGGTGCCGAACCCGATGGAAAATGGCGCGGCGCGGGCGCTCTTCCTTGATGAGCCCACCGCAAGCCTCGATATCGGCCACCAGATCGCGGTGCTGGAAACGGCGCGCGACTTTGCAAGCGGCGGCGGGCTGGTGCTCGCCATCCTGCACGATCTCAACCTTGCGGCGGAATTTGCCGATCAACTTATCGTCATGCATGGCGGCCGGGTGACGGCGAGCGGCCCCTCGCTGGAAACGATCAGCGACGAGACGATTGCAAGGGTCTATGGCATTGGCGGTGTCGTCGGCCGGCTGCCGGCGCGGCATATTCCTTACGTGTTGCCGCAGTCGCGCCACCGTTAAGGACTGTCCTTCGCCTCAGCTTTCCGGACGGGTGGCGATGAAGAGCGCCGAGCCGAGCATGACGGCGGCGACGATGGCGGCCCGCAGCAGCGGCGGCTCGCTCAGGAACCAGAAAGCGGCGTAACTGACGGACATGGCAGAAAGTGCTGCGACCTTGGCATTGCGCGCGATTGCGCCGCGTTGGCGCCATCGCCGCAGCGAAGGGCCGAATCTGGGATGGGCCAGCAGCCATGCCTCGAGTTTTGGCGAGGAGCGGGAAAAACACCAGAGCGCCAGAAGCAGGAACGGTGTGGTGGGCAAAACGGGAAGAAACGCGCCGACAATGCCGGTCGCGACCATAAGCCAGCCAAGACAGAGATAAAGAAGGCGCATGTATAAGCCGGTATCATGAGTTCTCTACTCATGATAGAGCGGCGGCATGAAATCTGTGAGCCCTGTTGCCGCAGGTCGTTGTCGCAGAGCCTTACCGCAGGGGGCGAAGCAGAGTTTTTCTCCATCACATTTATCGTGATCGGCGTTTGGCCCGTCGGTCTAAAAGCGCCTTTAGGGTTGAAAGCGAAGCACGCAGTCTTTATCCCCTTGGGCCGCGATGCCCGGAGCATAACCGGGCCGTCAAAGGTTAAGAAGAAGAAGGAAAACACCATGGCCAAGCTGATCCACTCGATGGTCCGGGTGCTGGACGAAAAGCGTTCGGTGGAATTTTACAAACAGGCTTTCGGGCTTGAGGTTGCGGAACGCGCCGAGTTCGAAAACTTCACGCTGATCTATCTCAGCGATGCCGAGGGCGATTTCGAGCTGGAACTGACCGTCAACCGGGGTCGCGAAGTGCCCTATGCGCTGGGCGACGGTTATGGTCACCTCGCGGTCAGCGTGGCCGATGTGGATGACGAGCATCAGCGCTTCACCGAGATCGGCCTTTCTCCCGGAAAAATCATCGAAGCCGATTATAAGGGCCAGCCTTTCGCGAAATACTTTTTCATCTGCGATCCGGACGGTTACAAGATCGAAGTGCTGCAACGCGGTAACCGGTTCAAATAAGCGCGATTATGGGAGAGGCGGGCATGGCAGAGGCAGGCGTCAAACTCGAGGATAGCTGGAAACGCGTTCTTTCCGGTGAATTCGCCAGCCCCTACATGCTCAAGCTGAAAGAGTTCCTGCTTGCCGAAAAGACCGCCGGCAAGCGCATCTTCCCCAGGGGTGCGGAATATTTCCGGGCGCTGGATCTCACGCCTCTCGACGAGGTCAAGGTCGTCATTTTAGGCCAGGATCCCTATCACGGGCTCGGTCAGGCGCATGGGCTGTGCTTTTCCGTCCAGCCCGGCGTGCGCATTCCGCCCTCGCTCGTCAATATCTACAAGGAATTGCAGAGCGATCTCGGCATTCGCCCGGTGGGTCACGGCTTTCTGGAAAGCTGGGCGAAACAGGGCGTGCTATTGCTCAACAGCGTGCTGACGGTGGAAGAATCCCGCGCCGCCTCGCATCAGGGGCAGGGCTGGGAAAAATTCACCGACGCCGTCATCCGCGCCGTCAACGACGAATGCGACCATGTGGTGTTCCTGCTCTGGGGTTCCTACGCCCAGAAGAAGGCGGCCTTCGTGGATCAGCGCAAGCATCTCGTGCTGCGCTCGCCGCATCCGTCCCCACTTTCGGCCCATAACGGCTTTTTCGGCAACGGCCATTTTTCCAAGGCAAACGCCTTTCTCGTCTCCCATGGCCGCCAGCCGATCGACTGGCAATTGCCGGAAACGGTGGGAAGCGACAAAAACCTTCTCTAGACACTCATAAAATACCTTTACGCTTTGCGGTTGTCGGGATTAAAGATAACCGGACTAAGAAGTGAAGGATTATGCCCGTGTCTCTCCTGTCTGCCGAAACCTCCGTCTCGCTGCCCGATCCGCTGTCGATCGTCGATGCTTTCGAGGATCATTTTTCCGAGCATATGGAGATGGAGCGCGAAGGTGCGACAGTGCGGTTCAAGACGGAATACGGCCATGGCAGCTTCAGCGCCGAGGGCGGGCGTTTCGCCGCAAGGGTGAGCTGCATTTCCGAACATATATTGATGTCGGTGAAGGCGATGGTCGCCGAGCATATCGTCGAATTCTCCGGCGAGACGGGGCTGGATTTCCGCTGGAGCGGCCATGGCGCAGAGCAGCGTGAACTGCCCAATCTTTTCGTCGGCAAGGTCGCCCGCGCTTATAATCTGACGCCGCATATGCGCCGGCTGGTGGTTTCCATCGAAAGCGGCATCGAAAGGCTGCTCTCCGGCGGCATGCATGTGCGCCTGCTTCTGGTGCCGGATCAGGCCCGCGCCCCGGTCTGGCCTTATCTTGCGCCCACCGGCGCCATCGTCTGGCCGGCGGGCGACGATCTTCTCACACGGCGTGTCTACACCATCCGTTCCGGCGATATCGCGCGCGGTGAAGTCGATATCGACTTCGTCATGCATGAGGGCGACCACATGCCGGGCGCAACCTTCGGCGCGACGGCGAAGCCCGGCGATGTTCTCGGCATCATCGGCCCGAGCGGTGTTTGCCCGGAAGCCGAGCGTTATGTCTTTGCCGGTGACGAGACGGCGCTGCCGGTGATGCTGCGCATGGCCGCCGAAATGCCGGCCGGCAAAAAACTCAGCGTCTATGCCGAGATCGACGATGAAGCCGAGCGGCAGGAGATCGTCTGCGCGGCAAATGTCGAGTGGATATGGCTTTATCGCCGCGGCAAGCCCGCCGGCACATCCGGCCTCATTGAAAAGGCGCTGCGCGACCATGGCTGGAGCGCGGATCATGACGGGCTGCATGTCTTTGTCGCCTGCGAAAAATCCGAGGCGAGGGCGGCAAAATCCTTCCTCACCGACGAGATTGCTTTCCCGAAAGCATCGCTGCGCGCCGTCGGCTACTGGACCCTGGGCGTCGCCGACGATCATTGAGCTGCCTTATCGGGCTCGTTGAACAGTCGGTTTTATCGTTCATCATTCGGGAACAATCCGTTCCCGTTGTCCACTCTATGCCTGAGAGCGCTGTTACCCCATCTTTACGCCATGAACAGGGCAGGCCCCAACCGTGAGGCCCGCCAGGCAAAAGGGGTTTATCATGCTCAACCAGATCAAGGGCCTGCACCACGTCACGTCCATGGCGGCGAGCGCGCGCCAGAACAACAGTTTTTTCACCGATACGCTCGGCCTGCGCCGGGTGAAGAAGACGGTCAATTTCGATGCGCCTGACGTCTATCATCTCTATTATGGCGATGAAGTCGGCACGCCCGGCTCCGTCATGACCTATTTTCCGTTCCCTCATATCGCCCGCGGCCGTCCCGGCACCGGCGAAGTGGGCACGACGCTGTTTTCCGTTCCGGAAGGGTCGCTCGGCTACTGGCAGGACCGCCTTTCCAAGGCCGGCGTGGATGGCCTGAAGGCCGATGAAGCCTTCGGCAACAAGCGCCTGCATTTCGCAGGTCCCGATGGCGACGGTTTTGCGCTGGTCGAGGTCAGGGATGACAACCGTGCGCAATGGGTCGGCAACGGCGTCGGCGCGGATCAGGCAATCCATGGTTTTCAGGGTGCGTCGCTGCGACTTCGCGATGAAGGTGCGACCGCCGAGCTTTTGAAATTCATGGGCTATCAGGAAGTGGATCGTCAGGATGGCGTTCTGCGCCTCGGCATTCCCGGCGGCAACGGTGCCGACTTTATCGACATCGAAACCATGCCGAATATTTCTGGCGCGCGGCTGGGTGCGGGGTCTGTGCACCACATCGCCTTTGCGGTCGAAAACCGCGAAAAGCAGCTGGAGGTGCGCAAGGCGCTGATGGATACCGGCTATCAGGTGACACCGGTGATCGACCGCGATTATTTCTGGGCGATCTATTTCCGCACGCCGGGCGGGGTGCTGTTCGAAGTGGCTACCAACGAACCCGGTTTCGACCGCGACGAGGACACCGCCCATCTCGGCGAGGCGCTGAAGCTGCCGACCCAGCACGCGCATCTGCGCTCCGTGCTTGAAGAGCATCTGGAGCCGCTGGGGGACGAGAAGGGGGTTTGATCGCTCGACAGCGTTTAGCGGGACGTTGCGACCTGCTTCTTCTCCCCGCCGGGGAGAAGGTGGCCCGAAGGGTCGGATGAGGGGGTAACGTTGCCGGATTTCGGAGAGCTTGCCCCCTCATCCCGCTGCCGCGGACTTCTCCCCGGCGGGGAGAAGACACAAGCCGCGTCCGTTCGCTTCATATGATTGCTCCGCCTGGCTGAGAAGCCGCGCGGAAGCCGTTGAACCTCTTCCTTTCAGAAAGGATCCTCCCATGACCAGGGACAGCTATTTCCACAAATCCCGCGCCGGCGCTGCCGGTGCACCGCTTTTCGTTTTGCTGCACGGCACCGGCGGCGATGAAAACCAGTTCTTCGATTTCGGCTCGCGCCTGCTGCCTGAGGCGACCATTCTCTCGCCCGTCGGCGATGTCTCCGAACATGGCGCGGCGCGGTTTTTCCGACGCACGGGCGAGGGCGTCTACGACATGGCCGACCTTCAACGGGCGACCGTCAAGATGGCGGATTTCATCAGGGCGAACCGGGAGCATTATCAGGCCGGTCCGGTCATCGGCCTCGGTTTTTCCAACGGCGCGAATATTCTTGCCAATGTGTTGCTCGAAGAGCCCGGGCTTTTCGACGCTGCGGTGCTGATGCATCCGCTCATCCCGTTCGAACCGAAGATTTCTCCCGCCAAGGCTTCGCGCCGGGTGCTGATCACGGCCGGCGAGCGCGATCCGATCTGCCCGGTGCCGCTGACGAAGGCGCTGGAAGAGAGCCTCAAGGCGCAGGGTGGTACGGTGGAAACCGTGTGGCATCCGGGCGGGCATGAAATCCGCTCCGGCGAGATCGATGCGGTCAGGGGTTTTCTGGCGGCTTATGACGCTTAGTGGGATGTCTGCGCCATGCCGGCTGTCAAGCCGGCATTCGCCTGTGCCGCCGCCTCAGCGATATCCGCATTGCTGCAACTGCGCCTCGTAACGCAGCGCCATGTTGGCGGAGCGGCGGGCGGCCTTCTGGACCGCGGAATTGTTGCGCCAGCTGCCCTTCGCATAACCGGCATGGCCGGAATAATAGGCGAGGTAGAGATTATAGGGGTCGTTCAGCGAAATGCCGTTTTCACGCCGGCTCTTGGCGTGATACCAGCCGACGAAGTGGATGGCATCGGTGAAATCGGTGCGGCTTGCCGACCAGCGGCCGGTTTCACGCTGGTAAACGCTCCATGTGCCGTCCAGCGCCTGTGCATAACCATACGCGCTCGACTGGCGTGTCCAGGGAATGAAACCGAGAAGCTTGGTGCGCGGCGGCCGCGCATAGGGGCGGAAGGCGGATTCGGTATAGATCGTCGCCATCATGACAGGCACGGGCACGCCGAATTCGCGTTCGGCCGCTTTCGCATCGCGCCGCCAGTTGTTGAAGATGCCGTTCCGCTGCTCGAAAATCGCACAGGCATTGGTCACCTGCGACGGTGCGGTGGCGCAGCCGGCCAGAACGAGCATCAGAAAAACAACGGCAAATACGCCACGCATAACGGAACCCTTTCGTTCCGCTATTCTTAAATTGCTAACCATTAACGTCGGGTTTTAAGACAAGGTTAATTCAAATGCCGCCGATCGGGCGGCCGTTAACCCGCTGAAAATTCCTGTGGCCGGGATGGGGCGAGGCCGCCTCCCGGGCGCCTTTTTTCAAGAAGCGTTCATCCCCGCGCGTCCACGGTCCCACCGGCCCGGCTATACTTGGCCCATCCCGGTCATCAGGCGTGCGCGCGGCGCAAGGTGGGCGGGGCAGGCGGCCGAAACCGGGGAGTTTCCCGATGTCACGGTTGAGGCGGCCGGCATATGCCCATCCTCCAAACAGGAACCGGTTTGGCGGGCGGGTCATATGTTTCAAGCCGGGGCCGCATCGTCTGCAAACCCTGCAATACCCTTTGATACTCCCGCAGCGATGCGGCCCCTATATCGCTTCCCAACGTTGCCGCGGAATTCGCGGTGACGGTGTCGGCGCATATTCGAAAAAAAAGCGTCCGCTGTACAAAAATGAAAACCGATAAAATTGTAGCAATCGGCTTAAAGCGGCTGAAAACAGTGCTGTGCCATTGTGGGATCACAGACGGGGAGCGGCCTTTTAAAGAGACGCTCCACACAACAGAAATCGAGACCGGCACAAGCCGGCGGATCGCAAACGGGGTATGAAATGCTGAAGAAGATTATTGCTGCCGCCATCTGCGGAATTGCCGTTGCTTCCATGTCCAATCATGCCGACGCGGCTGGCGCTGCCGGTTTTGCCCGCGGTTTTGCCGCCGTCGAGAAATCCGCGGTGACGCAGATCGGTGTTTCGGCGCCGGGCGGTTTCGATGGCTGCGTTCTTTCCGCCGGCCAATGCGTCTCCACCATCGCCGCGCCGCTGACGGTCGAGCGCCGTGAGGAACTGCTGCGCGTCAACCGCGATGTGAACGCCACCATGGGCGCGCTCGATGATTATTTCTCCGGTTTTGCAACCGATGTTCCGGCAACGCCGTCGTTGAGCCTTGGCGATTGCGGTGACTGCGCCGCCATCAAGCGCACGGCCCTTGCCGGCGTCGGCTGGTCTTCCAGCGCACTGCGCCTTGCCTTTTCGCTGAACAATGACGGATCGCTCGAAAAAGTGCTGATCGTCACCACCGACAAGGGCGATATCGTCCTTGGCAACGCCGTCTTTTCTCCGGCCGAGCGCGAAACCGCGCTTTAAGCCCATCTTTTCATGCCTGCCAGACTACGCCGGTTTTCCTGACCCCATTGGTTCAGGAAGCCGGCGATTTTTTTCGTTCTGCGACGGCAATGCCGGCCAGCGCCATGACGAGTGCCATGATCTGGTAGGTGTGCAGGGTTTCGCTGAGGACGACAACGGACAGCAATGTGCCGAAAACGGGTACGAGGTTGATGAAGAGGCCGGCGCGGTTGGCGCCGATCTGCTCCACGCCCTTGATGTACAGGATCTGCGCGATGAGTGACGCAAAAATGGCGGCATAGACCACCAGAACCCAGCCCTTTTGATCCGGCCAGATGACGCTGTCGCGCGACATTTCCCAGAAGACCAGCGGCACCGAGGTGATGAGGGCGAAGAAGGCGGGGATGGCCATCAGCGTGCGCCAGTCCACCGCCGGTTTCCAGCGCAGGATGACGGTGTAGATGGCATAGACCAGCACGGCGAGCAGCATGATCGCGTCGCCGACATTCATTTCCAGTTGCAGCAGCGAGACCGGATCGCCATGCGAGGCGAGAAGCGCCACGCCGGCGATGGTGAGGCAGAAGCCGGCGATCTGGCCGAACAGCACGCGGGTGCGGAACAGGATGAAGTTCAAGACGAAGATGACCATGGGAATGCCGGCCTGGATGACGGCGGCGTTGATGGCCGAGGTGTGTTGCAGGGCCGTGTAGAGAAACACGTTGAAGGCGGTATAACCGACGCTGCCGAGCACGAGGAAATAGGGCAGGCGTTTTTTCACCACCGGCCAGTCCTTGATGAGCTGCGGCACGGAAATGGCGAAGATGATGGCGACGGCGAAGACCCAGCGCAGGAAGGTGAAGGCCATGGGGCTGATGTGGCCGACGGCGAGCTTGCCGGCAACGGTGTTGCCGCCCCAGCAGAGCGTGGCGATGATGAGGGCGATATAGGCTTTGGAGGGCACGCTGATGTTTCGCTTCTTCACGGGGCGGGAAAACGGCTAAGGGGTGAATGGCGGTCTTGCGCCCGCGCCTGGCCCCCACGGGGCGAGATAATGCGGGAAATCCGCGCCTTGTCACGGAAAAAGCAAAATTCTCCATAAGAAACAGGGTCGCTTTCCGTAAAACAACACAGTATACATTCGCGGGTTTGGGTTTCCCATCGGGTTATCGGGCGCGCAAGCGCCATGAGCAGGAAAGCAAGAAATGACGAATGTTGTGGTGGTCGGCTCGCAGTGGGGCGACGAAGGCAAAGGCAAGATTGTCGACTGGCTGTCCGAGCGGGCAGATGTCGTCGTGCGGTATCAGGGCGGCCATAATGCCGGCCATACGCTTGTCATCGATGGCATCAGCTACAAGCTTTCGCTTCTGCCGTCCGGCGTCGTGCGTCCCGGCAAGCTCGCCGTCATCGGCAATGGCGTCGTGGTCGATCCGCATGCGCTGATCGCCGAAATCGGCCGTCTGGAAGCGCAGGGCGTGAAGGTTACCCCGGAAAACCTGCGTATCGCCGACAATGCCACTCTCATTCTTTCGCTGCACCGCGAGCTGGATGGCATGCGCGAAGACGCGGCCTCGAACAGCGGCACCAAGATCGGCACCACCCGCCGCGGCATCGGCCCGGCTTACGAAGACAAGGTTGGCCGCCGCGCCATCCGCGTCATGGATCTGGCCGACATGGAGGCGCTTTCCGCCAAGGTCGACCGTATCCTGACGCATCACAATGCGCTTCGCCGCGGTTTCGGTGCAACCGAAGTCTCGCACGAGACGATCATGGAAGAGCTGGGTTCGATTGCCGAGCGCATCCTGCCGTTCAGCGAAACCGTCTGGCTGCTGCTCGACAAGAAGCGCCGCGCCGGCGCGCGCATCCTGTTCGAAGGCGCTCAGGGCTCGCTGCTCGATATCGACCACGGCACATACCCCTATGTGACCTCTTCCAACACGGTTGCCGGCCAGGCCGCCGCCGGTTCGGGCATGGGTCCGGGTTCGCTGGGTTATATTCTCGGCATCACCAAGGCTTACACCACCCGCGTCGGCGAAGGTCCGTTCCCGACCGAGCTTAACGACGAGATCGGTCAGTTCCTCGGCGAAAAGGGCCATGAATTCGGCACCGTCACCGGCCGCAAGCGCCGCTGCGGCTGGTTCGACGCGGCACTGGTGCGCCAGTCGGTCGCCACCAATGGTATTACCGGCATCGCGCTCACCAAGCTTGACGTGCTTGACGGTCTCGACGAGCTGAAAATCTGCGTCGGTTACAAGCTTGACGGGCAGGAAATCGACCATCTTCCGGCCAGCCAGGGCGCGCAGGCGCGGGTCGAGCCGATCTACATCACACTGGAAGGCTGGAAGGAATCTACCGTCGGTGCCCGAAAATGGGCGGATTTGCCTGCTCAGGCAATCAAATATGTCCGTCAGGTCGAGGAATTGATCGGGGCGCCTGTCGCACTTCTGTCGACAAGTCCGGAGCGTGACGACACCATACTTGTGACTGATCCGTTTGAGGATTAATGTCCTCGGCGATCTAGATTCATAAACCATATCGGGCCGGTACGTCGCCGGTCACGACGAGAAAGTGCTTATGGCGGATTTTGTAGCAGTCATTCGCAAGGCCGTGGATGGCTTGGCGAACAATACTCCCGAAAACCGGGCGAAGGTTTACGACAAGGCGCGCAGTGCGGTTGTGCGCCAACTCGAGAATATGAAGCCACGTCCGCCGGAAGAATTGTTGCGCCGGCAGATCGCCAAGCTGGACGCCGCCATAGCCGAGGTGGACAGCGAATATGCCGAGGCGCTTCCGGCGCTGGAGGATGATGACGCTGTCTCTCCCGCCGCGGAAGAGACGGCGGCATCCTACTACCAGCAGGATGCTGCCGACGAAGACGAGGCCCGCGCTGCCGAGCCGGCAGAGGATGCCGACCGGGAAGAGGCGCGGCACGAGCCGGCCTACGAAGAGCCGGCATCCGCTGAGCCCGCGCAATCGGAGCCGGCTTACGAAGAAGCGGCCGAAGAGGAAGAGCCCCGGCACGCTGACACCGCTGCCGATGAGGAGCAGCATCACGGCGACCGCGCGCCGGAAGAGCTTTATGATGCGCCGGAAACGGTTCATGCCGCTCCCGCCCCGGCACACGCCTCCGACGAAGCCGTCGGCACTTATTTCACACGGACGGATGAAGAGCCGGCTCACCAGCCGGAGCCTGAAACGGCGCTCGGCGCTGCCGATGATTCCGTTCCCTCCCATTGGGCGCAGCCGGTGGATGAGGATGACTGGCGCAAGCTCGATGAAGCGCAGGACGACGATGTGCGTCCGGCCGCCGAGGAATATGAAGAGGTTCGCAACGAGACCGACGAACGTCCGCTCGTTGCCGGTTATGCCGCGCAGCATTACCAGGAGCCGGAAGTAAGTTTCGAGCCCGCCCCTTACGAAAAGGATGAGCGGCGCGAGGCGGACGACCATTTCGGCCCCGCCGCCGTGGAGCATGCTCCGGCGTTTGGCGGCCGGCACGATTTTGACGACCATCGCCAGCCGGAAGAGCAGGCTCCGAAAAAGGCGGCCGTGGTCGAGGATTTCTCGTCCTATTTCCAGGATGCGGATATTGCCATTCCCGCCAAGGACGCGCCGGCGCTGCCGCGCGCGGATAACGATCTCTTCGGCGATCAGGCAGCGGCAAAGGACAACAAGGAACGCACGCCCTGGGACGATCTGGACGAGCTGATCGGTTATGACGGCGCATCGTCCTCCACCCGTCAGGCTTCGGGCGAAACGAATGGCGTGGGCGCTGCCGCCGCAACGCCCGCCTATATGGTCAAGAAGAAGCCGCGCCGCAATTATGCGTCGCTGGTTCTGGCCCTTGTCGGCGTGGCGCTGCTTGCCGGCGGCGGTTATGCCGTGTGGATGAACCGCGATGCGCTGAACGATATGGTCGGCGGGCTGGTCAGCTCCGCACAGAACGGCGGCACCAGTCAGACGGCTTCGAACGGCACGGGTGAGGCGCAGACCTCGACACCGCCGGCGACCCAGCAGCCGCCCGCCACCGGGCAGCAGCCGACAACCCCGACCAACCATCAGACCCCGACCCATGGCGATGACGGCTCCGTCAGCGGCACCAAGTTCACCCAGCGGCTTCTGGCCGACGGAACCGAGCGTGACGAGGGACCTGCCGCCGGTGCGAACGGCCAGCCGGTCACCGCCGAAGGCCAGTCGGTCTATGAGCAGAATGTCGCGCCGCCGCCTGCGGGCGAGGCTCCGGCCAACAATGCCGGTGCGCCCGCTGGAACGCCTGCCGGCACGCCGCCGGCGCAGCAGCCTGCCGCCGCTGCCGGCGACCGCATGTTCCTTTATGAGGAAGTGCTGGGCCAGACGGTGCCGACCGCCATTCAGGGCAGTGTTTCCTGGTCGCTGCAGCAGGAAAATGACGGTGAGGGCAAGCCTTCTCCGACCGTGCAGGGCCAGATCACCGTTCCCGGCCGTGGCCTCAGCGCGCTGATCACCTTCAAGCGCAATACCGACCCGTCGCTGCCGGCCAGCCATCTTATCGAGATCGTCTTCTCGGTTTCGCCCGGCTTCGAAGGCGGCGCTATCGACAGCGTCCAGCGCATCGCGATGAAGAGCACCGAGCAGGATCGCGGCAACGCGCTGATCGCGGTTCCGGCCAAAATCACCGACGATTTCCACATGATCGCGCTCAACGACTTCCCGGATGCGATGAAGACCAATCTGGAGCTTCTGAAGAGCCGCAACTGGATCGACATTCCGGTTTCCTACCGCAACGGCCGGCGTGCGCTGCTGACCCTGCAAAAGGGCAATGACGGCATCGCCGCCTTCGACAAGGCGCTCAGCGAATGGGCGGCGGCAACGCCGGCGACCGGGCAGTGATGATTTAAGGGCGGCTCAGGCCGCCCTTTTCGTTATATGGCTGCGGCGGTGTTTTTGCGTTGGCGGGTGATGGGTGGGTTAGTTGGTGCTGGTGGGTGTGGCTTACCCCCCTCTGCCCTGCCGGGCATCTCCCCCACAGGTGGGGAGATCGATATGCCGCGAGGTCGCGGCCAACTCAACGGTCAAGGATGAAGCGGCGGTAGAGCGTCTTGCCGATCTCCCCACCTGTGGGGGAGATGCCCGGCAGGGCAGAGGGGAGTAAGCGGCATACTCCGAAATGCGGATATTTTCCCTACCGCTTCTCCTCCAGCACAATCGTGGGTGACAGAGCATTTCCCCGTCCGCCTTTTACAAATAAAAAATCCCCGGCCGGAGGCCGAGGATGATTCACGGTCAGCGCATTGGTGTCGGGAGCACGTCCACTCACGCATCCACCACGCGCAGCGCACGGGCGGCTTCAAGGGCTTCCTTCTGCACCGCTTCCTGCACCTTCTCGAAGGCGCGAACCTCGATCTGGCGCACGCGTTCGCGGCTGATGTCGAACTCGGAGGAGAGCTCCTCCAGCGTCACCGGATCTTCCGCCAGACGACGAGCCTCGAAGATGCGGCGTTCGCGGTCGTTCAGCACGCCCATGGCTTTCGCCAGCATGCGGCGGCGGGTTTCCAGCTCGTCCTGTTCGATCAGCACGTCTTCCTGGCTGTCATGGTCATCCACCAGCCAGTCCTGCCATTGGCCGGACTCGCCTTCGGACGCCTTGATCGGCGCATTCAGCGACGCGTCGCCGTGCAGGCGGCGGTTCATCGAGATGACTTCTTCTTCCGACACCTGAAGCTTCGTCGCGATTTCCTTGACGTGCTCCGGCTTCAGATCGCCATCGTCGATTGCCTGGATGCGGCCCTTCAGACGTCGCAGGTTGAAGAACAGGCGCTTCTGGTTGGCGGTCGTGCCCATCTTCACCAAAGACCAGGAGCGCAGGATATATTCCTGGATCGAGGCCTTGATCCACCACATGGCATAGGTGGCCAGACGGAAACCGCGCTCCGGATCGAACTTCTTCACCGCCTGCATCAGGCCGACATTGCCTTCGGAGACGACTTCGCCGATGGGCAGGCCGTAACCGCGGTAACCCATGGCGATCTTGGCGACGAGACGCAGATGGCTGGTGACGAGTTTATGCGCGGCGTCGCGGTCGCCATGCTCGGCATAACGCTTGCCAAGCATGTATTCTTCCTGCGGCTCCAGCATCGGAAATTTACGGATTTCGTCGAGATATCTATTGAGACCGGCTTCGCCGGCTGTAATCGTAGGCAAACTATTGCGGGCCATAAAGCACCCCCTTATCTATGGTCTGGAACGGCACCCTCTTTGATCGGCGACTGACCCGCCGGAGGCACACCGTAAGCTGCGGGTCGTTACCGACCCCGCACGAACCCATGTGACAGATATGTACGCGCCCGCCGCGTTTCAAGCGAACGCTGCGTTCACACATACGTTATGTTCCAGTGACACCTTCTTTGACCTGTTTAACTTTCGAACGGTAGATTCGTTCCGAAAAACCGCCAAGGCCGGAGCGCACCATCAGCTCATACATCACCCGCCGGCGCATGGGATTGTGCAGGCGCATAACCTTCGAGCCAAGGAACTGCGTCTCGACATGGGCAAGCGCCTGCAGATCGGGATCGGCGGCAATCGCGTCCGCATAGGTCGCGTGAAATTCCCGGCGGCAGACATAGGTTTTGTATTTCGTCATGCCGAAGCAGACGAGGCTGTGGCCGTGGGTGCGCAGGAAATCGGCGACGCCCACCGTCACTTCCGGCCAGGCGGGATTGAAGGTGTCGTCGAAGACGATGACGCCATGCGGCGCGATCACCTCCATCGCCAGTTTCGCATCGGCCAGCACGTGGTGCAGGTTGTGGCCGCCATCGATGCTGAAGAAGCGCGCGGGGCCGATGCGGGAGGTGATGTCGGCGGGCGCCAGCTGCGTGCTGTCGCCCCTGATGATCAGGTCCTCATCCATGGCGAAACCCAGCCGACGGCCGTTTTCCATCAGGCGTTCATATTGGTCGAGGCTGCCATCTTCGGGCGGATCGAGATCGAAGAGATCGACGCCCAGCACCTTTTCCTGCCTCCCGGCGAATTTGCGCAGCAGGAAATAGGAGCGGCCGTAATAAACGCCGATTTCCGCCATGCCGCCATGGAGGCCGCTTTTTGTCTGGGCCTGCAACAGCGCCTTGAAGACGAGCGCATCGGGCGGGTCGATATAGCCTTCGACGCTGCGCAACTCCTGAAAGATAAACCGGCGGTCTTCGATATTCATGCGATAGATCCCGTCATCATGCCGGTTCCGTTCGGGGGCGGATCGAACGGATGGCGTCCCTGCGGTTTTATTTGGCTGGCTTGAAATCGGCACGATTTAACGGCGGCGATTTCAGGCTTTGCGGGGCCGAGGAGGTGTGACGATTGAAGCGAAATTGGGGCGGTCTATAAAAAGGACCGACTGCGGAATATCGCTATCCGCTAATCTTTTTTTATTATCCGGGGCTTCCGGCGAAATGCATGGCGCAGTTTTTTTGACCGCGCCATGCAGGTTTTCAGCCACGCAATGCGGCGGTCAGCGCTTCCATGTCATCCGGCAGGTCGGTTTCGAATTCCATCACCTCGCCGGTGCGCGGATGTTCGAAAGCGAGCAGATAGGCATGCAGGGCCTGGCGCGGAAAGCCGCGGACGGTGCTCTTTGCCGGTTCTTCGAGAAGGTTCGCCTTGGTGCGGAAGGCCGCGCCATACTCGGGATCGCCGATCAGCGGATGGCCGATATGGGCCATGTGAACGCGGATCTGGTGGGTGCGGCCGGTTTCCAGCCGGCATTCCACCATGGAGGCGAGGCAGGTGGCGTCCGGCCGTTCATGGTAACGCTCCATCACCTCGTAATGGGTGATCGCCTCGCGGGCATCGTCCGAATCCTCGTGCTTGACGGCGCGTTTGGTGCGGTCGGCGCTGCGGCCGAGTGCGGCGTCGATGGTGCCGCGCAGGGTGCGCGGGCGGCCCCAGACGACGGCCTTGTAGGCGCGCTCCAGCGGCCCGGTGCGGCCATGGTCGGCAAATTGCGCGGCGAGATGGCGGTGGGCATTGTCGTTCTTTGCCACGACCATGACGCCGGAGGTTTCCTTGTCCAGCCGGTGCACGATGCCCGGCCGCCTGACGCCGCCAATGCCGGAGAGGCTGTCGCCGCAATGGTGGATGAGGGCGTTCACCAGCGTGCCGGTCCAGTTGCCGGCGCCCGGATGCACGACGAGACCGGCGGGCTTGATGAGCACGATCAGGTCTTCATCCTCATATTCCACGTCGAGCGGAATGTCCTCGCCCTTGGGTTCCGGGTCTTCCGGCTCGGGCATGACGATTTCGATGCGGTCCTTGGGATGCACCTTCTTTTTCGGTTCCGTCACCGGCTGGCCGTTGATGGAGACCGCGCCCTGCTCGATCAGCGCTTTCAAGCGGCTGCGGGAGAAGTCGCCGCCCACTTCGCCCGCCAGCCATGAATCGAGGCGGCCTTCGGCGTTTTCCCCGGCAATCAGGACTTTCCTTGCGTCTCCGCCTTGTTTAAAGGGGTCGTTCATTCTTATTTTTCCGATCCATCAGCATTTCAGGGAACCCGATGACGCAGATCGAGCAAGACGAACAGGAAGACAAGCCGCTTGATCCGGCCATGGAAAAAGTTCGCCGCAAGATGATCCGTTTGCAGATCGTGTCGGGCTCCGTGATGTTTATCAGCCTTATGGCCGTCTTCGGTGCGGTTGTCTACAAGGCGATGGGGCCGTCGAAGGCGGTTCAGACGCAGAGCGAAGCGCCGAACCTCGCCGTTCCCACCGGCAACGGGCCGGTTGCCGTCACCGCCAGCCTGCCGCAGGGCTTCGTCATCGACAATGTCAGCTATTCCGGCGGCGACATGCTGTTTTACGGGCGGCTTGCCAACGGCACCCGCAAGGCGCTGGTCTTCAACGTCGCGGCCGGCCGGTTCCTCGCCGATGTGACGGTCGATGGCCAGTGAGGCCAATAAGCTGCTGGACGGGCGGCCGCTGATCCCGGTCGAGGACCCGGCCGATCCGCGCATCGCCGCCTTTCGCGATATTCGCGAGCGCGACCTGACCGGGCGCCAGGGCCGTTTCATTGCCGAAGGAACGGTGGTGCTGCGCATGCTGGCCGCCGCCCATAAAGCGGGCGGCGCCTTTGCGGCCGAGAGCATCCTCATCCTCAGAAACCGGCTTTCGGGCGTCGCGGATATCCTTGCCGATTTCCCGCCGAATGTGCCGGTTTATGTGGCGGAAGCGCCGGTGCTGGATGGCATCGTCGGGTTCCACCTGCATCGCGGCATTCTGGCGCTTGGGCGACGGGTTCAGGATCGCGGACTGCAGGAGATGACGGCGGCACTTCCTGCCTCGTCGCTGGTGCTTGTGGGTTGCGGCATTTCCAATCACGATAATCTGGGGGCGATGTTCCGCAATGCGGCGGCGTTTTATGCCGATGCGGTGCTGCTGGACGAGACCTCATGCGATCCGCTTTATCGCAAGGCGCTGCGCGTTTCCGTCGGCTCGGTGCTTTCGGTTCCCTGGCATCGCGGCGGCGGGGCGGTGGAGATGCTGGAGCGGCTTTCCGAGGCCGGGTTTGCGATCTGGAGCCTTTCGCCGGGTGGCGAGACCGAGATCCGCGATATTCCCCGGTCCGAGCGCATGGCGCTGGTGATCGGTACAGAAGGCGAGGGGCTGCCGCAATCGGTGCTGTCGCGGTTTCATACCGCACGGATTGCGCAATCGCCGCAGCTGGATAGCTTGAATGCGGGCACGGCTTCGGGGCTGGCGCTTTATCAGATGGCGGGGGTTATGGGGCGGGTTTAGGGGTTTCCGCAGCATATGCGGTTTCACCCCCCTCTGTCCTGCCGGACATCTCCCCCACAAGGGGGGAGATCGACAAGCGGCCAGGTTTCGGCCATCTCGACGTTTGAGAATGAAGTGATGTTAGTGCTTCTTGCCGATCTCCCCCCTTGTGGGGGAGATGCCCGGCAGGGCAGAGGGGGGTAAACCACACCCACCGAGGACCTAGTGTTCCCGCTTCTCCATCACCACCTTCGCCCGCTTCGCAAGGCTCTCCCGCCCCGATGAGCCGGAGGCCTTGGCGAGCAGCGCCGGAATGGGCGATTTCTCGCCCTCCTGCGCGGCCGTGAGCGCGATCATCTCGGCGGCGATCCTTGCGATTTCGCGGCGGATGGGTTCGTCATTGCCGGTGCCGCGCACGTTCAGCAGGCGTTCGGTGAGCGCGGTGCCCTGATTGCGGATATCCTCGATTTCCTGCTCCAGACCTTGCGACACCGCTGGCTCCGTCACGACCGGGGGGGCTGGTTCCTCCGCGGCCATCGCCGGTGCTGCCTCTTCGGCGGGTGCGGTTTCAAGCGCGGCGGCTGGGGCAGGGGCCGCCGGTTGCGATGGGCCAACCGTTTTCTCGACCGGCACGGCCGGGTTCGGCAGGCGGATGATCATGTCGTTGGCGCGGCCGCCGGTTGCGGCAAGCTGTTCCTTGAGGCGGGCGACTTCCTGATTGCGCAGCGTCAGCATCGTGTCGAGATCGGCATTTTTCGCCATGACGGTCGCGACCTGTTCCTCAAGCCGGGTGACCTTGCGGCTTTCGCGGGCAACGGCCGTCATCGCTTCCTTGTTGCGGGCCGCCACATCCTGCAATTCGCGGGTCGCGGTCTCGCCTTCCTTGCGGAAACGCGTGGCGCTCTGCTTGGCCTGCTCGGCTTCCAGATCGCGGGTGGCGGCAAGGATTTTCGAATCATCCAGCTCGCGCGTCAGATTGGTGAGGCGTGCGGTGAGATCGGACATCTGGCCGGCGCGCTCGTTGGCGGCCTGCTCCTGTTGTGCGAGGTTCGCCTGTACGGCGCCGGCGTGTTCTTCGGCGGCATCGAGGGCCGCGCGCAATTCGCCGATTTCCAGCGTCAGCTCCTCGATTTTCAGGGAGAAGCTGCGGTTCTGCTCGCCCAGCCGATAGGCATCGCTGGAGGCGGCCTCGTTGGCGAGACGCAGCGAGGTGTTCTTTTCCCGTTCCGTATCCAGTTCCTGGCGGACCTTGGCGTTTTCGGCGGCGTAGAGCGCACGCGCCATGTCCTTCTGGGCGCGCACTTCCTGCGGGCTGATGGGCATTGTCGCGCGTATGCGGTTTTCCGTATAGGCGACGATGCGGCGGTGGATCGCGGGTGCGATCAGCAGGGCCAGCAGGGTTGCGGTGAGAAAACCCAATCCGAAGAGAATGGCATATTCGATCACGCGGGACAGTCTCCGAAACTCAGATACGCGCGCATTCGGAAAGAGGGGCGCGAAAGCACGTTACGCTATTATTGCAACCGTGGGGAGGGGTGTCGCACCGTCAAAACCGGCCCGTTATTTCCTCCCGCCCCGGCTTTAGCGAGTCAGAAGGGGTTCCAGGTCGGCTGCTGGGTGAGCTTCAGGTAACCGACATTGATGCCGAGGCGCGCGCCGATGCCGGTGCGGATGGGGGCAAGCGTCACGTCGCTGCTCTTCAGATAGGTCATGCCGACGCCGGCGACGATGAAGGCGGAGCCGCTCACACCGCCGTAACGGCGGTAAAGCGCATCGACGGAGGGCAGGTTGTAGACCAGCATCATGGCGCGGGTGCCCTGGCCGCCATAATCGAGGCCGAGGGAGGGGCCCTGCCAGAAGACGGGGTGCTGGCCGGCATTCTTGGTGTAAAGCGTGCCTTCGCCATAGGTGAGGCCCGCGACGAAGGCGCCGGAGCCTTCCTGGCCCAGAATGTAACCGTTTGGAAGACCGTATTGCTGGAAGGCGCGCTCCACCACCTTGGCAAGGCCGCCGGTGGTTTCACCGAAGAATCCGTGGCCTGCATCCACGACTTCCTGGAAAGAATATTGATCGCTGTTCTGGGCCGCGGCCGGTGCGACCCATATCAGGAGGCTCGCAAGGAGCGCGACAATCTTTCCCAGTCCGAGGCGTGCAATGGTGCGGGTTTTCGTAAGGCGCATCGTCATGTCCGTCCGTCTGTTTCGTTAGCGCATCGGTTCGAAAATCCGAATCGGTTTTCGAAAGGGCCGATGCCCAGAGTCAAAGTTCTACAGCATGTTTCGCGCATCCTTGCGGATACACGGGGCTCCAGTGTGGCCTGTTAAGGCATTTGGCATTTTGAAACCATCCTATTAACAATCGGTTTACCAAATATGGTGTCATTATGGCTTAACAATTTCCACACCGTCCGCGCCTCCCTTGCGCAGGAGAGAATTTTATGACCAGCAAACTCAATATCACGCTGTCCGGTCCCGATCTGGCGGCTCTTCTGTGCAGCCGTGTGTGCCATGATGTGATTTCTCCTGTCGGCGCCATCAATAACGGCCTCGAACTCCTGGACGAGGGCGGCACGGATGACGATGCGCTCGATCTCATCCGCACGTCAGCCCTTAACGCATCCGTGCGGCTGAAGTTCGCCCGCCTTGCCTTCGGCGCTTCCGGCTCCGCCGGCGCGTCCATCGACACCGGCGAGGCCGAAAAAGCCGCCCAGGATTTCGCCGCCGCCGAAAAGAAGGCGGAGGTGAGCTGGAACGGCCCGCGCGCCATCGTTGCGAAGAATCGTGTCAAACTTCTGCTCAATCTCTTTCTCGTGGCTTATGGCGCCATTCCGCGCGGCGGCAATGTGGATGTGCTGCTGGAAAGCCCCGACGGCGACGCCAGGTTCGAAATCACCGTCAAGGGCCGGATGATGCGCGTGCCGGCCAAGTTCGTGGAAATTTACGAGGGCAGGCTGGAAGAGGCGGTCGACGCCCATTCCGTTCAGCCCTATTACACGCTGCTTCTGGCCGAGGAGGCCAATATGGCGGTGGAATACAAGGTGCATGACGACCGCATCGTCTTTACCGCCAAGACGGTTGCCGAGTGACCGTTCAATCGCCGATCTGAATTTGTGAAAGGCCGGGACCGCGTCTGCCGACGCGCCGGCCTTTTTTCGTTTGGGGAGCATGTTCATGACACGTCTGACAACCGCTCGCCTTGTCCTGCGGCCGCATGCCATCGCGGATGAAGCGCTTTATCGCGCCTTCTGGGGCGCGGATGTTCCGCAGATCGAAGGGGTCGTATCGATTGCGCCGCTGGACCCGGAACTCGCCTTCGCCCGGCTTTTGCGTTTTCTGGGCCATTGGTCCGCGTTCGGCTTCGGCCCCTTTGTGGTGGAAGAGCTTGCCACGGGGCGCATCGTGGGCGAGGTGGGCTTTGCCCATATGCGCCGTGGCAACGGTGAGGATTTCGACGGCGTGCCTGAGGCGATGTGGAAAATCGACGGGGCGCTGGCGGGCAAGGGTGTCGCGACCGAGGCGGTGGAGGCGGCACTGCGATGGTTCGATGGTCGCGGGATTTCCCAGCGGACCGTCTGCATGATCAATCCGCTCAACAGCCCGTCGCTGGCGATCGCCGCCCGATTCGGCTTCCGGCCATTTCGCGATACGGCGTTCCGCGACAGCCCCGTTCGGCTTTTCGAGCGGATCGTGGATATCTAGAGCATTTCCAGTAAGAGTGTGACGCGGGTTTCTCCAGCGCCCGGTGTTGCTGTTCCGAATCGCGTTTCAGGACGACCTGAAACCTGTTTGAGGTCTCGGCGGGCGGCGGATTGAACCAGGAGTTGGTCCATATCAACTCCGGAGCATCCCATGCGCTATCTTCTTCTGGCGGTCATCGTCATTTTCTCCACTGTCCAGTCCGCAATGGCGGAAAGCGGCATCGGCTTTAAACAGATCGAATTGCCGGATGAGGCCGGTTCGAGACCGCTAGCCGTTTCATTGTGGTACCCGGCCGCGCCGTCGGGCAAAAGCGAGATCGTCGGCGAAAATGCCGCCTTTTACGGCCTTGAGGTTCAACCGGGCGCTTCCCTTCTTGACGGTTCCCGTCCTCTCATATTGCTGTCGCACGGTTTCGGCGGAAGCTGGCGCAATCTGAACTGGATTGCCGGTGAGCTTGTGCGGGAAGGTTATGTCGTGGCCGCCCCGGATCATGGCGGCGAATCGTTCACCGAAGAAAATGCGACCGAGATCGTTCCATTGTGGGAACGGCCGCGCGACATCAGCAGAACGCTGACCGCATTGCTGGGCGATGACCGATTCGCCGGCGGGATCGACGCGACGCGCATCGCCGTAATCGGCCATTCCCTCGGCGGCTGGACCGCAATGGAGCTGGTTGGCGCGCGATACAGCGCCGATCTTGCCCTGAAGGACTGCAAAGGAGAAAAACGTCCGCCGCAATGCAAGGCTCCGCGGCTGCTCGCCAAAGTCGGGGTTGTCGGTGACGGTAGGGCCGATCCGCGTCTTTCGATGGATTTGAAGGATACCCGCATCCGCGCGGCCATCGCGCTGGATCTCGGGCCGGCCGCCGGTTTCCTGCCGGAGACGCTGCAAGCCGTCGGCGTGCCGGTTCTGGTTCTGGCCGCGGGTGTGGAAACACCGGAGATCGCTGCCATCAAGGCCGATTCCGACTATATCGCCCGGCATTTGCCAAAGGCGACGACCGTTTATCGGGAAATACCGGATGCCAGCCATTTCAGCTTCATGCAGATTTGCAGGCCGAACGGCGAAAAGATCGTGGAGGAGCTTTCACCGGGCGAAGGTTTCGTCTGCCGGGATGGCGGCGGCAGGGACCGCGCGGCCATCCATGCGCAGATCGCGCAGGCGATCCTCGGCTTTCTGAAAGCGGAAATGCGCTAGGGCGGGTTTTCCGGACGCCTCGTGGCCGGATGATCCCGAGGCGTCCCTTTTTTAAACGGCGCTTACCGGATGGTGCCGATAAACGAGGTCTTCGGGATCGGAACGGGGTGCCGCCAGGTCGAGCCTGCCGCCGATTCGTTCGGCGACGGCCGCGGATTTGCGGTTCTGCGGCGAGACATAGCTGACAAGCGTGGGCAGGTTCAGGGTCTTGAAGGCCCAGTCGCGCAGTGCCGAGGCGGCTTCCGCCGCATAGCCGCGCCCTTCATGGCCGTCGTAAAGCAGCCAGCCCAGTTCCTTTTCCGGAAACAGCGGACCGTGATTGATGCCGACCTGGCCGACACATTGTCCCGTTTCGCCAAGCTCGATCATTAGCGCGCCATGGCCGAAAAAGTACCAGTTAGCCTGATCGTGGCAGAACACGCCCCAGGTCGAGGGCAGGTCGTAAGGCCCGCCGACGCCGATGGAGCGCAATGACGTCATGAAATCCCGATAGGCGGGAAAATCCGTGATCGCCAGCGGGCGCAGCGTCAGGCGTTCGGTCCTGAGGGTGGGGATGGGGTGGTTCATCTGCCATCGTCCTTTTGCGGTGCGTAGCTCGCCCTTGTCACGCATGCCAATGACGCTGCCGCATCCGACCTTCAAATCGCAACAAAAAACCCGCCGTTTCCAGCGGGTCTTTTAAAAACTGTCCTGTTCCGGAAGGGATCAGGCGGTTTCGAGGAATTCCGTCGCGCCATCCGGCTCGCGCAGAACATAGCCGCGGCCCCAGACGGTTTCGATGTAGTTTGCGCCGCCGGCGGCGTTTGCGAGCTTCTTGCGCAGCTTGCAGATGAAGACGTCGATGATCTTCAGTTCCGGCTCGTCCATGCCGCCATAGAGGTGGTTCAGGAACATTTCCTTGGTCAGCGTCGTGCCCTTGCGCAGCGAAAGCAGCTCGAGCATCTGATATTCCTTGCCGGTCAGGTGAACGCGCTGGCCGCCCACTTCAACCGTCTTGGCATCGAGATTGACGATCAGCTCGCCGGTGGCGATGACCGACTGTGCATGGCCCTTGGAACGGCGGACGATGGCGTGAATGCGGGCAACAAGCTCGTCCTTGTGGAACGGCTTCGTCATGTAATCGTCTGCGCCGAAGCCCAGGCCGCGAACCTTGTCCTCGATGCCGGCCATGCCGGACAGGATGAGGATCGGCGTCTTGACCTTGGAGAGGCGAAGCGTTCTCAGAACCTCGTAACCCGACATGTCGGGCAGGTTGAGGTCGAGAAGAATAATGTCGTAATCATAGAGCTTGCCGAGGTCCACGCCTTCCTCACCGAGGTCGGTTGTGTAGACGTTAAAGCTCTCCGACTTGAGCATCAGTTCAATGCTCTGCGCTGTCGCGCTGTCGTCTTCAATAAGTAGAACCCGCATAATTATCCCCTTTGCCGCCCGCGAACCGGTAAATCATTGCCTCGCGCGATGCGGATCCAGACGTTGCCTGATTTGCAGGCTGCCACCAAATGGTTAACAAATTCTAATTGCCTTTGGCAAGGTGTATCGAATTTATTAAGCAAAGTAGGCATTTCGCTGTTTTTGCACGTGAATCCACCATCGCCAAAATTGAAGCTTAACGTGAGGAAATCCCGTTAAGTGATTCAATCGACTCTTACATCGTCGGGTCCATTTTTTTGGACCTGGCATTTACCGACCCTTAAATGATCGTCGTTATCATTAACGATGCCCGTAAACGAAAGGTTAACGACGGCGGTTTTTTATTAACGTCGGGTAACTTTTGGGAATCATTCCGGGACAGGGGTAAACCCTTACGGAAAAACGGGCGGGTTAAACGGGCCGATCAGGGTGGCATAGTGCCTTTTTGATCCGGGTCTCGCTATCCATGGAGTATTGCGTATGAAGTCGCGTGACAGCCTGGTTCGCCTGAAGGAATTTCAGGTCAATGAAAAACGCCGGCAGCTTAACCAGCTGCAGCAGATGATGTCCGAGTTCGAGCGGATGGCAAAGGAACTGGTGCATCAGATATCTCTGGAAGAAAGCAAGTCGGGCATTACCGATCCGACGCATTTCGCCTATCCGACCTTCGCCAAGGCCGCGCGCCAGCGGGCGGATAATCTTCAGGTCTCGATCCGTGAGCTGAAGGCCCAGCAGGAAGCCGCCGAAGCTTCGCTGGAAGAGGTGCAGGCCGAATATGAAAAGGCCGCTGCCCTCGAAAACCGCGACGGAGCCATCCGCGCCCGCGCCTGACCTATAGGCGCAGGAATTGACGAAGATCGTCCTCATTGACGGCTGCCGGTGGATCAGGAGGCGGCTTTCAATGACGGGACGCCATGCATTTTTTCGAAAGGCCGCTCCTTAAGGGCGGCCTTTTGTTTTGCCGTGTTGCCGATGTTTCCCGCCGGGACGGTCAGGCCTGATTTCGATTGTCCGGAGGTGGGGAAAGGCGTATTTTACGGAGGTTCCGACCGTGAGCCGGAGGCTTTTACGCGCACGCGCCCCGTGCGGGTGCGGGCGGCACTTGCAGGGAGGAAAAAATGGCCCGCCAATATATCGATTGCCGCGAATTCCCCAGTGACAGCAGATGCACCGTCGCCATCTCCGCCGATTCTCCGGAGGAACTTATGGAAGCGGCCGTGCAACACGCCGTGGCCGTGCATGGGGCAAAGGATACGCTCGAATTCCGTGAAGAAGTCCGCCGGAGCATGCATGCCGGGACGCCGCCGTTGAAGGTGGCGTGATTGCTGGCACACCCGAATATCTCCGCCGTCGTGCCGGTCCCCGGAACAAGCCCGAGGATGATCCGGCATCCAGTCGGCGCGCGTCTGCGCGACGAGAAGAGTCTTTTCAGCTCAATGACTTGAGCTTGCTGGACCCCGGCTCAAGGCCGGGGTGACGGCGTGTGGATGCTCCGTTTTGGCCAAAACATCCGTCGATACGTAGATAACTGACATAACCCTCGTTATGTCTGCCCATTTACCCCTGAATAACATCCGCCCATTCGGCATGGCGCAACGTCTGGGCCTTGAAGAACGGGCAGAGCGGAATGATTTTCCAGCCGCCCTTGCGGGCTTCATCGATCGCATGGGCGGCGAGCGCCTGGCCGACGCCTTTGCCGCGCAGCGCATCGGGCACGCCGGTATGATCGATGATGATGAGGGAAGGGGAGGTGCGCGAATAGGTCATCTCCGCCTTGTGGCCGTCGATGGTCGCTGAATATTCGCCGTGCGATCCGGTTTCGGTTGTCTTGATGTCCATGATGAGCGCCTTCCGCATTGCTGTTCGTTGTCGTCACTGTACCGGCTTCAGCCTGAATTGAAACAGCGGGATAGCGAACGCAGCGGACACAAACCGGCGACAATCGCCGGCTCTGTGGGGCAGTTCTCAGGGAAAATCCGAAATCAAACCGAAAACCCCGTCGATAATCCGGCGGGGCGTTCTGGAAACTCGGTCTGGGCGCGTTTTCGCGCCGGCGCACTGTTTTAGTGGCGATATTGCTGAATACGCGTGGTGCGCAGGCCGGCAAGGCCATGATCGGCAATCGAGGACTGCCAGGACAGGAATTCTTCAACGGTGAGCGTATAACGCTCGCAGGCTTCCTCGAGGCTCAACAGTCCACCGCGTACCGCTGCAACCACCTCCGCCTTTCTGCGAATGACCCAGCGACGGGTATTGGCAGGCGGAAGATCCGCGATCGTCAGAGGGCTGCCATCGGGGCCGATGACATATTTAACTCGTGGGCGTATCATTTCGGTCATTGGACACTCTATACAAACTCAAGACCATATGACGGGAACTCTATCCCGGTACCTTTAAAAATTGCCTAAGCAGCTCTAGACAATTTATTAAGAATTTGAACGGTTTCGCCTGATTTGTTCGAGTCGCCTTATTTTGCCGGGAAAAAATTTTTCCAAAAATCGCAATTTTTCTCTCTCATCGGTTGTTTCCGTCAGAGTGCCGCAAGCGAAAGGCACGTTTTCCCGCTGCCCTGGGTAAATTCCGCCGTTCCCTCATGCTGCAGCCGCAGGCGGTCGCCGGCATCGAGGGAAAGGATGGAGGTTACAGACTGCGATGTGCCTGATGTCGATGCATTGCCGGCGATGCCGAAGCTGGCCGCCGCGCCATCGATGAAAAGCGTCACCCGGTGGCCGGAAGAGGAGACCACGGCGAGCGTCAGGGCCGCCAGATAAGGGCCCTTTGCCGGCACCACGAGTTCACGTCCGCCACCGCTTACCGCATCGCCGAGCGCAAAGCCGCCATCGGCGATGGAGAGCAGGGAAAAACCTGCCGCCGCGCCATTGGCGGATTTCGTCGTGCCCGCCGGCAGGCCGGCAACGGCGAGCGGGCGGTTCGGCATCGAGACCCGGCCATCGCCGCTGCACAGAAGTGCGGTGTGCCATGAGGCGCCATCCTTGCTGGTCTTGATCGAAAACCCGTCAGTGCCGGCGAGTCCCATTTCCGCCCGGCCGCTCCAGCCGGACTGGAACAGCAGCGAGGCGGTATCGCCCTTGCCCGCCTTGTTGATCGTCATGCGGTGGCTGCCACCTTCTTCGGTATGGGTGAAGAGGCTGGCGGGGGAGGTGAGCGCCAGCCGGTTGGTGGCGTCGGCCTCTGTGCCGATGCCCAGCCTTTCCAGCCGCCCGGCGGCCGGCAGCGGCATGTCGCGCCAGTTGCCATCGTGCAGGATGCGATATCTGCTCTCGGCCGTAAACCACGCCGTCCAGCCCGGCTGCGGCGCGATCGAGAGCCAGGCGCCATCCTGCCGGAAGGCGAGCCTTCCGGCTTTGCCGGCCCAGTCGCCCGTGGCATCGGCGGAGAGGAGGAAACAATCGCCTTCCGCTGCGTTATCGGGCGGCGCGGCGACGATGGCCTTGATGACCAGTTGCACGATCGCATCCAGCCTTTGCAGGGCTTCATTATGGGTGACGTGTTTCTGGGCCTGCGAGGGGAGGATATAGGGAAGCCGAAGTCTCGCCGTCTGTTCCGTCATGATGTGCCTTCCGCGCTGTGGGGTTTCGTTGCGGGGCCATTGTGGGGTGGTGGCGTGGGGTGGGGATGAGCGGGGAAGAAATTTGTCCGCGTTGATCGGTATGAGGATGTTTTTGGGGGCTTCGGCGTATGCGGCTTACCCCCCTCTGCCCTGCCGGGCATCTCCCCCTCAAGGGGGGAGATCGACTCGTGGATAGGTCTCGCCTATCACGACGTTGCAAATGAAGCGGTGGTAGCGCCCCCTGCCGATCTCCCCCTTTGAGGGGGAGATGCCCGGCAGGGCAGAGGGGGGTAAGCTGCATACTCCGAAGCTCACCAAAGCAGAAATCCGATCCACCCGTTGCAGTAGCCGCAGAAGACGGAAAGCGGCGTTACCCCGCGTGTTCCACCGCCATCGCCCCTTCGGCAATGAAATCCGGATTGGCCAGCGCATCCTCGCCATCGCCCCTCACCGCATATGCAAGCGGCCTGCCCTCGCAATCGAGCGTCCTGCCGCCCGCAGCGCGCAGCACGGCGTCGCCGGCGGCCGTGTCCCACATCATGGTGCGGCTGAAGCGGGGGTAGATATCGGCGGCGCCCTCCGCCAGCATGCAGAATTTTAGAGAGGAGCCGACGGAGATGCAGTCCTTCAGGCCGTGTTCGGCTACGAAAGCTTCCGTTTTCGCCGTGCAATGCGAGCGGCTGATCAACGCCACGGGGGAGGCGCCGCGCTGGCGCGCCCGGATGGGGTGGCGCGAAAGGATGACGCCTTCGCCTGAAATGGCGAGCTTTTCGGCGGCATTGTCCTTGCCCGTCCATGCCTGCCCGCGACAGGGGGCGTAAACCACGCCGGCGACCGGAACGCCGTTGCGGATGAGCGCGATGTTGACGGTGAAATCGTCCTTGCCGGAAATGAATTCCTTGGTGCCATCCAGCGGATCGACGAGGAAGAATTCCGCACCGGTTTCCGGCAGGATGCCGCTCGATACCGCCTCTTCGGCAACCACGGGAATATCGGGAAAATGGGCGGCCAGCGCCGCAAGAATGATCGCTTCGGCGCGCTGATCGGCCTCGGTCACCGGCGAGCAGTCGTCCTTATACGACACATGCGGGCCGGCACGGTGGACCGCCATGATGGCCTGCCCGGCGTCCAGCGCCGCTTTCGTCAATATGTCGATCATCTCTTTGCCAATTGATCCCGTCTGCGGGATATCGCCGTTCCGATCTTCGCTACTCCTTTGCCCGCTGCCCGTCAAATAATGGCGTCGGACAATGCTGAAATAAGCATCCAGCCGTCATTTTTTCAGCACTTCCTGCCAAAATCATGGCTCTTTTGACCGGGAAAGCGGCAGTCCATGTGGAAATTCCAAATTTTGTGCAGGATCGCCCGTTTTTGACTTCACATTTTTAACGAACACGATATGCATTTTGGGGGTGGGGGCCTGCCTGCAAGGGCGCTCCTATAATTAACATAACGAGGCGTGGCCCATTCGAGGTCGTGCCCGGGGGAAAGACATGGAGTATTTTATCCAGCAGCTCATCAACGGGCTGACTCTTGGATCGATCTACGGCCTCATCGCTATCGGCTATACGATGGTTTACGGCATCATCGGCATGATCAACTTCGCCCATGGCGATATTTTCATGCTCGGCGGCTTTGCCGCGCTGATCGTTTTCCTGATCGTGACATCCTTTGTCGCCGGCATTCCGGTGGCGCTTCTTCTGCTTCTGATGATGGTCGTCGCCATGCTGATGACCGGCCTGTGGAACTGGGTGATCGAACGCGTCGCTTACCGGCCGCTCAGAGGTTCGTTCCGTCTTGCACCGCTGATCACGGCCATCGGCATGTCGATCGCGCTGTCCAACTTCATCCAGGTGACGCAGGGTCCGCGTAACAAGCCGATCCCGTCGATGGTGACGGAAAGCTATCATTTCGGCGCCATTACCGTGTCGCTGAAGCAGCTGATCATTATGGTCGTCACCTCGGTGCTGCTCTTCGCCTTCTGGTATATCGTCAACAAGACCCCGCTCGGCCGGGCGCAGCGCGCCACCGAACAGGATCGCAAGATGGCGGCACTGCTCGGCGTCGATGTCGACAAGACGATCTCCATCACCTTCATCATGGGTGCGGCGCTCGCCGCTGTCGCGGGCACCATGTATCTCATGTATTACGGCGTTGCCTCCTTCAGCGATGGCTTCATTCCCGGCGTCAAGGCGTTTACGGCGGCCGTTCTCGGCGGCATCGGCTCGCTTCCGGGCGCTGTTCTCGGCGGTCTGCTGATCGGCCTCATCGAATCGCTGTGGTCGGCCTATTTCTCCATCGCCTACAAGGATGTCGCGGCATTCGGCATCCTGGCTTTCGTGCTGATCTTCAAGCCGACCGGTATTCTCGGTCGTCCGGAAGTCGAGAAGGTGTGATCCCATGACCAATATCGCTTCCGACAACGCTGCTTCCAGCCCGAGCCTGATGGCGGCGGCTGTGAAGGAGGGCCTGATTGCGGGCCTCATCTCGTTCGGCATGTTCATTCTTTATGTCGGCATCGTCACCTATCAGGATATCAACAACCAGCTGATCTGGGGCACCCGCTGGGGGCTTCTGGCGGTCTTCGTCGGCATTGCCGCTGTCGGCCGCTTTCTCGTCGTCGGCTTCATCAAGCCGTCGCTGGATCGTCGCAAGCTGGCCAAGGCCAAGAGCGGCGTGCTGGAGATTTCCGAAGAGAAGGGCTTTTTCCACAAGCACTTCCTGAAGCTGGCGCTGGTCCTGCTGCTGCTTTATCCCGTTATCGCCGTGCAATTGTTCGGCTTTCAGGGTTCGCTGAAATTCGTCGACAATTTCGGCATCCAGATCCTGATCTATGTGATGCTGGCCTGGGGTCTCAACATCGTCGTCGGTCTCGCCGGCCTGCTCGATCTCGGTTACGTGGCCTTTTATGCGGTCGGCGCCTATTCCTATGCGCTGCTCTCCAGCCATTTCGGCCTGTCCTTCTGGGTGCTCCTGCCGGTCGCCGGCATTCTCGCTGGCTTCTGGGGCATCATCCTCGGTTTCCCGGTTCTTCGTCTTCGCGGCGACTATCTGGCAATCGTGACGCTCGCCTTCGGCGAAATCATCCGCCTCGTGCTTTTGAACTGGACGGATGTGACCAAGGGCACCTTCGGTATTTCGGGCATCGCCAAGGCGTCCGTCTTCGGCATCTGGTCCTTCGATGTCGGCGCGTCGAACAATTTCGCCAAGGCCTTCGGCCTGTCGATGTCATCGGCCTATTACAAGATCTTCCTGTTCTATGTGATCCTGCTGCTTTGCATGCTGACGGCCTATGTGACCATCCGCCTGCGCCGCATGCCAATCGGCCGTGCCTGGGAAGCGCTGCGCGAGGACGAGATCGCCTGCCGTTCGCTCGGCATCGATACGGTCATCACCAAGCTCACCGCTTTTGCCACGGGCGCAATGTTCGGCGGTTTCGCCGGCTCCTTCTTCGCCGCGCGTCAGGGTTTCGTGTCGCCGGAAAGCTTCGTGTTCCTCGAATCCGCCGTCATTCTCGCCATCGTCGTTCTCGGCGGCATGGGCTCGCTGACGGGTATCGCCATTGCGGCGCTGGTCATGGTCGGCGGCACCGAGCTCCTGCGTGAAATGGAGTTCCTGAAGCACGTCTTCGGGCCCGACTTCACGCCTGAACTTTACCGTATGCTGCTCTTCGGCCTTGCCATGGTCATCGTCATGCTGTTCAAGCCGCGCGGTTTCGTCGGCTCGCGTGAACCCACGGCCTTCCTCAAGGAACGCAAGGCCGTCTCCGGCAGCTTTACCAAGGAAGGTCACGGTTGATGGCTTCCGGAACGGCAACAATGACACCCAATACGACTGGCGATACGATCCTCAAGGTCGAACATCTCTCGATGCGTTTCGGCGGCCTGATGGCCATCAACGACTTCTCCTTCGAGGCGAAGCGCGGCGAGATCACGGCGCTGATCGGCCCCAACGGTGCGGGCAAGACCACGGTCTTCAACTGCATCACCGGCTTCTACAAGCCGACCATGGGCATGATCACCATGCGCCAGCAAAGCGGCGAGGCGCATCTTCTCGAGCGCCTGCCGGATTTCGAAATCACCAAGAAGGCCAAGGTGGCGCGCACCTTCCAGAACATCCGCCTGTTTTCGGGCCTCACCGTTCTGGAAAACCTGCTGGTGGCGCAGCACAATGCGCTGATGAAGGCCTCGGGTTACACGATCCTCGGCCTCCTCGGCCTGCCCGCTTACCGGCGGGCGGTGGATGCCTCTATCGAAAAGGCCAAGTACTGGCTGGAAAAGGCCGATCTGATCGACCGCGCCGACGACCCGGCCGGCGACCTTCCCTATGGTGCGCAGCGCCGTCTGGAAATCGCCCGCGCCATGTGCACGGGGCCGGAGCTTCTGTGCCTCGACGAGCCGGCCGCCGGCCTCAACCCGAAGGAATCGCTGGCGCTCAACGCGCTCCTGCGCGGCATTCGCGATGAGGGCACGTCGCTGCTCCTCATCGAGCACGACATGTCCGTGGTGATGCAGATTTCCGACCATGTGGTGGTTCTGGAATATGGCCAGAAGATTTCCGACGGCACGCCAGACCATGTGAAGAACGACCCGAAGGTCATCGCCGCCTATCTGGGTGTCGAGGATGATGAAGTGGAAGACGTGATTGCGGAAGAACTCGACGGAGGAGCGGCCTGATGTCCGGTGAACCGCTTCTGAAAGTCCAGGGTGTCGAAACCTATTATGGCAATATCCGCGCTCTGGCCGGTGTCGATGTCGAGGTCAAAAAGGGTGAGATCGTCAGTCTGATCGGCGCCAACGGCGCCGGCAAGTCGACGCTGATGATGACCATCTGCGGCAGCCCGCAGGCGCGCGCCGGCCAGGTGATCTTCGACGGCGAGGACATTACCCAGCTGCCGACCCATCTGATCGCCCGCAAACGCATTGCCCAGTCGCCCGAAGGCCGCCGGATTTTCCCGCGCATGACGGTGCTGGAAAACCTGCAGATGGGCGCCAATCTCGATAACCTGAAATATTTCAAGGAAGACGTCGAGAAGATCTTCGTGATGTTCCCGCGCCTGAAGGAGCGCCAGAGCCAGCGCGGTGGCACGCTTTCCGGCGGCGAGCAGCAGATGCTTTCCATCGGCCGTGCGCTGATGGCACGGCCGAAGCTCCTGCTGCTGGACGAGCCGTCGCTCGGTCTCGCACCCTTGATCGTCAAGGGCATTTTCGAGGCGATCAAGAAACTCAACCAGGAAGAGGGGCTGACCGTCTTCCTCGTGGAGCAGAACGCCTTTGCCGCGCTCAAGCTTTCCGACCGCGCCTATGTGATGGTCAACGGCAAGGTGACGATGAGCGGTTCGGGCAGGGAACTGCTCGCCGATCCGCAGGTGCGCGCCGCCTATCTCGAAGGCGGACGGCACTGAAAGATTTTACTTGCGCCGGAAATTTTGCGGCGCAAGACTGCAAACGGCGGCCTGTCGTCCTTTCGGCCAAACCTTAAGGAACCATGGCGGGGTGCAAACAATAAAATGCCCGGCGGGAAAACGACGGGACGACAGACAAGGCAGGGTCAGGGCGTTTCAGCCCGGCACTGATGGGGAAAGAGATGCAGGGCCTTTTTTTCGAAACGGATAACGGCGTGCGGTATGTTCTGCGCGCGCTGGTTGTTCTTCTGGGTTTCTGGACGGCATGGCGCACGGGCAAGTCCGTGGCCGATGGCTGGGGCGGTTATACGCGGGTGGTGATCTATACGCTCGCTCTGGGTGTGGTGATGCGGTTTCTGCATCACGCGCTGTTCAACGGGCCGTTCATCAACGGCTTCTATTACGTGTTTGACGTCGTTCTTCTTCTGGTTTTTTCCAGCGTCGGTTTCCGCACGCGCCGGACGAGCCAGATGGTCAATAACTACTATTGGCTTTACGACCGGACATCGGCATTTTCCTACAAGAAGAAAGATTGACAGGCGGATTTTTCCGGCTGCACAATGCTCGTCAGAGTGGAACAGTTTCCTGTTCAGTGAAGGTGGGTACTGAACAGGTCCTTGCAATCAACCCATCCAAAGGAACTGGGAGTAAAGTAATGAAGAAGTCTCTTCTTTCCGCTGTTGCGCTGACCGCCATGGTCGCGTTTGGCGGTTCGGCCTGGGCCGATGTCGTGATCGCTGTCGGCGCACCGCTGACCGGCCCGAACGCTGCTTTCGGCGCTCAGATCCAGAAGGGTGCCGAACAGGCCGCGAAAGACATCAATGCCGCCGGCGGCATCAATGGCGAGCAGATCAAGATCGTGCTGGGCGACGACGTATCCGACCCCAAGCAGGGTATTTCGGTTGCCAACAAGTTCGTCGCTGACGGCGTGAAATTCGTTGTCGGTCACTTCAACTCCGGCGTTTCCATTCCGGCTTCTGAAGTTTACGCCGAAAACGGCATTCTCGAAATCACACCCGCCGCAACCAACCCGGTCTTCACCGAGCGCGGCCTGTGGAACACGTTCCGTACCTGCGGCCGTGACGACCAGCAGGGCGGCATTGCCGGCAAGTACCTGGCCGATCATTTCAAGGACGCCAAGGTCGCCATCATTCACGACAAGACGCCTTACGGTCAGGGCCTTGCCGATGAAACCAAGAAGGCTGCCAATGCCGCTGGCGTGACGGAAGTCATGTATGAAGGCGTCAACGTCGGCGACAAGGACTTCTCCGCGCTGATCTCCAAGATGAAGGAAGCCGGCGTTTCCATCATCTACTGGGGCGGCCTGCACACCGAAGCCGGCCTCATCATCCGTCAGGCGGCTGACCAGGGTCTGAAGGCCAAGCTCGTTTCGGGCGACGGTATCGTCTCGAACGAACTTGCTTCCATCGCCGGCGACGCCGTCGAAGGCACGCTCAACACCTTCGGCCCCGATCCGACGCTGCGCCCGGAAAACAAGGAACTGGTAGAGAAGTTCAAGGCCGCCGGCTTCAACCCGGAAGCCTACACGCTCTACTCCTATGCCGCGATGCAGGCGATTGCCGGTGCGGCGAAGGCCGCCGGTTCCGTGGAGCCGGAAAAGGTTGCCGAGGCCCTGAAGTCCGGCACCTTCCCGACTGCACTCGGTGACATCTCCTTCGACGAGAAGGGCGACCCGAAGCTTCCCGGCTACGTCATGTACGAATGGAAGAAGGGTCCGGACGGCAAGTTCACCTACATCCAGCAGGGCAGCTAAGCCCTTCTGCGACACCCTATCGAAGCCCGGCAGCGATGCCGGGCTTTTTGTTTGCGGTCTCGGCCATACTAGGGACAACAAGGCAGGAAACTAATCCTCTCGGAAACTGCAATGAGGGATGGCAATGACGACAAAGCGAGCCGTGTCGCTCTTCCTTGTTCTCGCCGTGCTGGCGACGGCGCTTGTCGGCCTGCATTTCTTCAGCAAATCCCGGACGACGCAATTATTCGGCGGCATCATCGCAAGGGTCGAAACAGCGAGGCCGATGGTAGCGCTGACTTTCGACGACGGGCCGTCGGTGCGTTTCACCCCTGATGTCCTGGCGATCCTGAGGGAGCGCGGGGTAAAAGCGACTTTCTTTTTGACCGGTCGGGAGGCTGAAGAAAATCTGCCGCAGGCGCGCATGATCGTCAGCGACGGGCATCAGGTCGGCAACCATAGTTACACGCATTCCAACATGATGCTGATGGGGCCGGCGCGGATCGGGCAAGAGATCGAGCGCACCGATGCGGCCATTCGGGCTGCTGGTTATGAAGGCGAGATCATGTTCCGTCCGCCCTATGGCAAGAAGCTGCTCACCTTGCCCTGGTATCTTTCCCGGCATGACCGGAAAACCATCATGTGGGATGTCGAGCCGGAATCCTTTCCCGATGTCGCCGAGGATGCGGGCGCCTTCGCCAGGCACGTGATCGAGCAAACCGGAAACGGCTCCATAATCATCATGCACGTCATGTATCGAAGCCGCGAGATATCCCGGCAGGCTTTGCCCTTGATCATCGACGGTCTGCGTCAACGCGGGTTTGAGTTTGTCACCGTCTCGCAATTGCTCGAAAACCGCTGAAGCCCCATTCTCCTGCCAGAGCGCTTCAGTCGATCCGGGTAAGAATAAAGTCCGCACGTTCCTCTATGCCGGATTTCGGAAGCACGGAAATATCGTAGCCAAGTTCGTCATAGTCGCGGAGCAAACGCTCATATTCCTCGACCGCCGCATCGAAGCCATGCTTGCGCTCGCTGTCGCCCCTGTAGATTTCCGGCCATGGCGGGGTGAGGAAGACCAGACGATTATAGCGGTGTGCAGCCACCAGCGTCTCGATGAAGGCATCGCCATTTATATGGCGAAGCGCTGAGGCGGCATCGATCAGGCCGCGATCGAAGAAGACCGGGCCTTCCGGTGGGGCTTTTTGCCGGTCTTCGAGCGCCATGGCGATGGCGCGGCGGGCAAAGGCTTCGATGTCGATCCACGGCAGGGCCGTGCCGCCATTGCGGGTTTCTTCGATGACGATGCGGCGGCCGGGTTCTTCCACGGTGGCGAAACCGCGTCGGGCAAGCTCGGCGAGAAGCGTGGATTTTCCGCCGCCGGAGCAGCCGGAAAGGATGATGAAACGGTCCATTGGATTTCTATCCTGTGACAGGGTTCAGGTGGTTCGAACGGTGATTTTTGGGTGGGGGTTGCCACTTGTTTCTTCTCCCCGAGGGGGAGAAGGTGGCCCGGAGGGTCGGATGAGGGGGCAACGTTGCCGGATTTCGGAGAGCTTGCCCCCTCATCCCGCTGCCGCGGACTTCTCCCCCTCGGGGAGAAGAAACAAGGGGCCGCCGCTCCACCAATGAGCGGACGCTGCGCTCAAGCAGAAAATATATGCTGGACGAACCTTAGCATATTAACGGCTGTCGTCACCCCTGATGCAATATATGCGCTGCCTTCACAGCCGCCGATGCCCGGTTTTCCACCCCGAGCTTCACATAGATCTGCTCCAGATGCTTGTTCACGGTTCTCGCGGAAAGGCCGAGGATATCGCCGATATCGCGGTTGGATTTGCCCTTCGCGATCCACAGCAGCACTTCCGATTCCCGGGCGGTGAGGGAAAAATGTTCGCGCAGCAGGTGGTCGCCGGATTTTTCATTGGCGGCGGTGAGGCGGAAGAGGAATTCATCCGGCCCCATGGCGCCGAGGAAGGACAGTTGCAGGGCGGGCCGCCCGGCCTCGGTGATCGTCAGCGGCACGTCGCGGCCGGTTTCCGCCGCCGCCCGTTCTGCGAGCCAGCGGCCGATATGGCTGGTGACGATTTCCATGCCGTCGTCGCGGCCGGTGGCGGCGTTGACGAGGCGCGTCGCCTGCGGTGTCGACCAGTGGATGGCGCCGTTGGCGCGCACGGCAAGCAGGTGGCGGCCGGCGGCATCGAGCGCGACGCGGGCGCTTTGCGCCGAACGGGCATTGGAAAGGTGCACGCGGATGCGGGCGCGCAGCTCGTCTATATTGATCGGCTTGGTCAGATAATCGACGCCGCCGGATTCGAGCGCCCGCACCACATGTTCTGTTTCCGTCAGTCCGGTCATGAAGATGACGGGCACCTGCGCCACCGCCGCATTGGCCTTCAGGCGGCGGCAGGTCTCGAAACCGTCCATGGCCGGCATGACGGCGTCGAGCAGGATGATATCGGGCGTGATGCGTTCGGCAATGTTGAGCGCGGCCTGGCCGGAGGTGGCGATGAGGGCGGAAAAGCCTGACTGTTCCAGCGCGTCGGTGAGGAACCCCAGTGCTTCCGGGCTGTCATCCACCAGCAATACGATGTCTCTCGGGGCTGCCGCCGCCTGACCGCTCATGCCTTGCCGTCTCCCGTGTCACTATCCGCAAACCGTTTGAGAAAATGCGCGTAACCGGCCAGATCGAAGGCCTGCACATAGGTGCCGAGCTCCTGCGTGAAGGGCAGGTTTTCCGTGTTGCGGGCAAGATCGGCGAGTTTCGCCTCGATGCCGCGTATGTAGCCTATTTCGCCGAGCCGCTGCAAATCCTGAATGTGGATTGCACCGGGATGGACGACCTGCGCCACGGGCGGCGGCGATGGCGAGGGCGGCATATCCGCCTCGTAGATCCATTTCAGGCCGAGATGCACGGCAAGCCTGTCGCAGAGATGGCGGATATCGACAGGCTTGGCGATGGCGTCATTGTGGTTGTCTTCTCCAGCACCCGCCACTGTCCCGTCGCCGATATTGGCCGAGAGCATGATGAGCGGGGCAGTCTGGCCGGCTTCACGCAGTTTCGTCACAAGCTGCCAGCCGGTCATGCCGGGCATGGAAATATCGATGAGGAAGAGGTCGGGCTTCACGCCTTCGATGAGCGTCAGGCATTCCGGCCCGCTTTGAGCCGTCAGCACCACGAAATCGAGCGGCGAGAGCACCTGCCGCATCAACTCGCGATGATCCTCATTGTCGTCAACCACGACGATGGTGCGGCGCGGCCCGGAATAGGAACGGATGGTCTTTTCCGCCGCCGGCGCCGTGCTTGGCCGGTGCACGGCAGACAGCATGAGGCGCACGCGGAAGGTGGAGCCTTCATCCTTTGCGCTGGAAACGGAAATTTCGCCGCCGAGCGTATTGGTGAGGAGCCTTGTGATGGTGAGGCCAAGGCCGAGGCCCGGCATGGGGCGCACGCTGTCTGCCTCGCCGCGCTGGAAGGGCTCGTAGATGCGGGCGAGGTCTTTTTCGGCAATGCCGCGGCCAGTATCGGCGACCGTGAAACTCGCCACCTGGCTGCGATAACCGACATCGAAGGTGACGGCGCCCTCATCGGTGAATTTGATGGCGTTGGAGATGAGGTTGACGAGGATCTGGCGCAGCCGCTTTTCATCGGTGCGGACATATTGCGGCAGGGCGCGGGAGCGGTCATGGCGGAATTCCAGCCCCTTGGCCTGCGCCTGCGGCCGGAACATGTCGACGATCTGGTCGAGGAAATCCTGAATATTGATCTCGTTGGAATAGACCTGAAGCCGCCCGGCCTCGATCTTGGAAATATCGAGAAGCCCGTCGATCAGGCCGGACAGGTGATCGGCCGAGCGGCGGATGACCTTGATCGCCGATTGCCGGGGCGGGGGAATGGTGTCGTCGCGTTCGAGGATCTGGGCATACCCCAGAACGGCATTGAGCGGCGTGCGCAATTCATGGCTGAGGCCCACCACATACCGGCTCTTGGCGCGGTTGGCGGCCTCGGCCGTTTCCTTGGCGTCCTGAAGGGCGGCGTCGGTCTTCTTGTGGGCGGCGATTTCCTTCAGCAGCAATGTGTTCTGGCGGGAGGATTCCTCTTCCGCGACCACCCGGCTGTCATGGGCGAGCACGAGGAACCAGCAGACGATGCCGGCGATGACGGCGAAGACGAAAAACACGATGAGGATGGTGCGGTTCACCACATCTGCCGTTTCCGGCGAGGCGGTGCCGACCTGATGGGCGATCATCGCGAGAATGCCGCCGATGGCGGTGACGGCAATGGCCGCCGCCATGCCGTAGCGTCCGAGCCGGGTGGCGAGTTTCGCCACCAGCTGATCCGGCAGGAAGGATTTCGCGACTGTGGCGACCTGATAGTTGAGCTTCGCCTTCGGCTTGCACATGTCGTGGCAGCGGCTGTCCAGCGAGCAGCAGAGCGAACAGATCGGCGCGGCATAGGCCGGGCACCAGGCCATGTCTTCCGGCTCGAAAGGGTGTTCGCAGATGGAGCAGGTGATGCTGCTCTCCTCACGCCATTTCTGGCGCGGTTTGCGGGCGAGATAAAATTTGCCCTTCGTGCCCCAGGCAATCAGCGGCGAGGCGATGAAGGCGACGATCAGGGTCAGATAGGGCGCGAGCGATGCGGCGAGCGGGCCGAAGGCGCCGAAATGCGCCATCAGCGCGATGGTGGCCGAAAGCGCCATGGAGCCGACGCCGACCGGGTTGATGTCGTAAAGATGGGCGCGCTTGAATTCGATGCCGGGCGGAGCAAGGCCGAGCGGCTTGTTGATGAAGAGATCGGCGGAGATGGTGCAGAGCCACGCCATGGCGATGATGGAGAAGATGCCGAGCGTTTCTTCCAGCAGCCGGTAAATGCCGAGCTCCATCAGAAGCAGCGCGATCGCGACGTTGAAGACCAGCCAGACGACGCGGCCGGGATGGCTGTGGGTGAGACGCGAGAAGAAGTTCGACCAGGCGAGCGAACCCGCATAGGCGTTCATGACGTTGATCTTCAGCTGCGAGACGACGACGAAGGCGACCATCAGCAGCATGGCTGCGGTTTCGTTGGGGATCATGTAACCGAAGGCGGTGAGATACATCTGCGCCGGATCGGCGGCGCGATCCACCGAGACACCGGAGCTGAAGGTGAGCACCACGAGGAAGGAGCCGGCGAGCAGCTTCGGCACGCCGACGACGACCCAGCCCGAGCCCGCCAGGAAAACCGCAATGCGATGGCGCAGGCGGCTTTGCCCCTCGGCCGGCAGGAAGCGCAGGAAATCCACCTGTTCGCCGATCTGCGACATCAGCGCCAGAATGACGGCCGAGGCCGCGCCGAATTCCACGAGGTTGAAATCCGCCATCGTGCCGGGCGGGCCGGAGGCGTGGTGAATACCGGCAAAGGCACGCCAGAGATCGTATTTCTCCCAGTCCATCAGGGCGATGAAGACGAAGGGCAGGATGTTCAGCACGATCCAGAAGGGCTGGGTGACGATCTGGAAACGGCTGATGAGCCGCACGCCATGGGTGACGAGCGGAATGACCATGACGGCCGAGATGATGTAGCCGATCCACAGCGGAATGCCGAGCGCCAGTTCCAGCGCGCCGGACATGATCGACGCTTCGATGGCGAAGAGCATGAAGGTGAAGGCGGCATAGATCAGCGAGGTGATGGTGGAGCCGATATAACCGAAGCTCGCGCCGCGCGTCAAAAGATCGATATCGACCCCGTGACGGATGGCATAACGGCTAATCGGCAGGCCGACGGCGAGCATGGCGATGGCGGCGACGAGGATGGCGTAAAAGGCGTTGGTGGTGCCGTAGGAGAGCGTGATAGCGCCGCCGATGGCTTCCAGCGCCAGAAAGGAAATCGCGCCGATGGCGGTGTGGGAAATGCGGTTGGAGGAAAATTGCCGGGCGCTTTTGGCGGTGAAGCGCAGCGCATAATCTTCCAGCGTCTGGTTGGCGACCCAGCGGTTATATTCGCGCCTGACGGGGATGATGCGTTGCCGTGCGGCCATGCCTATCTAGCGCCTTTCCGCAACGGGCCTCTCACAGCCGCACCGACATGCCGCCATCCACCGTCAGCACATGGCCGTTGACGAAGGAGGCCGCGTCGCTGGCCAGAAACAGGGCAGCACCGGCGATCTCATCCGGCCGGCCCCAGCGCTCCAGCGGCACCCGCAGCTTGGCGAAGGCCACCATGTCAGGATTTTCGGCAAGGGCGGCATTGGTTTCGGTGGCGAACATGCCGGGCGCGATGGCGTTGCTGGTAATGCCACGCGCGCCATATTCCACGGCAATCGCCCGCATCAGCCCGGTCAGCCCCTGTTTGGCGACGGGATAGATCGCATCCCCCGGCCGGACGATATGGCCGAGAATGGAGGTGATGGTGATGATGCGGCCGTAACCATTGGTGTTCATGGCCTCCGCCGCATCCCGCGACAGCGAGATGGAGGAGGTGAGATCGGTGCGGATCAGTTCCAGCACGTCCTCGTCACTGAATTCGGCAAGCGGGCGGCGGTCGCGCGCGCCGACATTGTTGACGAGGATATCGAGATGGCCGAACTCGTCCATGATACGGCGAACAAGGGCGCTGCCGGCAGCCGTATTGGCAATATCGAAGGCGGCGTAATCGGCCTTGCCGCCAGCCTTGCGCAACGTGTCGACCGCCTGTTCCAGCGTTTCGGCGCTGCGGCCGGTCAGCCAAACATGCGCGCCCGCTTCGGCAAAGGCGCGGGCAATTTCAAAACCGAGGCCGCGGCCGCTGCCGGTGATGATGGCCGTGCGGTTTTCGAGAGAGAATTTCTGGAGAATGCCCATCGCTCACCTTCTTGCTTTAGAGCGTCGGACCGAAAACGACGGTGCGGTTTTCGGAAAATCCGAGGCTGTTGGTCAAAGCCACGCCGCTTGTTTGAGCTTGCGTATGGGAAGACTATGCCGTGTGCGGCGCTCGGCGAAAGGTCGCCTGACCGGCCCGGCCGTTCGGTGGACAGAAAAATGGCGTCGCCCGGTTGCGGGCGACGCCATGTCTTGGCTTATCAGGCAGCAGCCGACTTTGCGAGCGGCACTTCTGCAATCGTCTTCAGAACGACGGAAGCGATCTGGTAAGGGCAGCCCTGCGAGTTCGGACGACGGTCTTCAAGGTAACCCTTGTAACCGTTGTTGACGAAGGAATGCGGAACGCGGATCGACGCGCCACGGTCGGCAACGCCGTAGGAGAACTTGTTCCACGGAGCGGTTTCGTGCTTGCCGGTCAGGCGCAGGTGGTTGTCCGGACCGTAAACGTCGATGTGCTCTTTCCAGTTCTTGGCGAAAGCGGCCATGAGGGCTTCGAAATATTCCTTGCCGCCAACTTCGCGCATGAACTTGGTGGAGAAGTTGCAGTGCATGCCCGAACCGTTCCAGTCGGTGTCGCCGAGCGGCTTGCAATGGAATTCGACGTCGATGCCGTACTGTTCGCAAAGACGCAGCAGCAGGTAACGGGCGATCCAGATCTGGTCGGCGGCGCGCTTGGAGCCCTTGCCGAATACCTGGAATTCCCACTGGCCCTTGGCCACTTCGGCGTTGATGCCTTCGTGGTTGATGCCGGCTTCGAGGCAGAGGTCGAGGTGCTCTTCAACGATTTCGCGGGCAACCGAACCGACGTTCTTGAAGCCGACGCCGGTGTAATAAGGACCCTGCGGAGCCGGGTAACCCTGTTCCGGGAAGCCGAGCGGGCGGCCGTCCTGGTAGAAGAAATATTCCTGTTCGAAGCCGAACCATGCGTCCTCGTCGTCGAGGATGGTTGCGCGGCTGTTCGAAGCATGCGGGGTGACGCCATCGGGCATCATGACTTCGCACATGACGAGTGCACCGTTGGAGCGGGCCGGGTCGGGATAGATCGCGACGGGCTTCAGCACGCAATCCGACGAGTGGCCTTCGGCCTGCTGCGTGGACGAGCCGTCAAAGCCCCAAAGCGGCAGCTGCTCGAGTGTGGGGAATTCGTCGAATTCCTTGATCTGGGTCTTGCCGCGCAGGTTGGGGACCGGCTTGTATCCGTCCAGCCAGATGTACTCGAGTTTGAACTTAGTCATTACGAACCTCTCATAGGTAACAATGCGAAGCCTTGAGGCCTCCCGTGGCTTTGGCCACCGAAGCACATTCGCGTTCAAGGGCTGACCCCTTAGATGCATGCCGCGTGCCAGATTGGCGATATCAGGCGATTTTTTCGAAAAATCTTTCAGGCCCCCTGCAACGCAGGAGCCTGGATATCGCGCGCGGACGGTTCTGCTGCACTGCGGCAGGCAAATTCACCCCTCATGTTTCATCATTGAATCCTGATAGATAGCCGGCGTCTCCCGGCGGAATGCCCTGCTGCGGTGCAATGATTTCGGTTGCGCGCGAGGGATTGGCATTTGCCCCAAAAACCGGCGCTTTCGGAATGGTTTTTCTTGTAGATGAGACGATTAATGCCTATATTTTTCGCAAGGTGATTTTTTTTTAATCAAACGGAGCGAATCTGGCCTTTGCGGGTTAGCTCCAGACATAAAGTGCTTCGATGCAAACAAAGTGAGATGATCGAAATGGCAACTGGCATTCATCGCGAGACGGCAACGATCTATCAATTCCCGGTCGGCGGGCGTGCGGGTCTTTCCAAGTTCCGCAACAGCAGCCTCAGCGACCTCGAGCGTCAGGCGCAGGAGCCGCATATCGATTTCGGTTCGTGGTATCACGACGATGCGATCCGCGACGAAGAGCGGAACGATAAGCCGCATTCCTGATGGTCGCATTCCTGATGTGAGACCGTGCCGTGCATTTCTTCTCCCCGCCGGGGAGAAGGTGGCCCGAAGGGTCGGATGAGGGGGCAACCCCTCCGTATATCGCGGCGCTCGCCCTCTCATCCCGCTGCTGCGGACTTCTCCCCGGCGGGGAGAAGAAACAAGCTGAGGCCTCCTGCTTCACAGACAAGCACCTTCAGGTTCAGCTTATTCCCAACCCCTCATGCATCTTTCGCCACCCCGCCTACGTCAATTGACGTATACGGTTTCGCGTCTGCGAGATCGATAGTCCCTCCAGCAGCGGCCGCAGATGCCGCTGAGCCTCCACGAGAGGCCAAACAAGGAGAGGGGTTCTTCCGATGACATTCCGCAAGACGCTTAGTGCCGCGCTGCTTGGCGCGATCCTGTCCACCACCGCCTTCCACGGCGCTTTTGCCGCTGACGACACCATCAAGGTTGGCGTGCTGCATTCGCTGTCCGGTACAATGGCGATTTCAGAAACGACGCTGAAGGACGCCATGCTGATGCTCATCGACGAGCAGAACAAGAAGGGTGGCGTGCTCGGCAAGAAACTCGAAGCCGTGGTGGTCGATCCGGCTTCCGACTGGCCGCTTTTCGCTGAAAAGGCCCGTCAGCTGATTTCGCAGGACAAGGTCGCCGCCGTTTTCGGCTGCTGGACGTCTTCCTCGCGCAAGTCGGTTCTGCCGGTCTTCGAGGAGCTGAATTCGATCCTGTTCTATCCGGTTCAGTATGAGGGTGAAGAATCCTCGCGCAACATCTTCTACACGGGTGCGGCGCCGAACCAGCAGGCCATTCCGGCCGTCGATTATCTCGCCAATACCGAAGGTGTGGAGCGCTGGGTTCTGGCCGGCACGGACTATGTCTATCCGCAGACCACAAACAAGATCCTGAAGGCCTACCTGATGTCGAAGGGCGTCAAGGAAGAGGACATCATGATCAACTACACGCCGTTCGGTCATTCCGACTGGCAGACGATCGTGTCCGACATCAAGAAGTTCGGCTCGGCCGGCAAGAAGACCGCCGTGGTTTCTACCATTAACGGCGATGCCAACGTGCCTTTCTACAAGGAACTGGCGAACCAGGGCATCAAGGCTGAAGACATTCCCGTCGTTGCCTTCTCGGTCGGTGAAGAAGAGCTTGCCGGTCTCGATACCGCACCATTGGTCGGCCACCTTGCCGCCTGGAACTACTTCCAGTCCGTCGATGCGCCGGTCAATGCCGAATTCATCAAGACCTGGCATGCCTTTACCAAGAACGACAAGCGCGTGACCAACGACCCGATGGAAGCCGCCTATATCGGCTTCAACGCCTGGGTAAAGGCCGTGGAATCCGCCGGCACGACGGATACGGACAAGGTTCTGGACAGCATCATCGGCGTTTCCGTGCCGAACCTTTCGGGCGGCTACTCCACCGTCATGCCGAACCACCACATCACCAAACCGGTGCTGATCGGCGAAATCCAGGCCGATGGCCAGTTCGAAATCGTACAGCAGACGCCGCAGGTCGTGGGTGACGAGTGGTCGGATTATCTGCCGGATTCGAAGGATCTGATCTCGGACTGGAGGAAGCCGATGTCTTGCGGCAACTTCAATGTGGCCAGTGGGAAGTGCGGCGGCAAGGGTAGCTGATTAGCGAGGTGGGTGCCGCTCCCTTTGTTTGGGGGCGGTTTTCTCATTGGAAACTGAACAAGCATGCCCCCCTTTGCCCTGCCGGGCATCTCCCCCACAGGTGGGGAGATCGACTCGAGGCAAGGTTTCGCCCTTCTCATTGGTTGAGATGGAGCGACGCAGGCGTGCCTTGCCGATCTCCCCCCTTGTGGGGGAGATGCCAGGCAGGGCAGAGGGGGGTGAGCGGCATATTCAAGTGGCATTACCCACAAACGCCCTGTCGTAAAACGCCCAAGGAACCCGACATGACGATCCGATCTTTTCTCGGAGCCATCTTCCTCTGGCTCACCCTGGGGATCGCAGCCCAATCCTTCGCGCAAAGCGAGCCGAAGGCGCTGATCGACCAGCTCGGCACGGCGGATTTCAAGCAGGCCGAAGTGCTGATCGGGCAGATCGCCGCCACGGGCGATGCGCGTGTCGTGCCGGCGCTCGAGGCTTTTGCGGCGGGCGATCTTTATGTGCGCAAGGCCGACAATCTGGTTTTCATGGCGAAACCGGCAGGTTCCAATTTTACGCTGATCGACCCGCTGACGGGCGAAAGTGCGGGTGAAGCGCCGAAGGCGGCTGTCAGCAAGATCAAGGTCAACAATAATCTGCGCCGCGTCATCCGCGCTGCACTCGGCGGTCTGACCCTGCTCAGCCCGGAAAAATCCGTGCGGCTTTCCGCGGCAGACGCCGTTCTGAAAGCGCCAAGCGCGGAAAATCTCGAATTGCTGGAAGCGGCCATCGCCAAGGAGACCGATACTGAGGTGCGGACCCGGATGGAGGAGGCGCGGGCTGTCTCGCTGCTCTCCTCCGAACGGTCGCTGGAACAGAAGAGGCAAGCAATCGCCACCATCAAGAGCCTTGGCGGGCGCGATGCCATCGGCATTCTGATGGCGGCTTCCTCGTCGGTGGATCAGAGCCTGAAACCGGATATCGACAGCGCCATATCGAGCATCGAAAGCTCCCTTGCCTTCTGGGACTATGCGCAGAATGTCTGGTACGGCCTGTCGCTCGGTTCCGTGCTTTTGCTCGCCGCCATCGGCCTTGCCATCACCTTCGGCGTCATGGGCATCATCAACATGGCGCATGGCGAGATGGTGATGATCGGCGCCTACTCCACCTTCATGGTGCAGGAGGTGATCCGCACGCATTTCCCCGGCCTGTTCGACTGGTCGCTCGCCATCGCTCTGCCCGCCGCCTTTCTTGTGACGGCCTTCGTCGGCCTCGTGATGGAGCGCGGCGTCATCCGCTTTCTTTACGGGCGGCCGCTGGAAACGCTTCTCGCCACCTGGGGCATCTCGCTCATCCTGCAACAGGGCGTGCGCTCCATCTTTGGCCCCACCAACCGGGAAGTCGGCAGCCCGAGCTGGATGTCCGGCTCCTTCAGCGTCGGTTATCTCAATTTCACCTGGAACCGGGTGTGGATCGTCTGTTTTTCACTGTCGGTGTTCTTCGCGCTGCTGGTTCTCCTGAAGCGCTCCGCCTTCGGGTTGCAGATGCGCGCCGTGACGCAGAACCGCCGCATGGCCTCTTCCATGGGCATTCGCACGCCGTGGGTTGATGCCTTCACCTTCGCGCTTGGTTCCGGCGTTGCCGGTCTTGCCGGCGTGGCGCTGTCGCAGATCGACAATGTCTCGCCCAATCTCGGCCAGAGCTACATCATCGACAGTTTCATGGTGGTGGTGTTCGGCGGCGTCGGCAATCTCTGGGGAACGCTGGTCGGCGCGTTGTCTCTCGGTGTGCTCAACAAGTTCCTCGAGCCGACGGTCGGTGCCGTGCTCGGCAAGATCCTCGTGCTCGTTCTCATCATCCTGTTCATCCAGAAGCGGCCGCGCGGTCTCTTCGCACTCAAGGGAAGGGCGATCGAAGCATGATTACCGGCTTCCTCCTGCGCGCGCTCGACCGCCGCATCTCCATCGCCATCGGCATCATTCTGGCCATCGCCGTTCTGGTGCCGGCCTCCAACCTGCTTTTGCCGGCCGACAGCGCCTTCCGCATCCCGACCTATATCATGTCGATGCTCGGCAAATATCTCGCCTATGCGCTGCTGGCGCTGGCGCTCGATCTCGTCTGGGGTTATTGCGGCATTCTCTCGCTTGGCCACGCCGCCTTCTTTGCGCTCGGCGGTTATGCCATGGGCATGTATTTGATGCGGCAGATCGGCACGCGCGGGGTTTATGGCCATCCGGTGCTGCCTGACTTCATGGTCTTCCTCAACTGGAAGGAACTGCCGTGGTTCTGGCATGGCTTCGACATGTTCTGGTTTGCGGCGCTGATGGTGCTTGTCGTGCCGGGGCTGCTCGCCTTCGTGTTCGGCTGGTTCGCCTTCCGCTCGCGTGTCAACGGCGTTTATCTCTCCATCATCACCCAGGCCATGACCTATGCGCTGCTGCTTGCCTTCTTCCGCAACGACATGGGTTTCGGCGGCAATAATGGCCTTACCGATTTCAAGGATATTCTCGGCTTTTCCGTGCAGGCGGATGGCACCCGCGCCGTGCTGTTTGCCATGACGGCGGTGATGCTGGCGCTTTCTCTGCTGATCGCGTCGGGCATCGTCAATTCCAAATTCGGCAAGGTGCTGGTGGGCGTGCGCGATGCCGAAAGCCGGGTTCGTTTCCTCGGTTTCCGGGTGGAAAACATCAAGCTTTTCACCTTCGTCGTCTCGGCCATGATGGCGGGCATTGCCGGCGCCTTGTTCGTGCCGCAGGTGGGCATCATCAATCCCGGCGAATTCTCGCCCGCCAACTCCATCGAAGTGGTGGTGTGGACGGCGGTGGGCGGGCGTGGCACGCTGATCGGGCCGATCATCGGGGCGCTGCTGGTCAATGGCGGAAAAAGCTATTTCACCGGCGCTTTCCCCGAATTCTGGTTGTTTGCGCTGGGCGGGCTGTTCATCGCAGTGACGCTGTTCTTCCCCAAGGGCATCGTCGGAACGCTGCAACACTATCTGGCCCGGCGGCGCGAAAAGCGGGTCGCGCTTGCGGCAGGCGACGTCCCGCAGGGCAATGACAGCGGCTCGACAGTGGCGCAACAGGCGGCGGAGTGAGGCGGATATGAACACGATTTCCGAAAACAGAACGAAAAGCCTGCTTTATCTCGACGGCGTCTCGGTGTCCTTCGATGGTTTCAGGGCGCTCAATTCCCTCTCCTTCGTGGTGGAACCGGGTGAGCTGCGCGCCATCATCGGCCCGAACGGTGCGGGCAAGACGACGATGATGGACATCATCACCGGCAAGACAAGGCCGGATACGGGCACGGTGCTGTTCGAAGACAGCATCGACCTCACCAAAAAGGACGAGGCGGATATCGCCCAGCTCGGCATAGGCCGAAAATTCCAGAAGCCGACGGTGTTCGAAAGCCATACCGTCTGGGACAATCTGGAACTGGCGCTCAACCGCAAGCGCGGGGTGTTCGCGACGCTGTTTTACCGGCTGACGGAGGAAGACAAGGCCCGCATCGAGGAAATCCTCGCCACCGTGCGTCTTGGCCACCGCCGCGGCGATCTCGCCGCCAACCTCTCGCACGGCCAGAAACAATGGCTGGAAATCGGCATGCTGCTCGCGCAGGAGCCGAAGCTGCTGCTGGTGGATGAGCCGGTGGCCGGCATGACGGATGCGGAAACGGCCGAAACCGCCGTGCTTTTGAAGGAAATCGCCAAGACCCGCTCGGTGGTGGTGGTGGAACACGACATGGGCTTTATCCGCGAACTGGGGGTGAAGGTGACGTGCCTTGCCGAAGGCTCGGTGCTGGCGGAGGGATCGATCGATTTCGTGTCGAACGATCCGAAGGTGATCGAGAATTATCTGGGGCGGTGATGGAAGCGTCTGCGTTGGCCATACCCCCCTCTGCCCTGCCGGGCATCTCCCCCTCAAGGGGGGAGATCAGATGCCGCACCCGCCCGTTCCAACTCAAAGCTGTTGTGGAGCAGGGTGTTTGCCGCTTGCCGATCTCCCCCCTTGAGGGGGAGATGCCCGGCAGGGCAGAGGGGGGTAACGCCTCCCACCAATGCGCCAATGGAGTTTCACCATGCTGACAGTCGACAACATCAACCTCCATTACGGCGCAGCGCAAGCCTTGCGCGGCGTTTCGCTTAATGCGGAGATGGGCAAGATCACCTGCGTTCTCGGCCGCAACGGTGTGGGTAAAAGCTCGCTTTTGCGCGCCGTCACCGGCCAGCACGCCATCAGTGCCGGGACGATCAGCTTTGAAGGGGCGGCGCTGGATGGGCTGGCGCCTTACCACCGGGCCAAGCGCGGCGTCGGCTACGTGCCGCAGGGGCGAGAAATCTTTCCGCTGCTCAGCGTGCAGGAGAATCTCGAAAGCGGCTATGCGCCGCTGCCGCGTAAGGAACGGTTCATCCCGGATGATATTTTCAGCCTGTTTCCGGTGCTGCAATCCATGCTGGGAAGACGCGGTGGCGATCTCTCCGGCGGCCAGCAGCAGCAGCTCGCCATTGGCCGGGCTTTGGTGACGCGGCCGAAAATTCTCGTTCTCGACGAGCCGACCGAGGGCATTCAGCCATCGATCATCAAGGATATCGGCCGGGCGATCAAATATCTGCGCGATTCCACCGGCATGGCGATCCTGCTGGTCGAGCAATATCTGGATTTCTGCCGCGAGCTTGCCGATTACGTCTACATCATGGACCGCGGCGAAATCGTGCATCAGGGGCTGGCCGAAACGCTGGATACGCCGGAAGCGCGGCGTCACCTGACAGTATAAATCGAGACTAAAAATGCTGCGCGCCGATCACGGCGTGCAAACGGCCGATTAATATTTTGAAAGCCTATGCGTCTCGACATGGCTTTCATGCGTAATTTTAGCATTTCATTGAATAATTGCCTGTGATATTGGCAGCGAAAATGCTGCATGCGAGACACAGGAAAAGTCTATTCGCACGCCGCGACAGTTGATCCCTTACATTCCACGCACGTCCGACGTATCGTCGGGAAAACCGTGCCCAATAAAGGCGTGTCAATGCATCAAGACTTTGCCATCGGCCGGGCCGCCCGGCTGTTCCGCTCCGCCCGCACCCTCTTTCTGGGTCTTGCGATGTGCGCGAGCGCCGGTGTCGCAGCGTCGGCATCGACCTGCGGTCAGTTGCCCGGACCCGGCATGGAATCGGGCAGGCACGATTTTTCCATTCTCTCCAACGGTGAAAAACGCGACGGCGTCTATTTTGTTCCCTCGGCCTATGATGGAAAAAAGCCGCTGCCTGTGGTGTTCGATTTCCATGGCTCCAACAGCAATCCGCATGGCCAGCTGAACCGCAGCGGCTGGGACAAGCTGGCCGAGCGTGACGGTCTGGTGGTGGTGGCGCTGGCCGGCAGCCTGAATGGCGAATTGCCCGGCACCCATGCCTGGAATGTTCCCGGTGTTACCAAGCGTCCGGGCGGGCTGGACGAGGTCGGTTTCATTCGCGATGCCATTACCATGGTGAAGGGCAAGTTCTGCGTGGATGAGGAGCGTTTTTACGGTTCCGGTTATTCCGGCGGCGGGCGCATGCTGTCGCAATTCATCTGCAATGGCAGCGCGGATTTCACCGCCGCCGGCTTCGTCGCCTCGCTGCGGGCGGGTTATCCGCTGGAGACCGAGGGCAAATGGGCACCGGATGCGGCAAGCTGCACGCCGGCGCGGCCGATGTCGATCATCGCCTTTGCGGGGCTGAAGGATCCCGCCAACCCCTATCAGGGCGGCGGCAAATCCTACTGGCAATATGGCGGCGAGACGGCGCTGAAGCGCTGGGCCGAGATGGACGGCTGCAAGGGCGCTGCCAAAAGCAAGGTGGGCGAAAGTTTCACCGTCAATTCCTATGATGTCTGCAAGGCCGGCGCACGCATTCAGTCCTATGTCATCAACGACTGGGACCACGCCTGGCCGCGCGCGACGATGAAGGCGGAAGTGCTGGCCGCAAGCGCCGTCGTCACCCGCAAACCGGGCGGCGAACAGACGCCGAAGGCGGAACCGGCCGTGGAGCGCAAGATGCCCACAGGCGAAGTAACGCGCACGGTTGATGCGGCCGAAAGAATGTGGGATTTCTTCCGCAATACGGAAGGGCAGCTGGTCGTGGATGCCGTCGTCAAGAAGGATTGCGGCGCAAAGGCCTCATCCACTTCCGCAACCGCTTCGGAGACCGCGTGCAGCCAGAACAGCAAGCCATCGGCCCTTCCGGTCGCCAAGACGCTCAACCTGTCCGGCAGCAGCGCGCCCGTGGCAGAGGACGCATTGTAACCAAAGCGGTTGAAGGGCGCAGCCGGCTGGAGGAACTGTTCCAGGAAGGCTGTGCCAAAATCCGCCTGCCGGAAACCTTTTCGAACGAAGCCGAAGCCATTCTCATCAATTCCTCCGGCGGCCTGACCGGCGGAGACGAACTTGAATGGCAGGCGGTTGCCGGCGCCGGCACCTCGCTGGTCGTGACCACGCAGGCCTGCGAGAAGGTCTACAAGGCATCCTCCGGCACAGCCACCGTTACCGCCCGGGTTTCCGCCGGGCCGGGCGCCAGATTGCACTGGCTGCCGCAGGAAACCATTCTTTTCGACCGCGCCTCGCTGACCCGCCGGCTGGAAGCCGATCTCGACCAGTCTTCCGAATTCATCGCTGTCGAAGCCGTGCTGCTCGGCCGTCAGGCCATGGGCGAGGCGATGACGCATGGCCTTTTCCGCGACCGCTGGCGCATTCGCCATGGCGGCAGGCTGGTGCATGCCGAAGAGCTTCTGCTGGAAGGCGAGGTATCGGCGCTGACCGCGAAACCGGCGGTTCTGGCCGGTCAGGTCGCCTTTGCGACGCTGCTTTATATCGGGCCTCTCTCCGAGGCGCTTCTGCCTAAAATCCGGGCTATTGCCGGGGAAAGCGGCGGTGCCAGCGAATGGCAGGGCAAGCTTGTTGTGCGCGTCTCCGCCGAAGATGGTTTCTCCTTGAGAAAATTGCTTTTTCCGATCATTTCGCTCTTGCGAAACGGCGCGCCAGTGCCGAAAGTCTGGAATCTGTAAACCCTTCGGATCGTCGGCAACCGGCGGCCTTCGGGGTCTGTCAACATGTCGGATCTGCTTGCCGCAACCATGCTTGCGGAACAGGTTCCAAGCTGCGGGACCACGATGAACCTTAGCCCAAGAGAAAAAGACAAGCTGCTGATTTCCATGGCCGCCATGGTGGCGCGCCGCCGGCTGGAACGCGGCGTGAAGCTGAACTATCCCGAAGCGATTGCGCTGATTACCGATTTCGTGGTCGAGGGCGCCCGCGACGGGCGTGCCGTGGCGGAGCTTATGGAAGCGGGCGCGCATGTCATTTCCCGTGATCAGGTGATGGACGGCATTGCCGAGATGATCCACGATGTGCAGGTGGAAGCGACGTTTCCCGATGGCACCAAGCTGGTGACCGTTCACGAACCGATACGGTGAGGGGGCGAATATGGCGCTGGAGCTTCGACCCAATTGCGAATGCTGCGACCGCGATCTTGCCCCCGACAGCCGGGATGCGATGATCTGCTCGTTCGAATGCACCTTCTGCGTCGATTGCGTGACGGATGTGCTTCACGGCGCCTGCCCGAATTGCGGCGGTGAGCTGGTTCGCAGGCCCGTTCGCCCGGCGGCGAAACTCGTCAATAATCCCGCGTCGACACGGCGCGTCCTGAAGGCCGAAGGCTGCACGGCGGCCAACGCTGCCTGAGACAAAAGGGGAAATACCATGAAACCCGGCGAAATCATTACCGCAGAGGGCAGCATCGAACTCAATGCCGGCCAGCCGACCGTGACCATCGAAGTTGCCAATTCGGGCGACCGGCCGGTGCAGGTGGGCAGCCACTATCATTTCTATGAGACCAATGCCGGTCTCCTGTTCGACCGCGACAAGGCGCGCGGCATGCGCCTCGATATTCCCGCCGGCACGGCGGTTCGTTTCGAACCCGGCCAGAAGCGGGAAGTGACGCTGGTGCCGCTTTCCGGCAAGCGGGAGGTTTATGGTTTCCGTCAACAGGTCATGGGGAGGTTATGAAATGGCGACGGCGCATTATCATGGAAGCTGCCAGTGCGGCAGCGTCAGCTTCGAGGTCGACGCCGATCTCGATCATACCATCATCTGCAATTGTTCGCGCTGCAAGCGCCTGGGTTCCACACTGGCCTTCGCGCCGCGTGAGAAATTCACGCTGCTTTCCGGCGAGGACAAGCTGGCGGAATATCTCTTCAACAAACACAATATCCATCATCTTTTCTGCTCCACCTGCGGCATCGAGAGCTTTGCTTATGCCGATGGGCCGGATGGAACACCGATGGTGGCGGTCAATGCCAATTGTCTCGATGGTGTCGATCCCCGGGCGTTGAAGCCGCAGGCTTTCGATGGCGCGGCGGCCTGAGCGATGGAGATGAGCCGAAAAAACGTTCTTATGGCGGCTGTGCTGCTCAGCGCGACCGGCGGCCTGTCCATGCCGGCCGCTGCGCAGGGCGAGCCGGATTGCAAGGCCCCGCAGACGCAGGCGGACATGACCATTTGCGCCGGCAAGGATTACGAAAAGGCCGACAAGCAGTTGAACGCCGAATATCAGAAGCTGCGCAAGCTGCTCACCGAGCGCGATAAAACGGCGGATGCAGACGGTAAGGGTGCGACCGACGCGCTGGTGACTGCCCAGCGCGCCTGGGTGGCGTTTCGTGACGCCAATTGCGCGCTTGCCGGCTTTCAGGCCCGCGGCGGCTCGATGGAACCGATGCTGATTTCCTCCTGCCTCGCCGAGATGAGCGGCAAGCGGGCGGAAGAATTGCGTCAGTTGTCGGAAGGTTTCTGAACGCATGGGGCGGCGCATCACGATCGTCGGAAATGGGGAACTGCCGCCGGGCGCAGCCCGGCTCATCGACCGTTCGGATATCGTTGTCCGTTTTAATGATTGCCGCTCGCTTGGTCTGGGCGGCACGCGCACCGATGTGGTGGCCGTGTGTAACACCGGGCGGCCGGGTCTCGAGATGACCGAGGGGACCGAATGGCGCGAGAGTGACGGTGTGCGGCAGGCTGCCGCCATCTGGTCGGTGCGTGATCCCGCAAAATTTTCCGAAATGGAACCGGACATACGCGCATGCTGGCCGGAACTCACTGATTTCTGCGCCGATTATACCGGCGAATTCGCGGCCATCGCACGAGCTGGCGGCAAGAGCCATGTCGTTATTTCTCGCGGTGTGCATGAGAGGCTCGATACGGCGCTCGAAGCCTATAAGCCCGCACCATACGTCTGCCCCAGCACCGGCCTCGTCGCCATTGCCCATGTTCTTGAAAATGTCAGCGGCGATGATGACGAGGTGACCATTGCCGGTTTCAGCCACCAGGGCTGGAGTGGCCATCCATTTGCTGCCGAACAACAGCTGGTCGAAGCCCTTGCGGGCGAGGGCCGGCTGACACGAATTTCTCCCACATCGATTTTCTCCGCGTCCGAAGGAGCCTGAGCCCATGCCCTACAAGATTTCCCGCGCCGCCTATGCCGGCATGTTCGGCCCGACCGTCGGCGACAAGGTACGTCTTGCCGATACCGAACTCTTCATCGAGATCGAGAAGGACCACACGATCTATGGCGAGGAAGTGAAATTCGGCGGCGGCAAGGTCATTCGCGACGGCATGGGCCAGAGCCAGGCGACGCGGGCCGAAGGCGCGGTCGATACCGTCATCACCAATGTGGTGATCGTTGACCATAGCGGCATCTACAAGGCGGATGTGGGCCTGAAGAACGGCCGCATCCACGCCATCGGCAAGGCGGGCAACCCCGATACGCAGCCCGGCGTGACGATTATCGTCGGCCCCTCGACGGAGGCGATTGCCGGCGAAGGCAGGATCCTGACAGCCGGCGGCATGGATGCGCATATCCATTACATCTGCCCGCAGCAGATCGAAGAAGCGCTGATGAGCGGCATCACCTGCATGCTGGGCGGCGGCTCCGGCCCCGCGCATGGTACGCTTGCCACCACCTGCACCGGCGCCTGGCACATCGAGCGGATGATCGAGAGCTTCGATGCCTTTCCGATGAATCTCGGGCTGGCGGGCAAGGGCAATGCCTCGCTGCCGGCCCCTCTGGAGGAAATGATCCTTGCCGGCGCGTCGTCGCTGAAGCTGCATGAGGACTGGGGCACGACGCCCGCCGCCATCGACAATTGCCTGACGGTGGCTGATCAATACGATGTGCAGGTGATGATCCACACCGATACGCTGAATGAAAGCGGTTTCGTGGAAGATACGGTTGCCGCCATCCGTGGCCGCACCATCCATGCCTTCCACACCGAAGGGGCGGGCGGCGGGCACGCGCCTGATATCATCAAGGTCTGCGGCAATCCCAACGTCATTCCGTCTTCCACCAACCCGACACGGCCCTATACCGTCAATACGCTCGCCGAACATCTCGACATGCTGATGGTGTGCCACCACCTGTCGCCGTCCATCCCTGAAGATATCGCCTTTGCCGAAAGCCGCATCCGCAAGGAAACCATCGCGGCGGAGGATATTCTCCATGATATCGGCGCGTTTTCGATCATCTCTTCCGACAGCCAGGCCATGGGCCGCGTCGGCGAAGTGGCGATCCGCACCTGGCAGACGGCCGACAAGATGAAGCGCCAGCGCGGCCGCCTGAAGGAAGAGACCGGCGAAAACGACAATTTCCGTGTCCGCCGCTATATCGCCAAATATACCATCAACCCGGCCATCGCCCAGGGTGTCAGCCACGAGATCGGCTCCATCGAAGTCGGCAAGCGTGCCGATCTCGTCTTGTGGAACCCGGCCTTTTTCGGCGTGAAGCCGGAGATGGTGCTGCTCGGCGGCTCGATTGCCGCTGCCCCGATGGGTGACCCGAATGCCTCCATTCCCACGCCGCAGCCGATGCATTACCGGCCGATGTTTGCCGCCTATGGCAAGCTGCGCACCAATTCCTCGGTCACTTTCGTGTCGCAGGCGTCGTTGGATGCCGGCCTTGCCCAGCGCCTCGGCGTCGACAAGAAGTTGCTGCCGGTGAAGAATGTGCGCGGCGGCATTTCCAAGGCGTCGATGATCCACAATTCGCTCACCCCCCATATCGAGGTCGATCCGGAAACCTACGAAGTGCGGGCGGATGGCGAGCTTCTGACCTGCGAACCGGCAACGGTGCTGCCGATGGCGCAGCGTTATTTCCTGTTTTGAGAAACGGCTGCTCCGCGCTCAGATGCACATGAGCGCGGTCAGCAGGCTTGCAACGCCGGCCATGAACAGCCCCATGGCCGCCATTGCAGGGATTTTGATCCTCGGCTGATCGATGATGGCGTCCGCCTCGCCCGCAAGCAGGGTTATGGCTTGCAGAAACAGGTAGAGGCAGAACAGCAAAGAGGCGCTGAAAAACAGGGCGGCTGGGTAAACCAGCCAATTGGAAAGGTCCGGCGTCCTGTTCTTGAAAGTGGCCAGAAGGAGGATCAGCGAAAGCCCGGCGCTGGCGATGATGCGGAAAACCGCCAGCATTTCCTTGGTCGATTCCTTGTTGCCGTCATTCATTTTGACCGCTTGCGCCACCAGGACAGCCCCAGGATGTCTTTCATCAGGTAAGGCGGCTCCGTGTGGCTGTTGCGCTTGTCCTGAAATTTTTTCGATGAAGGCAGCTTTTCCTTCTCCGCTTGCCGCTTTGCATAGGTCTCCTCCCAGCAGGCGATGAATTCATCCGCGTGTCTGTAGCCAAGCTCGCAGGGCACTTTTCTGCTGAGCGCCGAGGGGCTGAGCGTTTCCACGTCAATGATGCGATGGGCGAATGCGCCCACCGCACTGGCCTGCAAAGTCACGACTTCATCGATGTACCATGACCGCCATTCGGCGAAACTCTTGCCGTCTACCTTTTCCGCGACCTTCCGCAGCAAGTCTCCATCCATCTTTTCGCAGACATCCGTGACCAGCCCTGCGACGAAGCCACGCAGATTGGAGCATTGCGGGCCGTCGCTATAGTCGAAATAGGCTCTGAGGGTACTGTCGAGATGATTGAGTACGCGATCTTTCAAAATCAATTTCAGTGTCTCCCGTTGGGTGGCGGAATATTACTTAAAAGTGCATTTTTGTAAACTGTACTTTATAGTTGCACCAGGTAGTGCATGCCCTGTTTGAATCTCCTTTGAAATCGGGATTTTTATGCTGCACCGCAGCGCGTCTTGCGCTATGGAAACGGCAAAAGAATTCCGCGCGGATCGATCCCAAGCGATCCTCGCAAAACGCCAGAACAGGAGACAAGACATGCTCGGCAAAAAAGTGCCCGCCGTAACCTTCCGCACGCGCGTTCGCGATGAGGCCGTCGGTGGCCCCAACCCGTTCCGTTGGCAGGACATGACCTCCGACGATTATTTCAAGGGCAAGAAGGTCGTTCTGTTTTCGCTGCCCGGCGCCTTCACGCCGACCTGCTCGACCTACCAGCTTCCCGATTTCGAAAAGCTGGCGGGTGAGTTCCGCGCGCTCGGCGTCGATGACATCTATTGCCTGTCGGTCAATGACGCCTTCGTCATGAATGCCTGGGCAAAGGGCCAGAACCTCGAAAACGTCAAGGTCATTCCGGATGGTTCGGGTGAGTTCACCCGCAAGATGGGCATGCTGGTCGCCAAGGACAATCTCGGTTTCGGCATGCGCTCCTGGCGTTACGCCGCCGTCGTCAACGATGGCGTCGTCGAGCAGTGGTTCGAGGAAGAGGGCTATTCGGACAATTGCGAATCCGACCCCTATGGTGTTTCCGCGCCGCAGAACATTCTGGAAAACCTGAAGGCACGCGCTGCGGCCTGATTTCGGTTTCAAGATTTTTGCGAAGGCCCGGCCGCAATGCCGGGCTTTTTTCGTTTCGGCTGTGAGCATGTCCGGAAATCGCGCCTTGAAATCACCCCGCCTATCCGGCAAAAATCAGACCTCCAAGACTGTTTCTGAAACGGATCATCCCATGCTGCGCGTCACCTCCTATCATCCGGCCGGAACCCCTGCCGACGAAGCTTCCGGTTATGTCACCCTGGCGCATGACCAGCGGCATCTGCGCCGCAAGCTGCTGCATCTGCAAAATGACGAGATGGTGATGCTGGACCTGAAGGAAGCCGTGCTGTTTGCCCATGGCGATCTTCTGGTGGTAGAGAACGGCGACCTGATCGAGGTCCGTGCGGCGGATGAAAAGCTGTTCGAAATCAAGGCGAAGGATCGGCTTCACCTGATCGAGCTCGCCTGGCATCTCGGCAACCGGCATCTTTCCGCGCAGATCGAGGAAGAGCGTATTCTCATCCTGCGCGACCATGTCATTCGCGCCATGCTGGAAGGTCTGGGCGCCATCGTGCGTGAGGTGGAAGAGCCATTCCAGCCGGCGCGCGGCGCTTACCACGCCCATGGCGGCCATTCCCATGGTCATGACCACGGGCACCACCATCACGATCACGGCTGAGCCGTGAGTGAAGATCGCGGCGTCGCCGCGCTGCTGCGGCTCATGGCCTGGATGTCGCCTGCTTTTCCCGTCGGTGGTTTTTCCTATTCCGGCGGTCTTGAAAAGGCGGTGGAGGATCGGCGCGTCGGCGATGCGGCGGCCCTGCGCGACTGGCTCGAAACGCTGCTGCGCCACGGCAGCATGTGGAACGATGCGGTGTTTCTGGCGCATGCCTGGCGCAGCGCCGGGGATGCGGCCATCTTGAGCGAAACGGCCGATCTGGCGCGGGCGCTGGCCGGTTCGGCGGAGCGATACCGCGAGACGGTGCTTCTGGGCGATGCCTTCGTTGCCGCCGCCGGCGCATGGCCGCATGCGGTTCTGGACCTGCTGCCGAAAGACGTTCCCTATCCCATCGCCGTCGGGGCGGTTGCCGCCGGTCATGCGGTGCCGCTCAGGGAAACGATTGCTGCCTTTTTGCATGCCGGCGCTTCGCAGATCGTTTCAGCGGGCATCCGCCTCGGGGTCGCGGGACAGAAGGATGGCGTTACCATTCTGGCCGCAAGCGAGACGATCATCGCAGAGATGGCGGTGCGGGCGATGCAATCCACGCTCGACGATCTCGGCGGCGCGACGATCATCGCCGATACGGCAGCCATGCGCCATGAAACGCAGGGCACCCGGCTTTTCCGCTCCTGAAAGGGCGGCACGATCCTTGCATATCTTGAAGCGTCCCGTTGAGGGACTATGGTGAAACAAGACCACGCATATCGAAGGGAACAGAGTGATGAAATCGGGTAATGGGCCGCTGCGCGTCGGCATTGGCGGGCCGGTCGGTTCTGGCAAGACGGCGCTGACGGAGAAGCTCTGCAAGGCGATGAGCGCGGATTATTCGGTCGCGGTCGTCACCAACGATATCTACACCAAGGAAGATGCCGAGGCGCTGGTGCGCATGCAGGCGCTGCCGTCCGAGCGTATCGTCGGGGTCGAGACGGGCGGTTGCCCGCATACGGCCATTCGTGAGGATGCGACGATCAATCTGCAGGCGATTGCCGGGCTCAATGCGCGCTTTCCCGATCTCGATGTGGTCTTCATCGAATCCGGCGGCGACAATCTCGCGGCGACCTTTTCGCCCGATCTGGCCGACATCACCATCTATGTCATCTCCGTCTGCCAGGGTGAGGAGATTCCGCGCAAGGGCGGGCCGGGCATCACCCGCTCGGACCTGCTGGTCATCAACAAGAAGGACCTTGCGCCCTATGTCGGCGCTGACCTCACCGTCATGGACAGCGACGCGACCCGCATGCGCAACGCCATGCCCTTCGTCTTCACCGATATGAAACGCGGCGACGGTGTGGATCGCATCGTCGGTTTCCTGAAAGAGCAGGGCGGTCTCTGAAATATGGCTATCTCCTGCCGTTTCGGCGCTTACGACGTTTCCCGTTTTGTCGACGGTGTCTACAAGGCGCCGGTCGGCCATCTCATCCACCGTCAGGGTGCTGAAGCGCTGGCTGCGGCCCTTGCCGGCCATCAGGGCGAAACGGTGGACATGGACGTCAACTGCGTCGCGCTGTCCGGCCCTGACGGCATCTGGCTGATCGATGCCGGTTGCGGCACGGCCTGGGGTGCAGCCTATGGCCATGCCCGCGCGGCGATGATCGCCGCCGGGATCCAGCCGGCCGATGTGACGCGTGTCATCCTCACCCATATTCATGGCGACCATGCGCTTGGCCTCATTGATGGCGAGCGGCCTTATTTCCCCAATGCCGACATATGGGTGCCCGAGGCCGATCTCGGTTTTTTCAGCAGCGCGGAGGCGCGCAAGAGCCTGCCGCCCGCCCGGCAGGGCGGTTTCGACCTTGCCGCGCGGCTGCTCGACATTTGCGGCCCGATGCTGCGGCCGATCCCCATGGGCGCGGTCGCCGAGGGTATCGAGGCAGTCGCCATGCCCGGCCATACGCCGGGGCATACCGGTTATCTGATCGGCAGTGGCGATGAGCGGCTGTTATTATGGGGCGACGTGCTGCATGTCAGCGAGTTGCAGGTGAAGGATCCCGGTGTCGGTTTCGTCTATGATATCGATTCCGCGCTTGCTTATGAAACACGCCTCAAGGCGCTGGCCGAGGCCGCCGATCATGGCTGGCTGGTTTCCGGCGGTCATCTCGGCGGATTTTTCCGTGTCGAGCGGCAGAACGACAGCTTCCGCTTCGTGCCCGATTTCGGACATGCAGAAGGGCGGAATGCCTGATGGCATCCCGCCCTTCGTCCTCTCCCGGTATTTTCAGATCTGCTTCAGCGCGGCGACGTCATTGACCTGCACGATGCGCCCGCGCACGGTAACGCCAGCCTTTTTCAGCGCCGAAAAGGCGCGCGACAGCGCTTCCGGCGCGAGGCCGAGCTTGCCGGCGAGCAGGCTTTTCTGGAATGGCAGCCGCAGCGAAAAGGATGTCGCGTCGCGCGGGCCCTGATTGATGAGGTAATGGGCGACACGTTGCGGCGCCGTCTGCAGCCGGTCGTTGGCGATGCAATCCATGGTGGCCAGCAGGCTGTTGGACAGGCAGCGCATGACGGCCTTGGCGATGGCCGGCTCCTGATCGATCAGGCTGCGGATTCTCGCAAGTTCGAACCGCGCCACGGTGCAGCTTTCCGCCGCCTGCGCGCTGTAGCGATAGGTATCGCTGCCGAAAATCAGGCATTCATTGAAGGTATCGCCGGGGCCGCTGACGCGCACATCCGCTTCGCGCCCGTGCCGGTCCAGCCGGTAAAGCCTGATATAACCCGACAGCACGCAGTAGAAATGCTGCGCCGCTTCGCCTTCCTTGAAGAGCACATGGCGGGCGTTCACATTGGTGATGGTCGCCGCCTCCATCAGCTTCAATGCCGCCGCATCATCCGCTATCCCGATCAAGGGTGCACGCAGTAAAATGTTCCTGTCCCTGTTGCTCAGCTTCACGGTCTTGTTCACGTCCATCCGGCTCCCGCTCATACCTTTTGCCGGGCTGTCCGAAGCGATACGAAACCGGGGATGTTCGTGTTCCCGCACGCCTATCTGAAAAGAGCTCATCGCATTATCCTTCGACCGGCAATTCCCGATGCGAGGGAGATTAGCAGTTCACCTGGAAAGCGAATTGATTTCGATCAAACAGGCATAAGCCGCTTTTACGGCGGAGGGATGCGGCTGTTTGGACGTGTTGCCCAAGCATCTATGGAATCATTCACTTGGGCTCGATAGAATTCTCGGGTCAAGCCCCACTGCTGTCCGGTTTAAACCTTGGTCGAGGCCTGAAGCGGGTTGGGGAAGGTAAGTATCTCCTCGACGTCATCCTCGGGCTTGTGTGGAGGATTTGTGGTTTACTGGATGCATCAGCCGGGCATCGCAAACCCGGCTGATGCAGGCAGGCGGCCGTTTTTTCGGGCTGGTTTAGACAGCCGAGGACAAGCAAGGCCCTGCCTGCTCCCTTTGACCCCGAACGGTTGATCGGGCTTTTGCCCGCACCACAAGCCTGGGAGCAAGGCCATGATACACGATATCGCCGTCGTCGGCATTGACGTTTCCAAGCAGTATTTCGACATCCATATCCACCCCGCCGGTAAAAGCTTTCGTTGCGGTTCGTCACCGCACGAGATCACGCAGCTTGCCCGGCGTCTTTGGGAGCTGGGGCCGGTCGCCGTCGGCCTCGAAGCCTCGGGCGGCTATGAAAGCAGGCTGGCCGATGGTCTTCATGCCGCCGGCCTTGAGGTTTATATCGTCGCCCCCGCCCGCGTGCGCAGCTTTGCCCGCGCCATCGGCCAGCTGGCCAAGACCGACCGCATCGATGCGGCCATGATTGCGCGTTATCTGGCGGCGGTGCGGCGTGACCTCACACCCTACGCGCCTGATCCGGCTTGCCGCAGGATGCATGCGATCAGCGCCCACCGCCGGCGCCTGCTGGCCGAAAGGAGCGGGCTCGTCAGCCAGCTCGACACCATCGACGAACCGCTGGTGCGCGACCTGATCGAGGAGCGTCTGCGGACCATCGCACAGGATATTGCCACATTGGATGCGGCAATCGACGATGTGCTGACGCAGACGCCGAGGCTGCGCAAAAGCCATGCCCGCCTTCGCCAGGTCACCGGCGTCGGGCCGGTCCTGGCAACGGCGTTGCTTGCCGACATGCCGGAGCTGGGAAAAGTCTCTGCAAAAGTCGCCGCCGCCCTTGTCGGGGTGGCGCCTTATGCTCGCCAGTCGGGCGCAACCGAACGAAACGGGCGATGTGCAGGGGGCAGAAAACATCTGCGCGACATCGCCTATATGGCCGTACTCAGCGCCATCAAGGTCAGAGACCCTGTTCTTGGCGGCTTCTATCAACGGCTCAGAATGCGCGGCAAGCCCTTCAAACTCGCCATCATCGCAACCGTGCGAAAGCTCATCACAATCCTCAACGCAATCGCTCGATCAGACCCGGCATTCGCACAGTAGATCCACGGTTGCTTGTCCCGAGGATCTAATCACGTCGAATAAAATCAAACGGTTGCAGATCCTCGGGACAAGCCCGAGGATGACGGAAGAGAGAGATCGCCATAAAGAGAAACGCCGGGCACGAGGCCCGGCGCTACAACTTTCACTCCGCAGCAAGCGGCGGCAGCCGCAATATGTTGCTGCCCTTGTCCGCGGCCTTGTCGCCGGTGCCCTTTTCCATGCTGGCGACGCGCGCCTCCAGTGAGGAGAGCGCCAGGCTGTTTTCGCGGGCGATCTCCGAGAGTTTCTCGTTGGAGAGGGCCTCTTCCTCCTCTTCCTTCTTGCCGACGAAGCGGCCGAAGAGGTGGGCGAGCAGGCGCGACAGGTCGTCCATGATCAGGAAGAAGGCCGGCACCACGATGAGGGACAGCACCGTCGAGACGATGATGCCGCCGATCACCGCAATCGCCATCGGCGCGCGGAACGAGCCGCCTTCGCCGACGCCGAGTGCGGAGGGCAACATGCCCGCTGACATGGCGATGGAGGTCATGATGATCGGGCGGGCGCGCTTGCGGCCGGCCTCGACCATGGCATGCACCCGTTCCATGCCGTGGCGGCGCATTTCGATGGCGAAATCCACCAAGAGGATGGCGTTCTTCGTCACGATGCCCATCAGCATCAGGATGCCGATGAGAACGGGCATGGACAGCGCGTTCTGCGTGATGATGAGCGCGACCGCCACGCCGCCGATGGCAAGCGGCAGCGAGAACAGGATGGTGAAGGGCTGGATGACATCCTTGAACAGCAGGATGAGCACCACCAGCACCAGCATCAGGCCGAGCAGCATGGCGTTGACGAAGCCCTGCTGCATTTCGCCCTGCACCTTGGCGTCGCCGCTTTCTGCAAGGCGCACGCTCGCCGGCAGGTCGGTTTCCGACACGATGCGTTTGAACTCGGCCGTCGAGGTGTCGAGCGCCGTGCCGAAGGGCACGTCGGAGCCGATGGAGACGACGCGGTTGCGGTCGTTGCGCTTGATCGAGCTTGGGCCTTCCGAATAGTCGATATCGGCAACGCTATAGAGCGGCACCAGCGACCCGGAGGCGGTCTTGATCTTCAGCGCGCGGATGGTGGCGAGATCGCGGCGGGTATCGAGCGAGGCCTGCACGCGGATCGGAATCTGCCGGTCATCCAGCGAAATCTTCGTCAGCTGCGCATCGATATCGCCGATGGTGGCGACACGCACGGTCTGCGAAATCTGCTGAGGCGTGATGCCGAGACGGGCGATCTCATCCTTGCGCGGGCGAATCTGCAGTTCGGGGCGGGGCAGGGCACCTTCCGAGCTGACATTGGCAAGGATGGGCGAGGCGCGCAGGCGGCTTTCGAGCAGACCGACGGCATCGTTCAAATCCTTCTCGTTCGTCGAGAGGAAGTTGAAGGAGAGCTCGCGTTCCGCACGGTCGTTCAGCTTGATGATGCGGACATCCGGAATGCCGCGCACCTGTGCGAAAATATCCCGTTCCACATCCCATTGCGGACGTGTGCGGCCCTTTTCCTCCACCTTCGGAAGATATTGGCCGATGAGCGGGATGGAGCCCAGCCCCTTGTTGACCACCAGCTTAAGCAGCGAATGATCGATGTGCTGGAGGATGACGTTGACGGTGGCGCGGCGAAGCTCCAGATCGCCCTTGGGCGAAGCGCCGCCGAGGATGAAGACGCTTTCGACGCCGTTGATGTCACGCAGGGCATGATAAATCTGGGTCGTCGTGCGGTCGGTTTCGTCGAGCGTCGCATTGGGCGGCAGTTCCACCGAAAGCGTCACGCGCGAGGCGTCGTCCGGCGGCAGGAAGCTGCCCGGAACGCCGGCGAGCAGAATGACGGAAGCGACGAGGAAGCCGATGGCGCCGAGCAGCGTCAGATAGCGCGCCCACCATTTGCGGGTGGTGGCGGTCACCATGCGCGTATAGGCCTTCATCAACCGGCTGTCATTGTCGTGGTGATCGTCCATCGCATCTTCGGCGCGCATCAGATAGGCCGCCATCAAGGGTGTGATGAGACGGGCTACCGCGAGCGAGAAGAACACCGAGAAGGCGACGGTGAGGCCGAACTGGATGAAGTACTGGCCGGGAATGCCGGGCATGAACGACACCGGCACGAAGACCGCGATGATGGTGAAGCTGGTGGCGATGACGGCAAGGCCGATTTCATCCGCCGCTTCCAGCGCCGCCCGATAGGGCGTCTTGCCCATCTTGATATGGCGGGCGATGTTCTCGATTTCCACGATGGCGTCGTCGACGAGAATACCCGTGGCGAGCGTGAGCGCCAGGAAGCTGACGAGGTTGAGCGAGAAGCCCATGATATCCATGATCCAGAAGGTCGGGATCGCGGAAAGCGGCAGCGCCACGGCGGCAATCAGGGTTGCGCGCCAGTTGCGCAGGAAGAGCAGGACGACGATGACGGCGAGGATCGCGCCTTCGATCAGTGTATCGAGTGCGGCCTTGTAGTTGCCATAGGTGAAATAGACGGCGTCATCGACCATTTCGATCGACACATCCGGATGATTCTTGCGCACTTCATCGAGGCTTGCCGCCACGGTTTCGGCGACCGAGACCTCGCTCGCGCCCTTGGAGCGGAACACCGCGAAGGTGACGGCGGGGTTGCCGTTGAAGCGCGAGAAGGATTTCTGTTCCTGATAGGTGTCGGTGACCGTGCCGAGCTCGGAGAGCTTGACGAAACGGCCGTTGGAAAGCGCAATCGTGGTGTTGGCGAGCTGGCTCACATCGCGCGTGTCGCCGAGCGTGCGGATGGTCTGCTCGTTACCGCCGACCTGGCCGCGGCCGGAGCCGAGATCGATATTGGTGCCGCGCAGCTGGCTGTTCACCTCGGTTGCGGTGATGCCATAGGCGTCAAGCTTTTCCGGGCTCAGCGACACGCGAACTTCGCGGTCCGCACCGCCGTAGCGGTCGACCTTGCCGATGCCGGACTGGCCCTGGAGCGAACGCTTGATCGTGTCATCCACGAACCAGGACAGTTCTTCCAGCGTCATGTTGGGCGAAGAGACGGCAAAGGTCTGGATCGCCTGTCCCTCGACGTCGATCTTGCTGACGACGGGCACTTCGATATCGGCGGGCAGATCGCTGCGGATCTTGTCGATGGCGTCCTTGGTGTCCTGAACCGCCTCTTCCGTCGGCTTTTCGATGCGGAAGACAACCGTTGTCGTCGACTGTCCGTCGACCACGGTGGACTGGATTTCGTCGACGCCGCTGATGGCGGCGACGGCGTCCTCGATCTCCTTCGTCACCTGCATTTCCAGCTCGGACGGCGAAGCGCCGCTCTGGGTGACCGTGACGGCCACGACGGGAACGTCGATGTTCGGAAAACGGGTGATGGGCAGGGTGTTGAACGCCTGCATGCCGAGGATCATCAAAAGCGCGAAGCCGAGCAGCGGCGCAATCGGGTTACGGATTGACCATGCGGAAAAGTTCATCTCATTCCCTCAGTCAGTTGGACGCAGCCGTCTGGGCTTCCACCGGTCTTATCCGGTCACCATCACGCACGAATGCTCCAGCTTTCTCGACAACCTTGTCTCCAGCGGCAAGACCGCTGACAATCTCGATAAAACCGCCGTCTTCGATGCCGGTCTCGATCTTCACCTGCTTGACGACATCGCCTTCCACCTTGCGGGTGGTGGAGCCTTCACGCCCGGAGGTGACGGCCGACAGCGGCAAAGCGAGCGCATTCGTCTCCTCGACGATGATCGCCGCGCTGGCATACATGCCGGAACGCGCCGGGCTGTCGGTCGGCAGAACCACATGCACGGAGCCGAGGCGCGTCGTCGGGTCGACGGTGGGTGAAACGAGGCGCACCTTGCCCTCTATTTTCTCAGCTCCGCCGGCAACCGTCAAATAGGCTTTCTGGCCTGCCTTGACCTTCTGGATATCGGTCTCGGAGAGATCGGCGACGAGTTCTATCGCGCCGTCCTTGATGACGGTGAACAGCGGATTGCCCGCACCGCTGGCGATTGCGCCCACCTTGGCGTTCTTGGCGGATACGATGCCGGCGACCGGGGTTTTCACGCCGGTGCGCGTCAGCTTCAGATCGATGTCGTCGATCTGCGCGTCGACGACCTTGATGTCGGCCTCGCCGGCGGAAACGGCCTGTTTGGCCGCATCGAGGCGGGCCTGCGCCACCTGAGCGGCCGCTTCGGTCTTTTCCGTCTCGGAGACGGAGCCGGAGCCGCTCTGGCCGAGCTTGGCGGCGCGGTCGCGCTGGCGAAGGGCGTCATTGAGATTGGCCTGCGCTTCCAGCACCTGCGCCTTCGACTGGGTGACGGAGGCTTCGGCCTTGGCCTTGTTGGCCTCAAGCTGGCTCTTTTGCAGCACGAGGCTGTCGGAGGACAGCACGGCCAGAACCGCATTCGCCTCCACCCGGTCGCCGATATCGGCATTCAGCGTGTCGATCGACAGGCCATCGACCAGCGGCTGAACGTAAATCTCGTCCACGGGGCGGATCGTGCCGGTGGCGATGATGCGGTCCACGAGATCGCGTTTTGCCGCATGGGCGACGATGATGGAAGGCAGGTTCTGCTGTTTGACCGGCGCCTGCGCCTCTCCCTCGGCGGCTGCGGAGAGGGGAAGCGCCGTTGCGGAAAGAAGAAGGAATACAAAGCGGTTAAACGTGACTTTATGCTGCATGTGTCTTGGCTCGCGCAATATCCGATCGCATGTCCTGCAGCCCCAGGGCTCTTTTTTAAAAGGTCATGCGATAGCGAATGTGAAACAAGGGATCACAATACTTCCTTTTCGATCCTCCCGATTCAAACGCCCCTCAACGCGAATCTTAAGCACCTTTGCCCTGTGCTTATTTTACAAGATCAAATTTGGCAGTCTTGTGGGCGGGACTGTAATTCTTGTTGTCGTGCAAATCAATCCGCATAGCCGCGATGGTTGATATACATTTTTGTATAGGTCGAGATATTGTAATTCGTCAAATGGGTTACCAACGAAATAGGCGAGGTGCTTATACCTTCGAACTATCGGCGCATTCTGGCAAAGCCTCCAAAAGAAGATCGACACCAGATGGGAAATCGAGTTGAGCGTTTCTCACCGACGTCATCCTCGGCCCTGTGCCGAGGATCTATAACGTTGTGATTTTGTTGACGTGGTTAGATCCTTGGGACAAGCCCAAGGATGACGTCGAGAGAATTGGCGCCTTGGTACCAATCATAAATCAGAACGCGCGGACCTCCCGCGCGCTCAATTATCTAGGCGTCACTTCGAACTATTTCAGCGCCGCATCGGTGATTTCGGTCGTGAAGGCACCGGAGGGTTCCTTGGTGATGACCGGGTCGGAACCGCCGCCCAGCAGCGTCTTGACCGTGCGGTCATAGTCCGCCTTGTCGAGCGCGCCCTTCGAGCCGGCGGTGAGTTTTGCCACTTCGCCCATCATGCGCTTCTGGTGTTTTTCGGTCTGGGCGCCGGAGGCGTCGTTTTCAAGAACGATATCGGCGGCGTCGTCAGGGTTTTCTTCGGCCCATTTCCAGCCTTTCATGGAAGCGCGGACGAATTTGACCATGTCTTCCTTGAACTTGGCGTCTTTCAGCTTGTCTTCCAGAACGTAAAGCCCGTCTTCCAGCGTCGCCACGCCTTCCGCCTCGTATTTGAAGGTGACGAGTTCCTCCGGCTTGATGCCGGCATCGATGACCTGCCAATATTCATTATAGGTCATGGTGGAAATGCAGGCGGCCTGTTTCTGCAGCAGCGGATCGACATTGAAGCCCTGTTTCAGAACGGTCACGCCGTCCGCCCCGCCGGCGGTCGGGATTTTCAGGTGCGCCATCCAGGACAGGAACGGATATTCATTGCCGAAGAACCAGACGCCCAGCGTCTTGCCCTTGAAATCTTCCGGCTTGGAGATGCCGGTTTCTTTCAGGCAGGTTAGCATCATGCCTGACGATTTGAACGGCTGGGCGATATTGACCAGCGGCACGCCTTTTTCGCGGGTGGCGAGTGCGGATGGCATCCAGTCGACGATGACGTCCGCACCGCCGCCGGCCAGAACCTGCGCCGGTGCAATGTCCGGGCCGCCGGGCTTGATGTCGACATCGAGGCCTTCGGCTTCGTAAAAACCCTTGTCCTTTGCGACGTAATATCCGGCGAACTGCGCCTGGGTCACCCATTTCAGCTGCAGGGTGATCTTGTCGGCGGCCTGCGCGCTGAATGCCGTCATCACTGACGCGCCGGCAAGAAGCATGGATGCAAGTTTCATTTTCATCGCTGTTCCCTTTTTCGTTATTACGTTCGTCCCCCACGGACGGACGGATGCCAGAAGGTGACGGCCCGCTCCGCGAGCGCCACGAGACCATAAAAGCCGGAGCCGGCGAGTGCGGCGACCGCGATTTCGGCCCAGACCATATCGACATTGCTGCGGCCCATTTCCGCAGAGATGCGGAAACCCATGCCGACGATGGGCGTGCCGAAGAATTCCGCGACGATGGCGCCGATCAGCGCCAGCGTGGAATTGATCTTCAACGCGTTGAAGATGAAGGGCCAGGCGGCGGGCAGGCGCAGTTTCAGCAATGTCTGCCACCAGCCGGCGGCATAGGTGCGCATCAGGTCGCGCTCCATGTGGCTGGAAGCGGCAAGCCCCTGCACCGTGTTCACCAGCATGGGGAAGAAGGTCATGATAACGACGACGGCGACTTTCGACTGCCAGTCGAAGCCGAACCACATGACCATGATGGGAGCGATGCCGACGACCGGTAGAGCGGAGACGAAATTGCCGATGGGCAGCAGGCCGCGCTGGAGGAAAGGCGAGCGGTCGATGAGAATGGCGACGAGGAAACCGAGGCCGCAGCCGAGCACATAACCCGTCAGTACCGATTTGATGAAGGTCTGGCGGAAATCCGCCCAGAGGATCGGCAGGGAGTCGGCGAGCCGTGCGAGGATGGCGCTCGGAGCCGGCAGCAGGATGGGCGGGACGGAAAAACCGCGCACCACGCCTTCCCACAGCGCGAGGATGGCCAGTCCGAAGAGGAGCGGCACGGCGATGCGACCGATACGTTTTGCCGCTGGCGTGGAGACGTGGCGGCGCACCAGCCATTCGTTGAAGGCCCAGGCGGCAAGCCAGAACAGGATCGCGCCGAAAAACCAGCCGGGATGGGTCATGGCCGGGCTCCCATTCTCTTGAGGACGGCGGCATGGGCGATGCCGATGATGGATACGAGAAGGGCAGCCACACCGGCGGCCATGAACAGCGCCGCCCATATCTGCACCGTCTGGCCGTAATAGGAACCGGAAAGCAGACGCGCGCCGAGCCCGGCAACGGCGCCTGTCGGCAATTCACCGACGATGGCGCCGACCAGCGCAATGGCGACGGCGATCTTCAGCGAGGTGAAGAGATAGGGCAGCGCTGCGGGCCAACGCAGCTTCCAGAAAATCTGGCCGGGTGAGGCATTATAGGTGTGCATCAGGTCGAGCTGGATCGTTTCCGGGCTTCTGAGACCCTTCACCATGCCGACGACGATGGGGAAGAAGGAAAGATAGGTGGAGATCAGCGCCTTCGGCAGCAGCCCGGAAATGCCGATGGAGTTCAGGACGACGATGATCATCGGCGCGACGGCAAGGATGGGGATGGTCTGGCTGGCGATGATCCACGGCATGACAGAGCGGTCCATGGCGCGGTTATGCACGATGGCGACGGCAAGCAGGATGCCAAGTACCGCGCCGATGGCGAAACCGAGCAGGGTGGCCGAGAGCGTAACGCCGGCGTGGTAAATGAGGCTGCGCTTGGAGGTGATGGCCTTGTTGACCGTGGTGTCCCACAGTTCCGCGGCAATCTGGTGCGGGGCGGGGAGAACCGGACGCTCCTGGACGAAGGTTTGCGGCAGGAGTTCGAAGAAGCCCGGCGTTTGACCGGCGCGGGTGGCCTGATCGCGGGCGAAAGGCATGTTGAGATAGATGACAGCGAGGTGCCAGAGGATGAGGATGGCGAGGAGGACGGTTAGGATGGGGAGGAGGCGGTGGCGGAGGAGGGTCATTGCGGCGCCCTCGGTGGGTGGGGGTTCCGTTTGCTCCGAGGGTGCGGCTTACCCCCCTCTGTCCTGCCGGACATCTTCCCCTCAAGGGGGGAGATCAGCAGGAGGCTCGCTCGTCGTTTTGCCCTCAAGCCTCGAGATGGGCGATACCTCGCCGCAGGTCGATCTCCCCCCTTGTGGGGGAGATGCCCGGCAGGGCAGAGGGGGGTAACGCTTGCCGCAACGGCGTCTTTTCCAGCCTCACCCCTCATAGCTATGCCCCGCCTTCAGCCCCTCACGCACCCGATGCGCAATCGCCAGAAATTCCGGTGTCTCGCGAATCTCGAGCGGCCTTTCCCGTGGCAGGGTGGATGTGATCACATCCGTCACCCGGCCCGGCCGGGGCGACATCACGACGATCTTGGTCGAGAGATAGACCGCTTCGGGAATGGAATGGGTGACGAAGCAAATTGTCTTGCCGGTCGCATCCCAGAGTTTCAGAAGCTGTTCGTTGAGGTGATCGCGCACGATCTCATCCAGTGCGCCAAAGGGTTCGTCCATCAACAGCAGGTCGGCGTCGAAGGCGAGAGCGCGGGCAATGGAGGCGCGCTGCTGCATGCCGCCGGAAAGCTGCCAGGGATATTTCTTGCCGAAACCGTTGAGATTGACGAGATCGAGCGTGCGCTCGATGCGCTCGCGCTGCTCGGCCTTGGTATAGCCCATGATTTCGAGCGGTAGCGCAATGTTCTTTTCGATGCTGCGCCAGGGATAAAGGGCGGCGGCCTGGAAGACATAACCGTAAGAGCGGTCCCGGCGGGCGTTTTCCGGCGTCGTGCCGTTGACGGTGATGTCGCCGGAAGTGTGTTTTTCAAGATCGGCGATGACCCGCAGGAAGGTGGTCTTGCCGCAGCCGGAAGGGCCGATGAAGGAGACGAAATCGCCCTTGCCGACCTCCAGGTCGACATTGGAGAGTGCGTGTACCGGGCCATCGCCCGTTTCGAAGGTGAGGCCGAGATTTCTGGCGGAAACGACGGAATAGGGGGAGGCCTGGTTCATCTGGGCTTGGTTTCGCTTTCCGTCAGGGCCGCGCGCGCCAGCGGCAGCATTTGTGTTTCCGTAAGCCTTGCGATCGTTACGCCGGGGTGGCGGTCGAGATCGAGCCAGCGCACTTCCTCTATTTCCGCCTGCGGGGCGACATCCGCATGAAGCCTCGCGATGAATGTATGGGCGACGACGTCGGCCCCCGTCTCATTGGCGGCCTCCTCGCGAAAGACGCCTTCATAACGGGCGGCATTTTCGGGAAGCGTCAGGCCGATTTCCTCGGCAAGTTCGCGGTGAAGCGCCTGTTCCGGCGTTTCGCCCGGATCGATCTTGCCGCCCGGCTGCATGAATTGCGTGGTGCCGCGTTTGCGCACGACCAGCATCTGTCGCCGCTCATTGAGGAGAACGGCTGCGGCGATGACGATTTCGCGTTTCGGCCCGGCACTCACGGTCATACACCCGATGCCGGGATGCCGCTGCGCTCCACCTTGCGCGGCGCGACGAGTTCCTTCCAGGTGGAGAGCGCCCGGCTGACGGCGGGATAGGGATCGCGGGCTATGAACTGGCCATGGCCCGGCTGCGTTTCGATGGTGGCCTCCTCGATGCTGACGAGACCGCGCGACAGGGTGTAGCGCGGCAGGCCTTTGACCTTCTGCCCTTCGAACACGTTGTAATCGATGGCCGATTGCTGGCTCGCCGCGCTGATGGTCTTTTCCAGCGCCGGATCCCAGACGACGATATCGGCATCGCTGCCGACGAGGATCGCGCCCTTTCTGGGATAGATGTTGAGGATCTTGGCGATGTTGGTGGAGGTGACGGCGACGAATTCGTTCATCGTCAGGCGGCCGGTTGCCACGCCATGGGTCCAGAGCAGCGGCATGCGATCTTCCAGCCCGCCGGTGCCGTTCGGAATCCTGCGGAAATCGCCAAGGCCGAAGCGTTTCTGCTGCGTGGTAAAGGCGCAATGGTCGGTCGCCACGCATTGCAGCGAGCCGGAGGCGAGGCCCGCCCAGAGGCTGTCCTGATGCTGCCGGTTGCGGAAGGGCGGCGACATCACCCGGCGGGCGGCGTGATCCCAGTCGGCATTGGCATATTCGCTTTCATCGAGGATCAGGTGCTGGATCAGCGGCTCGCCATAGACCCGCATGCCATTTTGCCGGGCGCGGCGGATCGCTTCATGCGCCTGTTCGCAGGAGGTGTGGACGACATAAAGCGGGGCGCCGGCCATATCGGCGATGATGATGGCGCGGTTGGTGGCCTCGCCTTCCACCGAGGGCGGGCGTGAATAGGCATGCGCCTCCGGTCCGACATTGCCTTCCGCCATCAGTTTTTCCTGCATCTGCGCGACGATATCGCCGTTTTCCGCATGCACGAAGGGGATGGCGCCAAGCTCGGCGCAGCGCGAGAAGGAGGCGAACATCTCGTCGTCATTCACCATCAGCGCGCCCTTATAGGCCATGAAGTGCTTGAAGGAGTTGATGCCCTTTTCCCGAACCACCGTCTTCATCTCGTTGAAGACCTGCTCGCCCCACCACGTGACGGCCATGTGGAAGGAATAATCGCAATTGGCCCGCGTCGCCTTGTTGTCCCATCGCTGCAGGGCATCAAGAAGCGACTGGCCGGGCTCCGGCAGGCAGAAATCCACCACCATGGTCGTGCCGCCGGCAAGCGCCGCGCGCGTGCCGCTCTCGAAATCATCGGCGGAATAGGTGCCCATGAAGGGCATTTCCAGATGCACATGCGGATCGATGCCGCCGGGCATGACGTAACATCCGGTGGCATCGAGTACCGTGCCGCCGCTCAGATCAGGCCCGATCTCGGTGATCCTGCCGCCTTCGATCCTCACATCGGCCTTGTAGGTGAGGTCGGCGGTGACGATGGTGCCGTTCTTGATGATGGTGGCGGTCATTCCACGATCTCCGCAGTCTCAAGCACCGCATGCAGCAGCACGTCGCAGCCGGCGGCGGCCCATTCCGGCGAAATTTCCTCGGCCTCGTTGTGGGAAAGCCCGTCCACGCAGGGGCAGAAGATCATGGTGGAGGGGGCGACCCTTGCCGTCCAGCAGGCATCGTGGCCGGCGCCGGAGATGATGTCCATGTGGCTGTAGCCGAGTTTTTCGGCGGCAGAGCGCACGCGGCCGACCAGAACGGGATCGAAGGTGACGGGATCGAAATGGCCGATGGCTTCGATGGAGCAGCCGACGCCGAGTTCTTCGGCGATCTGCGGCACTTCGCGTTCGAAGATGGCGCGCATGCTGTCGAGTTTCGCCTGTGAGGGGGTTCTAAGATCGATGGTGAAGACCACCTTGCCGGGCAGCACATTGCGGGAATTGGGCGTGAAGATCATCTGGCCAACGCCGGCGACGGCACCGGGCTGGTGGGCCATGGCCACCTCCTGCACCTTTTCGAGAATGCGGGCGGCGGCAAGGCCGGCATTGACGCGCATGGCCATCGGGGTGGAGCCGGTATGCACCTCCTTGCCGGTCAGCTTCACTTCCAGCCACCACAGGCCCTGGCAATGGGTGACGACGCCGATCTGTTTGCTTTCCGCCTCAAGGATCGGCCCCTGTTCGATGTGATATTCGAAATAGGCGTGCATTTTGCGCGCGCCCACCTCTTCCTCGCCCAGCCAGCCGATGCGCTTCAGCTCTTCGCCATAGGTCTTGCCGTCGGTATCGGTGCGGCCATAGGCATAATCGAGATCGTGAATGCCGGCGAAGACGCCGGAGGCCAGCATGGCCGGGGCAAAGCGCGCGCCTTCCTCGTTTGACCAGTTGGTGACGGTGATCGGGTGTTTGGTCTTGATGTTCAAGTCATTCAGGCTGCGCACCACCTCCAGCCCTGCCAGCACGCCGAGCACGCCATCGAATTTGCCGCCGGTCGGCTGGGTGTCGAGGTGGCTGCCGATATAAACGGGAAGCGCATCCGGGTCCTCGCCGGGGCGGGTGGCGAACATGGTGCCCATGCGGTCGACGCCCATCGTCAGGCCCGCCGCCTCGCACCAGCGCTGGAACAGGCGGCGGCCTTCCGCATCCTCATCCGTCAGCGTGCGGCGATTATTGCCGCCGGCAATGCCGGGGCCAATCTTCGCCATATCCATCAGACTGTCCCACAGACGGTCGCCATTGACCGTCAAGTTCTTACCCGCCGCCATGAAGTGTCGTCCTCACCCGTTTTGTTTTTATCGAAGCAAAGCTTGTGCCGTTCCCTTTTTTGCCGGTTAAGATAACAGCCATTGCCTTGTGATGGCGATGGGGGATAAATTGACCGGCTGGTAAACATTGCAAATTCGCGGTGGCGTCAGCAAGGGATTTTCGTGACGAATCGCAGTAATTTTGCCTAAACTGTACGCGTAGATTATTTTTTAAGCATACTGTAACGGCAATTGCATGGAAAAGAAACAGAGAGCTGAGAATGGCCATACCGCGCGCAGCGAAAACACAGAAGCGGACCCGCATTCAGGAAGAAAAGCAGGAAGCGATTCTTGAAGCCGCGCTCAGTGTTTTTTCCACAAACGGGTTTCGCGGCTCCACCATAGACCAGATTGCCGAGGCGGCCGGCATGTCGAAACCGAACGTGCTTTATTATTTCCGCACCAAGGAGGCGATGCATCGCGCGCTGATCGAGCGGGTGCTGGACACATGGCTCGACCCGCTGCGCGCTTTCGATGCCGAGGGCAATCCTGAAAGCGAGATTCGCTCCTATATTCGTCGCAAGCTGGAAATGTCGCGCGATTTCCCGCGTGAAAGCCGCCTGTTCGCCAATGAAATCCTGCAGGGCGCGCCGCATATCGAGGATGAGCTGAAGGGGCCGCTGAAACAACTGGTGGATGAAAAGGCCGAGGTCATCCGCGCCTGGGTGAAGGCTGGACGGATGGCCAAATGCGATCCTTATCACCTCATTTTTTCCATCTGGTCGACCACCCAGCATTATGCGGATTTCGATGTGCAGGTGCGGGCGGTGCTGGGTGAGAAGAATGGCGGCGAGGGCCGTTTTGAGGATGCGGCCCGGCATCTGGAACAGCTTTTCATGGGCGGATTGCGGATAAACGGCTGAACGGAACCGTTCTCGCGAATATGTGATCGATTCTTTATGCCGAAACATGAGGAAAATTATCACCTTTATACTTTACTCCAAAACTCATCTTTATTATGGTGCCGGCATCCCGAACGTCCGGGGCATTGAAAAATCAACCGGCAGGTGAGGGAATGGCGCGCAAGGAAAAGAAGAAGGCCGAACGTGGCGGCAAGCAGGGCAAGGGCGCTCCCCAGACCGAGCGGGATGTGGCCGAACAGCAGCTTTCCGGTCCCAAAAGCTTTCTTTATGTCGGCGGCCGTGACTGTCAGGTTGCGCATCTTCGCCAGATCGCCAGCAATTTCGGCGCGGAGCTCATTCATCACGATGGCGGCCTGCGTGAAGCCGTCTCCCGCATCGATACCGTTCTTCCCTCCGTCGACTGCGTTTTCTGCCCGATCGACTGTATCAGCCACGATGCGTGTCTGCGGGTGAAGTCCGGTTGCAAGAAATTCGGCAAGACGTTCATTCCGCTGCGCAACGGCAGCAAATCCAGTCTGGAGCGGGCGCTGCAGACCATGAATGAACGGACCTCCAGCGATGAGCGACGAGCGCAATAATTTTAAGGGTGAAGAGCCGGCGGCGGAAGCCTGCCGTGTGGAACTGCACAAGATGGCCGAGCAGGCTGCCGATCCGGCCCTGACGGATATCTATGAAATCATCGGTGAACGCGAAAGGCGCAACCGCCTTGCCAGAAGCGGCGGCAATGTCCTGACCTTTCCCTATCTGCGCACCCGCCAGCCCGGTGAAACGCCGTCCTTCGAAATCGGCGCGGCGGCCGAAGAGGGCCGCAATATCCTCTCGTTTCGCTGGACGCGGCGTAAGGGCTAAAGCCTAACCCTTCGGCTTCAGAAACGCTCCCGCGCACAGTACCAGCCATCCGGCGATCATGCCGAGGCCGCCCGTGGGTGCGGCGTAGGGAAACAGGCTGTGGCCGGAAAAATGCCGGGTGACGAGATCGCCGACAAAGACCGCAGTGCCGAGGCCGAGGATCAGGCCTGCCGGAATGGCGGTTCTGATGCGATCCGCGCCGATATGGAGGGCCACCAGCACCGGCGCATGCGCCAGCGCCATGGCCGAGGCATTGCCGAGCATATAGGTTTCGCCGGTGTGGGTGGCGGCGGCAGCAAGCATGACGCCCGCAGCACCCAGCAGGCCGCCCAGCAACAGAATGAAGGCCCGCAATCTGTCGCGGGGCAGGCTTGCGATGGTCGCGCTCTGCGTGGTCATTGGCTGTCCGCCTCCTGGTTCTGCATGTGAAAGGCCAGCCGCTCCACCGGCGTCCAGATGATCTCGCGCAGCTTTGAATTTTCGATGGTCTCGTCCATGGCGCGGCGGAAGCAGAGCAGCCATTCATCCCGCTCGGCGGGGCCGATGGGCGCGACGAAATGACGCCGCCGCAACATCGGATGGCCGTGTTTCTCGACATAGACGGGCGGTCCGCCAAGATATCCCGTCAGATAATCGTAGAACTTCGCCTCGCTGCCGGAAAGATCGGCGGGATGAATGGCGCGGCAGCGCGCCGCTTCCGGCAGGGTATCCATCAATTCGTAAAAGCGCCGGGTCAGCGCCCTGACGGTCGCATCGCCACCTATCGCTTCATAAAGGGTAATGGTCTCGCCGCTCATAATCCGCCTCTTGTGGCCCTCCGGTCCTTATCGCTCCATGGAGCCGGAAGAGCAACAGGGCACAGGCGGGGTGCGACATTTGCGACATGGCGCTGATAAGTCCTCAGTTTTCACTTTCGACGGATCGTTGGATAGCCTCAACAGCGATTTTGAGCGGCACCACATGTTCGGTGACCACGGCCCAAACGACGTCATCCGCGATCTTGTGGTACTCATGACGCAGAATATTGCCGATTCCGCGAATCTGTTTCCACGGTACGTCCGGCGTAAGCTCCAGCAAGTCATCGGGTAGGTGACGGGACGCCTCGGAAACGATTTCGAGGGCGCGTTGCACGGCGAGTTTGAGGAGCCAATTTTGCTGGAAATCAGCGAGTGACAGGCCTGTGGTGTGGGTCTCAATGCCGTTTATGGCCTCCAGAATTTCGGCGAGAACCGGCCCGACCCTGCGTCTGGTCATCAAAATATCCGCACGGCGGATTGCTCGATGTCATTCCGGAGCAGCGGGTGGAGGCTGTTGCGTGTCGTCACGTCGACTTCCACGGCCAATTCTTCTTCCAGAAACTGCTTGATACCGACGAGATCGATCAACGAAAAACGGCGGCCCGGATCATAGTCGATGAAGATGTCCAGATCGCTGGAGGCAAGGGCCTCATCGCGGGCCGTCGATCCAAAAAGATAGAGCGACGTCGCGCCCATGCTTTTCACTGCATGGGCGTGGCGCTTGAGTTTCCTGATTGCGTCCGTTCTCTTCATGCGCGCAGCTTACACCATCGCGTATGCGGCATCCACTCTCACCCAAAATTACGGATGAGATCGAGTCCCTTTTCCAGAAGCGTTTCGGCCTCGTCCTGATTGGCGGCTTCGACGTAGCAGCGCATTTCGGGAGCGTTGCCGGAAGGGCGGAAATGGATGGTGCTGCCATCGGTAAGCGCCACGCGCAGGCCGTCGATGTCGCTCAGCGCCTTCACGGTGCCGACCGGCGCGAGGAAGGCTTCGAGATTGCTGCGCGAAGCGCGCAGATGCGTCATCAGGGCGGCGCTCTTTTCCTGCGCGAAATTTTCCAGGCGGTCGGCGGCGGCGACCGGCAGGTTATAGGCGGCGGCGATCTGCGACAGCGGCTTTTTCTGTTCTGCCGAGAGAAGCAGCACGGCGAGAACCGGCAGGAAGCTGTCACGCGTCGGCAGCGGCGAAAGCGCCCTGCCGTTAAGTGTGAAGGCGGAGGCCGTCAGCAGGCCACCATTGGCCTCGAAGCCCATGACGCCGTTCTTGCCGGCGGCGAGCGCCTCAGCCATGCCCGCGATCACGAAGGGGGAGCCGACTTTAGTGCGGACGACGTCGAACGAACCGCTCGCCTCGATGCCGGAATTGGAGGTGACGGGGGTGACGACCACGCCGGCGCCGAGGAAATTGGCGGTGATCAGGCCGATGAGGTCGCCGCGCAGCGGCACGCCGTTTTCATCGGTCAGCAGGGGACGGTCGCCGTCGCCATCGGCGGAAACGATGGCGTCGAGACCGTGCTCCGGCGACCATTTCTTGAGAAGGGCCAGCGTTTCCGGCGAGACCGCTTCGGTATCGACAGGGATGAAGGTTTCGGAGCGGCCGAGCGGAACGACATCCGCACCATAATGGGCAAGCACGTCGACAAAGAGATCGCGCGCCACCGTGCTGTGCTGGTAAACGCCGATCTTGAGGCCGGAGAGCGCCTTTTCCGGCAGCAGCGCGATGTTGCGCTCGTAGAAAAGTTCGGCTGCGGTGGCGGAATGGTCCTCGGCGGTCGCCGCCTCGTCGCTGATGCCTTCCGCTTCGATTTCGGCGGCAAGAGCGGCAATCGCCGTCTCGTCCTGCTTGTCGATTTCACCGTCCGGACGGTAGAACTTGATGCCGTTGCGGTCGGCCGGGATATGCGAACCGGTGATCATCAGCGCGCCCGCCTTCAGCGACAGGCCATAAAGCGCCAGCGCCGGTGTCGGCACCGTGCCGCAATCGAACGGGGTCAGGCCGGCTTTTTTGAGCGCGGCGATGCAGGTGGCGGAAACATCCGGGCTCGAATCGCGGAAATCGCGGCCGACGAGAATGGGATCGCCCGCCTTTGCCTGGCCCGATGTGAGAAGGTGCCTCGCAAATGCCGTGGCATAGACGGCCGAGGCTTTTCCTTTCAGATCGACAGAGAGGCCGCGAAGGCCGCTCGTTCCAAATTTCAGGCTCATTCCAAACTCCGTTTCGATAAAATCTTTGAGGGTCAAATGGATAATGCAAAAATATAACGGTTGAAAGAACCGTATCGATCCATTCGAGTCAATCATCCCTTTCAACGTGGCCGCGAATAGGCGATGATGGCGAGACTGATGCGGGTAACCTAAAATTCACCCGTCATATTTAAACTTGTCCGTCGATAGCGGCTCTGGCGACGATGGGAACCCTCTGTTGCCGGCCTTTTTGTGGTTCGTTCGAGTTGGATTGGCTGATGTACAGGCTTCAAAAGGCGGGACATAAGCAGGCACGTCCGCTCGATGAAAAAACGGCGCCTGCCGCGAGAACCCATGGTTCCCTGCTGGACGATCTGGTGGATGAGGACGAGGTTTTCGAGCGCACGGTGCTGAAGGAGCATCTGGAGCCGAAACCGGCGAAGACCGTCGCCGAGCCGGCTGCGGCCGAGACGCCGGTGAAGGCGGCTTCGCCGAGCGGCAGTCTGGCGGCTGCTCTGCCGGGCCTGAAACATATCGACAGGATCGGTGTGGATGACGTCATCCTCTGGCTTCGCAAAGGCATTGTCTGGATCGTGCTGGCAATCGTTCTCTGCGTCGCCGGCGCGCTCACCTACGCCTCTATGACGCCGCCGCGCTACAAGGCCTATACGGATATCGTCGTCAATCCTTCCAACCTGAACGTCGTCAATGACGGGGTGTTTTCGCCCAATCAGCAGCGCGACACGCAAATCCTTGAGGTGGAAAGCAAGCTGCGCACCATCACCTCGCGCAACGTGCTGGCACGGGTGGTGGACGAGCTGAAGCTCGATCAGGACCCTGAATTCATCAGCCCGCCGCCGCTCGCCCGGCTGAAGGCGATGTTCTCATCGAAACCGGAAGATGACGACAACCGTGTCGGCGCGCTTCGTTCGCTCGGCGATCGGGTGGCGGCGGAACGCGACCCGCGCTCCTTTGTCGTGACGCTTTCGGTCTGGACCAATGATGCCGAAAAATCCGTGACTGTCTCCAAGGCCATCGTGAAGGCTTTCGAAAGCGAGCTATTCCAGACAAACTCCGACAGCAGTCAACGCGTCGTTGACGATCTCAGGAAGCGGCTCGAGGAAATGCGCGAGAATGTGACCGCCGCCGAAAAGCGCGTGGCCGATTTCCGCCGCGAGAACGGCCTGCAGGAAAATAACGGCCAGCTCGTCAGCAATCTGGCTTCCGGTGAGCTGAACGCTCAGGTGCTTGCGACCCAGCAGCGCCTCATTCAGGAAGAATCGCGCCTCAAGCAGATGGAGGCGGCGATTGCGCAGAACCGCACCCAGAGCGACGCCATATTCGACAGCCAAACGATGAATACGATCCGCGCGCAATACAGCACGCTGCAACAGCAGATCGGTGCGATGACGCTGACCTATGGCGCGCGTCATCCGCGTCTTGCGACCGCGGGTGCGGAGCGGGCGATGCTGGAACAGGGAATGGCGGATGAGGCGCGGCGTATCCTTCAAGCGGCAAAGATCAACGTCGCGGAGGCGCGCTCCTCACTCGATGCCCTGCGGTTGAAAGCGGTGGCGGAACGCGCCAATGTCTTTACCGACAATGAGGCGCAGGTGCGGCTGCGTGATCTCGATCGTGACGCCCGCTCGGCGGCGGCGATCTATGAGACTTATCTCACCCGCTCACGCCAGCTGGCCGAACAGCAGTCGATCGATTCCACCAATGTACGGGTGATTTCTCAGCCGGTTGCGCCCAATTCCAGAAGCTGGCCGCCGGGCAAGCTGACCTTCCTGATTGCCGGCGGCATGGGCGGCCTGTTCCTTGGTCTCGCAATTGCCGTGGCGCTTGGCCTCTGGGGTTATCTTCGCCGGGACGATCACGCGGATGTCGCGGTGCGGTGAGACAAAGCGGCTGCGTGTCGCCTTATTCTTCCGAAATCAGACCGTCATAAACTTCGAGCAGGGCGGCGGCGATGGCAGCGCCCAGCGCATTGCCGGCATCGCGAATTCCCGCCTCGTCGCCGTCGCGAACCGAAATGGCAAGATCGGACGCCTCGTTGGCGACGATTTCTTTCGCCCGTTCTATCGCCCAGAGGCCGAAATCGCCGCGATTGTCGATCGAGATTGTTTCCATGGCCGGAGCCCTTCCGTGGTTTGATTTCCGCGTCCCTTAACCCATCGGCTGGAAAACCGGAATAGGCGGAAAATGTGGCGCACAACCTTCAGGCGTGTAAAATGCCTGCCGCATACGGGGATTTATAAAAATATTAATGATAGTTCTTCGTAGTGTTTGAAGCCTTATACCCTAAGCATAAGCATGAATATAACAATGAAACGATGCCTATCTTGGACACCGGACAGATTATGACAGGGAGAGAGATGCCGGATGCGGAGGAGACTGGTCAGGTCTGGCCGGTTGTTCCGCTTGCGGCGTTGCCCATTACCGACGCGACCATCGACGAAACGGCGCGGGATTTCATCCTGCGCGCGACGACGGCGCGTGCGGCCGGTGCAAGACCGTTTTATTCGACATCGGCAAACGGTCAGGTCATCGCGCTCTGCCATCACGACCGGGAATTCGACGCCATGCTGCGGCAGGCGGACCAGATTCATGCCGATGGCATGTCGCTGGTGATCTTTTCCCGCAAATTCTGCCCGAAGGCGTTGAGAGAACGGGTTGCGACCACGGATCTCGTTCATGCGGTTGCGAAGCGCGCCGAAGAGACGGGCAGCCGGTTCTATTTCCTCGGCGGCTCCGAAGAGGTGAACCGCGCGGCGGTCGAGGAAATGCAGAGGCTTTATCCGCGCCTCATATTTGCGGGGCGGCGCAACGGTTATTTCAGCCGGGCCGAGGAAGAGGCGATCCTCGCCGATATCGCGGCATCCGGGACGGATATTCTCTGGGTTGGTTTCGGCATACCGCTGGAACAGCGTTTCGTCTCGCGCAATCTGGACAGGCTTTCCGGCATCGCCGTGATCAAGACCTGCGGCGGCCTTTTCGATTTTCTCGCCGGCAAGAACAGCCGGGCGCCGCAATGGATGCAGGATATGGGGCTGGAATGGCTTTACCGGGCCATGCTCGAGCCGAAGCGGCTTGGAAAACGTTACCTGCTGACCAATCCTATCGCCATATATTCGCTGCTGAAGTATCGCTTCGGGGCTTCGGGACAAGGCCGCTAGATCATCGCGACAAGCAGCTGCCGCGCGAAGAATAAAACTCCCGCGCGCCTCCCGCCCGACAATATAAGATTTTCCTAACTTATTGAATGGATGCGCTGCGTCGCTGAAATCCGTTGCAACTGCGAACATCTGCGCTACACTGCATCAATATTACAAATTTATTCGAATCATAGATTTATTGAGGCCACCAATGGTGATTACGTCCATTTCTCTTTTCATATATGGAATTGGCACCGTTACCTCTCTCGCCATGACCTATATCGAAGGCGCCCGCCGCGACAAGGACTGGGATTTTTATCGCGTCACCGGCATTGTCCTTTGTTTCTTCTGGCCGGTGCTCGTGCCGCTCCTCGTCCTCGCGACGGCCTTGGCGTCGTTCGGTTTCCAGAAACGGTTCACGAATACGATCTCGCTCGGCAGGCAAAAAACCCTTAGCTGAGCCGAAACTATCCCGCTTCAGCTCTTCTTCGCCGGCGCCTTGTAGGGCGTGAGCGTAATGCCGAGGCTTGCCATCACGCGGCCGATGGACATCAGCGGCGGATGCGTGGCTGGCAGCAGGGTTCCGGTTTTCACGAAGGCGGAAACGGCGCGGACAAGAGACAGGCACAGGCTGACGGCGTTTTTGGCGGCAAGCAGCAGCCCGCCTTTCAGGCCGGGGCGTCGGGCACGGTCGATGCTGTAATTGATGATGCCGGTTCGGAGCGAACGCTCCATGATCCAGCGCGGCGCCATGCGGTTTTCCGGCACATATTCGATGATGAGCGCTTGCGCATTCCAGGCGAATTTGAAACCTGCCTTGCGGCAGCGGGTGAAGAAATCCATGTCGCCGCCGCCGAGGAAGTTGAAGCGCACGTCGAATTCCGGTTTCGCCAGCGTCTCGAAAACCCGCCGTGAGATCAGGCAATTGCCCGATCCGTGGATTTGCTCGACGGGGCCGGTCGGCGCTTCGATGGAGCCGAACAGCGGATGCGAGAGAACCGCCTTTGGAGCCGGGGCGTCGAATTCCCGGTTGACCGGGCCGCCGACGATATCGACGCCGAAGGATTTCGCCGCCGAAACCATTTCGGCAAGCCAGACGGGGGAGGCGGCCTCGTCGTCATCGATCATCAGGAACCACTCAGCCGAAGCATATCTTTGCCGGGCGGTGCGGAAGGCGGTGTTGATGGCGTAACAATTGCCCTGCGTCGGTTCGACCAATGCCTCGCCGGCCATGCCGCTTTCGGCGAAAAAGGCGCGCGCGACCGCAAGACCCGCCTGGCCCGCGCCGTCGTTATCGACCACGACGATGGCGAAGGGAAAATCGACCTTCTGGGCCGCGAGTGACCGAAGCGTCTTTTTCAGGCCTTCCGGCCGGCGGAAACTCGGAATGCACACCACCGCTTCCGGCATGATTTCGGACATGGAAACTCCTAAATTCCGGCAAGCGCTGCGGCGGAAAAAACGACGGCCCTGAGGCTCTGGCGCGGGCGATTGAGGAAGGTATCGGCCAGCGCCGAAAAGGCCTCGCGGTAGCGGCGGGCGCGGAAGGCCTGCGCCACGGTATAGGCATTCATGTGGTTTTCGGACCGGCGGCGAAGCCGCCGCAGTTCCGGCGGCGAAACGGCAGCGACGATGGCCGGGTCGGAAAAAACGGCCTCGATTGCCGGTTCGCAATCCCGGAAGGTCAAAAGCCGGTTCATCATCACGCTCGTCCTGTGCACGCGGTAATCCAGCACATGGCAGCCGGGCAGGTAAACGAAGCGGCCGGCGGCGGCGAGCCTGCACCAGCCATACCAGTCTTCGGCATAACGCAAAGTCTCGTCGAAACCGCCGAATTCCTGAAAGATGCGGGTCCTGACCAGCATGATGCCGCCATTGACGATGAAGTTGCCGCCGAGCAGCGGCTGGAGAATGAAACCATCGGGTTTTTCCCGGCGGCGAATGAGGTTACGCCGCCCGATCTTGACGCCGTTTTCATCGATGCGCTCGTAATCGCCATAAACGGCGACGACATCCGGCCCGGAAATGCCGGCGCAAAGGGCCGCTATGGCGCCCGGTTTCAGGCGATCGTCGGCATCGAGAAACATCGTCCATTCGCCGCGCGCCTGCGACAGGCCGAAATTGCGCACGGCGGAAACGCCCTGCCTTCCCTGTGGCCGGGCAAGCAATTTGACGCGAGGGTCGGAAAAACCTTCCACCTTTTGTGCGGTGGTGTCGGTGGAGCCGTCATCGACCACCAGCACTTCGCCGATGGTCTCGCCCTGCAGCAACACGCTTTCGATCGCTTCCACGATGTAACGCTCGCCATTGCGAACGGGAATGACAATCGAAACGGAAACCAAGACTTCAAACTCCATGCGGCGTGGGCCAAGAATTCGCACAGCGAAGTTACTACCGCATTAAGCGGGTCTGGCCAATTATGACGTGGTATAACGTCGGTTAACCTTGCAAATCTTTAATATCCTTTTCCTATGATCGGAATGTTATGTTTTGGGAATAAAGGTTGCGGAGGCGGGTGCATGCGGATCGGGCGGCGGAATTTTATGGGCGGTGCGGCAAGCGCTGGCCTGCTGCATGCCGTGGCCGGCCCGGCCTTTGCCGCGCAGAAGAAAGCGGCAAGCAAAACCGCTCCTTACGGCGCGGCCGTTTACCTGCCGGATCTCACCGCCGATAGCCGCATCGGCGAGGCGGTGGTGAAATATTGCTCGCGCATCACCCCCGTTACCGAAATGAAATGGGAGGTCCTGCGGCCTTCGGCGGAGGTATTCGATTTTGCCGCTGCCGATGCAATCGCCAACTTCGCCCGTCAGCACAAGCTTTCCATGCACGGCCATCCGCTGATCTGGTATGCCTCCAACGCGCCCTGGCTTGCGAGCATCGGCGGCGGTGTGAAGGTCGAGAAGTTGATGGAGACTCATATCGTCACGGTGATGGAGCGTTATAAGGACGTGATCCATAGTTGGGACGTGGTCAATGAGCCGATCCCCGACGTGCCGGGCAATGTGCGCGCGCGGCGCGATGCCTGGTATTACGGCGCCGGGCCGGACGCCATCAAGAAAGCTTTCGAGATCGCCCATGCCGTCGATCCGAAGGCGCAGCTCGTGCTCAACGAATATGATGTGGAATTTGCCGCCGAGAAATCGCCGGCCAAGCGCGCGGCCTTTCGCAATCTCATTCTCGAACTGCTGGAGAAGGGCGCGCCGATCAACGCCGTCGGCCTGCAGGGGCATTTGCGCGGCGGCTGGCCGATCGCCAAGGACGAGCTTGCCGCCTTCACGACGGAAATGCGCAGTTACGGTCTTGCCGTTCTGGTGACGGAGCTGGATGTGATGGACCAGACGCTGCCCGCGCCGGAGGCTGAACGCGATATGCTGATCAACGGCCAGGTCCGCGAGTTTCTGGAGGCGGCTTCCGCGGGCGGTGCGCTTTCCTCCATCACCACATGGGGCATCTCGGATCAATATAGCTGGATCCGCTGGGCCTATCCACGCCGGGACGGCACCGCCAACCGGCCGCTGCCGCTGGACTGGAGTTTCAACGAAAAACCCATGATGGCCATCATCAATGAATTCCGGAACCGTGGTGCATGACTATGAATGCTGAAATGCCGCTTCCTCCCGTGCAAAAGGCGCTGCAAATCAACCTGCACCCCTTCGATGCCCCGCATGCGGCCCTGACCCTGCCGCATCAGCTCAGGGTCTGGGGCGGACAGGTGGACCGCATTCTCCTCACCGTCGATACGGGCCAGGTGGGAGCCGGTCGCTACAAAGGCAACGGTTTCGATGCGGCGCGCCAGCGTCTCTTCGACATGCTGGAGGAAATGCAGACCAATTATCCGCATCTGCATGTGGATATCGTCGATTACAGCGATGCGGCGCGCAGCGCCGTGACGGAAACCTTCTTTCCCCGCTCGCCGATCCCCTATCCCGCCAAGGCTTTCGATGGCGGGCCTTTCCATGTCTATTTCTACGGGCTGAAACGTGCCAATGCCCGTTATGTGCTGCATATGGACAGCGACATGATGTTCGGCGGCGGCAGCCAGAGCTGGTTCGGCGAGGCCATCGCGCTCCAGAAGGCCAATCCGGATGCGCTGTGCATCACGCCCTTTTCCGGGCCGCCGACGGTGCGCGGCGATCTGGATATTTCCCGCCATGTCGGCATGCCCGGCGTGAAGAATATTCCTGCGCCGCGCAAGCTGCCGTCGCGCATTCCCACCTGGCGTTTCGCCACCGTTTCCACCCGGCTTTTCATGATCGACATGGAACGTTTTGCGAAACGCATAGGCTCGCTGGAACTGCTCAAGCCCGATGTCAAACGGCGCATCCGCTCCTATGCCTATAACCAGCAGCCTGTCTCGATGCCCGCCGAGGAGGTGCTGAGCACGAACATGATGCGCAAGGGTGTTTATCGCCTCGATTTTCTCGGCACGGGCAAGGGCATGTATTCACTGCATCCGCCCTATCGCTCGCCGGAATTTTATGCGGCGCTGGCCTCCATCGTCGAGCGCATCGAAAAGGGCGATATTCCGGAAGGCCAGCTCGGCGATTTCGATATTAACGGGTCGATGGTGGACTGGACCAGCGCGCTGGCGGCCAAGACGCGCTCCAAACGTTACGCGAAAGCGCTGCGCCATCTCATCTCGGCCAATGTCGCGCGGTTCAGCAAGGCTTGAGGGTTTCGATCCGTCTTCCGTCGTGAGGCGGGGCGGGGGCTCAATAGTCGGTGATGAGCTTGCTCCAGCTCTCCGAGCACAGTCCGCCAATATAGATATCGCCGGCCAGCGCCCTTTCCCGCAGGGCGTCGTCGCGCGTCGCCATGCAGAAATAGCCGTCATGGCGGAAGCTCATGTGGTTCTGGCGGTAAAGCGCGTTGATGAGAAAGGGCTGCGCCATGCCGGTGACATGGGCATAGTTCTCGTCATCGAAATGGCGGAACAGGGTGTTGAGCACATCGTTTTCGCAACCGGCATCGCAGACGAGATTGAGCACATAGGCCGTTCTGCCCCGCTGGCCGAAAAACAGCGCAGCGCCCATGGCATGGCCTTCGGCATTTTCGATCAACACGCCCTTCAGTTCGCCGAGGCTTTCATTGGCCCTGCTCATCTCTATCAGCCAGTGGAATTCCTCGTGAGACCATTCCGGGCGAATGGAAAAACGCTCGATCATCGCGAGCGCCCTGTGTCGGAAGGTTTCGTAATCCACGGTTCTCACCGTGGCGCCCGCGGCTTCCTGCGGTCTCAGACCCTTTTTCCACCGCCGCAGAATTCCATCCACAAATCCGAGCGCGGTGAGCGCCAGCGTGGTCTTTGCCAGTTTCGAACGGCGCGGCATGCGCAGCGCGATGGTGCAGAAGGGTTTGAGCGCTTTGTGCCATTGCAGGCTTTCAATAGGCAGCATGTTGCCGCCGGTCGCCACCCAGTGATCGGCGCTGACGGGTGAAGCCGTATCCGAGAACAACATGTCGTGTTTGGATGCCCGCATGCCGCGGGACAGGCGAGCCGCGCCGAGTGCGCCGCGTTTCCCGTCCGATGCGAAGGCGCAGAGCAGCCTTGCGGTAATGGTTTTTCCATTCGCAACGAAGCGCATGGGCACGGCGAGAATGACGCTGGTGACCCCGTTCTCCCCGGCATCGTAGACAACGCTGCCGTTTTCCGGACTGAAGGCGGGACTGCCGAAAAACAGTTTTTCGATATAAGAGCCGAAATCGAAGTTCCGCTCTTGCCCGGTCTTCTTGAAAGCGCTGTTGAGCACGGCCTCGACAGCCGGGACGTCTTCCCTGCGCATGGGGCGGATGCCGGACACACCGATTTGAACCGGGCGTTGTGTCAAGTGACCGCTATCGCCATCGTCCATATGGGTGTGTATCGGAACGTCCACCGTCGGCCCCCACCTTTTGTGCATTGACGAAATCAACCATAGGCAGCGTATATTTGAATGTATTAATATAGATATAAAACCTGCAATCCGGTGGGCTAGAAAGTATCGGATTTGGAATAAATCATATTAATATCAATATATTAATCTGTATAAACCGCGTCGGTTGAGGTTAACAAAATACGCTCGAGCAAGCAACCTTTGGATGAAATATGGATAAATTTTTGTAGGCGATTTTTTGGGGCCTGGCGTCAAATTTGGCAAGCTTCCGTCTTGTCCTTTGTCTCCGGGCCCCGATTTCCCGAGGAAAAGCGCACAATCTCGGCGCTATTTTCCCGTGCATCATGGATAACTAAAAAATAGGATTTGCGCGGGATATTCGTATTATCGAATATGCGAAGCACGAGTTTCAATGCGGGTGGCTTCAGGAAAGAGGGAGAGAAAAACCCCTTATGGATGCAGCGCATGGCGAACAGGGGCGTGGCTACTGGCGGGACGCGTTGTTTTACGTGACGTTCCTGTTTTTCACGGTCGGCTTTTCGCCCTATATCTCGCTCTCATCGACCTATCAGGGCTCCGCCATGGCGGCCGGGTCCAACCTGCTCAACCAGTTGACCGCGATCATCCTGTTTTTCAGTTTCCTGGCTTTCATGGCGAAGGAGCGGTCGTTTTCCATCCTCTTCATGCCGCGCCTGCTGATGGCGGCGATTTTCGGCTGGTTTGTCCTGACCTCGCTTGCGGGCGAAGCGCCGCTATTTTCGCTCAGACGGCTGGTCATGTGCGCCATTATCTGCGTGCTTGCCGGCGGCTTCCTGCAACTGCCGCGCACCGAGCGGCATTTCACGACGCTGCTTGCCACATGCGCCCTGATCATATTGTTCCTGTGCTATTTCGGAATCACCGTGCTGCCCTCGCGCTCGATCCATCAGGCCAGCGATGCGCTGGAGCCGCTGCTGGCGGGGGACTGGCGCGGGGTTTTCCGCCATAAGAACGAGGCCGCCTCGGTCATGGCGGTATTGATTATCGTCGGTATTTATCTCTGCAAGCGTTGGTCCTTTATCGGCGGGCTGTCGGTGCTGTTGCTGTCGCTGGTCTTTCTGGTCAAGTCGGGCGGCAAGACCGCGCTCGGGCTGATGCCGATCATCATTGCGACAGGCTGGTTCATCCTGCGCTGGCCGCGCTGGCGTTATACGGTCGTGACCCTGTTTTTGGCGGTTTTCGCGCTGGTGACCGTCGGCACCACGGTCGATCCCGTCTTTTCGCAGATGCTGACGAAGCTCGGGCTCGACGCCAGCTTTACCGGCAGACGGGATATCTGGACCGTCGCCATCGATTACATCCGCCAAAGCCCGCTTCTGGGATACGGCTATCAGGCCTTCTGGCGCAGCGACGCCCTGATGTCGAGTTTCACCGAGAACAATACCTGGGCGACGACCGCGCCGGATTCGCACAATGGTTATTTCGACCTTCTGCTGGCCGGCGGCGTGCCGGGGCTGGTGCTGGTGATGGTGTGGATTTATCTCCTGCCGCTGCACTATCTCGGCAAAATGAACGAGGCCACGCGCAACAGTCCGCTGACGCGGCTTTATGTCGGCGTATGGCTTTATGTGCTGCTCTACGGCTTTCTGGAAACGCTGTTTTTCCTCAGCACCGGCTTCGTCTGGTTTTTCCTCATCGTCGCCGTGATGGGCCTGCATCTTCAGGCCAATGCCAGCCTCGTGGAGGACGAGGCGGAGGGGGAACCGGAGAGAGCCGGCGGTGGAGCGGGCATTGCCCCGGCACCGCTGCGGGGGCAGGCTTCCCCTGTCGTTCGCTCCAGGTGATATTTTGAAATGATTTTTCGTTGCAAATATGTAAAAGAGCCGATTGTTGCGCGCGTCTGCGGCTATTTTCGCTAAACATGCGCGGCTCAAGTCTTTGTTATTGTGCACGTCGCACCGCGAAACCCCGGCTATTGGCGCGGCGGCACTCAAAAAACGGATCGGCTAGGTCAATCGATGGCAGATACAGGCGCCTGCGCGCTCGAGGCGGATGACATCCACAAGAGCTTCGGCACGCATGAGGTTTTGAAGGGCGTTTCGCTGCAAGCCCACAAGGGCGATGTCATCTCGATCATCGGTTCCTCCGGTTCCGGCAAAAGCACCTTTCTGCGCTGCATGAATTTCCTCGAAACGCCGGATCGCGGCCGCGTCATCGTCAATGGCGAGGAAATCGCCACGAAAACCGGCCGCGACGGCAAGGCCGTGCCGAAAAGCTGGCGGCAGGTGGAAAAACTGCGCACCGGCCTTGGCATGGTGTTCCAGAATTTCAATCTCTGGGCCCATCGCACCGTTCTCGAAAACGTCATCGAGGCGCCCGTTCATGTTCTCGGCGTCAGGCGGCAGGAGGCGGTCGAAAAAGCCGAAGCCCTGCTGAACAAGGTCGGGCTTTATGACAAGAAAAACGCCTATCCGGCATTCCTGTCCGGCGGGCAGCAGCAGCGCGCCGCCATTGCGCGCGCGCTCTGCATGGAGCCGGCGGTGATGCTGTTCGACGAACCCACTTCGGCGCTCGATCCCGAACTGGTGGGCGAGGTTCTGAAGGTCATTCGCGATCTGGCCGAGGAAGGCCGCACCATGCTGCTCGTCACCCACGAAATGCGCTTTGCGCGCGATGTATCCTCGCAGGTCGTGTTTCTGCATCAGGGCCGGGTGGAGGAGGCGGGGCCGCCGGCGCAGGTGTTCGGAAACCCCTTGAGCGCCCGATGCCGGGAATTTACCGGCGCGCTTGCCAATTGACCCTTTTGCCCGACAGTCCGTTTTAACAGGAGAGACTTGAATGAAATTCTTCGCCACGCTGCTTGCCGGAACGGCATTTGCGTTTTCCGCCTTCACGGCCAGCGCCGAGGTGCGCTTCGGCATTATGAACGAGGCCTACCCGCCCTTCTTCGCCAAGGATGCCAGCGGCAAGTGGCAGGGCTGGGAAATCGACCTCATGGACGCCGTCTGCGCGGAAATGAAGGAAAAATGCTCGATCGTGGAACTCTCCTGGGATGGCCTCATCCCGGCGCTGCAGACGAAGAAATTCGACGTTATCTGGTCATCCATGTCGAACACGGAAGAGCGTCAGAAGATCATCGATTTCACCGATAAATATTACAACACACCGAGCAAGCTGATTGGCGCCAAGGGCGAAAAGGCGGGTGCGACGGCCGAGGACGTCAAGGGCAAGACCATCGGCATTCAGGTGGCCACTATCCAGTCCGAATATTACAAGAAATATTTCGCCGGTGTCGCCGATGAGAAGACCTATCAGACGCTGGACGAGGCGTTTCAGGATCTCGCGGCCGGCCGTATCGACTACGTCTTCGGCGACTCCATCGTTCTCGACGCTTTCGTGAAGAGCGATGCGGGCAAGGATTGCTGCGCCGACATGGGCGATGTCGCCGACGACAAGGAAATCCTCGGTCTCGGCGTTTCGGGCGGCCTGCGCAAGGAAGACACCGAACTCAAGGCCAAGCTGAATGCGGCAATCGCCGCCGTGCGCGCCAGCGGCAAATATGACGAGATCACCAGGAAGTATTTCAGCTTCAATATTTACGGGCAGTAATTCGGTCTGATCGGTCACGCATATGGCAAGCCTTGAAACCACGTTGCAACTTCTGTCTCCCTATCCTCCGGGATGGGGCGGCACCCTGTTGAAGGGTGCGGCATCGACGCTCGCCATTTCCGCCGGCGCCTATCTGATCGGCCTTGCCATTGGCATGGCCGGGGCGCTTGGCAAGCTTTCGGGCAACAGGCCTCTTGGCCTGCTGCTCAACCTCTATACCACCGCGATCCGCGCCGTTCCCGAGCTGATCCTCATCGTCGGGCTTTATTATGCCGGTACGGACGGCCTCAACCGGCTGCTGCTGCTGGCCGGCATGCCGCCGCTGGAGGTGAACGGTTTCGTCGCTGCCGTTGCGGTTCTGGGTTTCGTGCAGGGGGCCTATATGACCGAGGTGCTGCGCGGGGCGATCCTTGCCATTCCGAGCGGCCAGATCGAGGCGGCGCGCGCTTTCGGCATGTCGCCGGCCTTACGGTTCCGCCGGGTGGTCTTGCCGGCGCTTTTGCCGAACGCCTTGCCGGGGCTCGGCAATCTCTGGCTTGCGGTGACCAAGGACAGCGCCCTGGTGGCGGTCGTCGGTTATCAGGAACTGGCGCTGGCGACGCGTCTCGCCGGGGCCAGCACCAAGCAATATTTCCTGTTCTTCCTTGCCGCCGCCCTGCTTTACCTTGCCATCACGCTTGTTTCGAACCTCGTTTTTTCGCTGATCGAACGCAGCGTGCGGCGCGGCCAGCCGGCCCTGGCCTGAGGAGGGGACGGCATGGATTTTTCTTGGGTCGCGAAATATTGGCCGCTGCTTCTTTCGGGTGCATGGCAGACGGTGGCGCTGCTCGTCATCTCCGTCAGCATCGGGTTTCTCCTCGCCATCGGGCTTGCGTTTGCGCAGGTGAGCGGCGGGCGGGTGACGAAAATCCTGGCGCGGGCCTATTGCACCTTCTTCCGGGGCACGCCGCTGCTCATCCAGCTCTGGCTGCTTTATTACGGTGTCGGCTCGCTTCTGCCGATGATCCCCGGCCTGCGCCAGAGCTTCATGTGGCCGGTGCTGCGCGAAGGGTTCTTCTTTGCGGCCGTCAGCTTCACGCTGAATTATGCGGCCTATGAGGCGGAAGTTCTGCGCGGCGCGCTGCTGGCGGTGCCGAAAGGCGAGCTGGAGGCGGGCAGGGCGTTCGGCATGGGCCGTTTCACCCTCATTCGCCGGATCTGGCTGCCGCGCGCCATCCGCATCGCGCTGCCGACCATTGCCGGCGAGGTGGTGATGCAGCTTAAAGCCACGCCGCTTGCTTTCACCGTGACGGTGATGGACCTCTACGCCGTCGCCTACAAGGTGCGGCAGGATACGCTTCTGGTCTATGAACCGCTGGTCGTCGTCACCGTCTTTTATCTCATTCTCACCGCCATCATCGCCCGCTGTTTCGGCCTTGTCGAACAGCAGGTGCCGGTCAGGCGATAAACATTCAGGGAGTATGACCATGAGCACAATCCGTATCCTCGACGGCGGCATGAGCCGCGAATTGCAGCGGCTCGGGGCAGAGCTGAAACAGCCGGAATGGTCGGCGCTGGCGCTTATCGACGCGCCCGATATCGTTCGGCAGGTGCATGCGGAATTCATCGAAGCCGGCGCCGATGTCGTCACCACCAATTCTTATGCGCTGGTGCCCTTCCACATCGGCGAAGAGCGTTTCCAGAAGGATGGCGCATCGCTGATCGCCCTTTCGGGCAGGCTGGCGCGCGAGGCGGCGGATGCTTCCGGCCGCAAGGTGCTGGTGGCGGGTTCGCTGCCGCCGATCTTCGGTTCCTATGAGCCGCAGAATTTCGATGCGGGCCGGGTGCAGGCCTATCTGAAGGTGCTGGTCGACAATCTTGCGCCTCATGTCGATGTCTGGCTCGGCGAGACGCTCAGCCTGATAGCCGAGGGCGAAGCGGTGCGCGAGGCCGTTGCCGCGACCGGCAAACCGTTCTGGATTTCCTTCACGCTTAACGACGATGCGGCTGCGGCCGGCGGCGAGCCTGCGCTTCGCTCCGGTGAAACGGTCAGGGCCGCCGCCGAATGGGCGGCGCAATCGGGTGCCGCCGCCCTTCTGTTCAATTGCAGCAAGCCGGAAGTCATGAAGGCCGCCGTCGAGACGGCCGCCGCCGTCTTCGCGGAAAAGACTGTGTCGCTGGAAATCGGCGTCTACGCCAATGCCTTCGAAGGCGAACAGGGCGATTCCGCCGCCAATGAAGGGCTGCATGGCACGCGCGCCGATCTGACCGGCGATGTCTATTCCCGTTTTGCCTGCTCCTGGGCGGATGCGGGCGCGACCATGATCGGCGGCTGCTGCGGCATTGGTGCGGCGCATATCCACACGGTTGCGACAGCGCTGCGGCGCGCGGCCGCCTGAACGCCCGGCATCACTTTTGACGCCACGTTCTGCCGACGCTTCGGATGTTGTCCGGCAGCATTGCGGGATACGCCATCTGGATTTTCAATCTGGCCGGGACGCTGGCGCGCGGGGCCAGCGTGACCGCCATTTTGCAGCGATGTGCGGCCTGCGAAGGGCCGGCCTTTCGTGCCGGGCGGTGGACGGCGGGTCTCCCGGGCAAAAACATCCGTGCTTTGCCCGCCGTCGTGAAGGAATTATAAAGTTTTTGACTATAATCATTGTATTGGAAAATAAACCGGATGAGACGGCTGAAAGTTTACATGCTTCCGCCTTTTTCCGGCAATTCGGCTTGGCGTCCCGCCTGCTGGCGGGCCACCGCGCCAACCGTGGTGAGCGGCCTCCCCGTATTTGAAGGGACGGGCAGCTTTCTGCGGCGCATGCATGATGCAGATGCGGCCAGAGCCTATGATGTGGCTAGCGAAGTCTCGATGATCGGGGCGTTCGACGTGCAATGTCAGTCTTGCCAAACACCTCCGGCACGGGGAAGGAGCGGTTTTTTCAATGACGTGAGGCTTTCCGTGTCTTTTCTTCAAAACGCCAGTATCCGCACCAAAATCCTGTCGCTCATTCTCCCGCTCTGCATCGTCGGCCTTGGCGCCGCCGCCTTCATGTCCACCCGCTACAAGGAAGCGGACACGACCTACTCGCTCTTTATCACCAACGACAACGCCGCTCTGGTGGAGCTTGCGCGTGCCAACCGAAATCTGGTTGCCCTGGCTTATGGCGCCTATCAGGTCATGGCTTATGACGCGAACGGGGCGGAGATAAAGGCCGCCAAGCAGGCCTACAGTGACAGCAAGGGCGCGCTCCTGCAGCGTTTCAATAATGTGAAGACTGTTTTTCCCGAAGAGTCCGCCGCCATGGACGCCTTCGTTGCGCAGTCGCAGGCCATAACCGCCATGACGGACAAGGCTGTCGAACTTGGTATGGCAAACCGTAATGAAGAATCCGCTGCCCAGCTGCTCAAGGCGGACGCCTCCATTCAGGCGACTTCGGTTGCCCTGACGGCGCTGCTGGACAAGCTCGCCAAGGGCGTCGGCGAGCGAAGCGACGAACTGACGGACCAGACCAATTCGACCATCTTCACCTCGCTGTTGGTTGTCGGCATCGCTTTTACGGCCGGCATCATTCTGGCGCTGTTCGTGGCGTCCCGCGGCATCACAACCCCTATCGCCCGCCTGCGCGAGCGCATGGTGTCGCTTGCCGGCGGCGAGACGGCGACGGAAATCGACGGCATGGCGCGCCGGGATGAAGTGGGCCAGATGGCGAAGGCCGTGCAGGTCTTCCGCGAAAACGCCATCGAGCGCATTCGTCTCGAACAGGAAACCGAAGCCAATCGCAGCCTCTCGGAGAAAGACCGGATGGAGCGCGAGCAGCAAAAGGCAAGGGAAGCGGCCGACGTCAAGTTCGCCGTCGACAATCTCGCAGCCGGTCTCGCGAAGCTTTCGGAAGGCGATGTTTCCTATCGCATCGGTCAGCCGTTCACCGCCACGCTCGACGCCGTTCGCAACGATTTCAACATGTCTGCCGAAAAGCTGCAGGCGGCTCTGACCAAGGTGGCTGAGAACGCCAGCGGCATCGGCGCGGGTGCGGACGAGATCAAATCTGCCGCCGATGATCTGGCCAAGCGCACCGAGCAGCAGGCTGCGGCCGTGGAGGAAACCGCCGCCGCTCTGGAAGAAATCACCACGACGGTCAGGGATTCCACCAAGCGTGCGCAGGAGGCGGGCCTGATCGTCAGCCGTGCCAAGGCGGGCGCCGAACAATCCGGCGATGTGGTGCGCCGCGCCGTCGTCGCCATGGAGCAGATTGCGAAATCCGCCAATGAGATCAGCAACATTATCGGCGTCATCGACGAAATCGCCTTTCAGACCAACCTTCTGGCGCTGAATGCCGGCGTGGAAGCCGCGCGTGCGGGCGAGGCCGGCAAGGGTTTTGCCGTCGTCGCACAGGAAGTGCGCGAGCTTGCCCAGCGCTCCGCCCATGCCGCCAAGGAGATCAAGGCGCTGATCACCACCTCGAACGATCAGGTGCAGCAGGGCGTTCAGCTGGTGGGCGACACCGGCAGGGCGCTGGCGACCATCGTTTCGGAAGTGCAGGAAATCAACCGGCACGTCGTCTCCATCGTGGAGGCCGCGCAGGAACAGTCTTCCGGACTGCAGCAGATCAACACGGCTGTCAACCAGATGGACCAGGACACGCAGAAAAATGCGGCCATGGTGGAAGAAACCAATGCCGCAAGCCACAGCCTCGCCAAGGAAGTGGCGTCTCTCAACCAGCTGCTCTCCCAGTTCCGGCTTGCCGACGGCGCCCATCAGCCAAAGAGCCAGCCTGCGCCGGTCCGCAGCGCCGGCGGTAACGACAGATATGTGGCGTCCCCGGTCCGCGCGCTGGGCCGCAAGATCGCCTCGGCGTTTTCGGGCAACGCCGCCGTCGATACGAAGGGCGACTGGCAGGAGTTCTGAGCGGCGATCCGTTTCCAACATGCGTTTCGGCGGGGAGGCATCCCCGCCGGCGTTCAACGACGATGCGGCGCAATCGAAAGCCGTTCTGGCAAAATCGATGTCCACCGTGCGAAACGCAACATCTTCGCGACGGCTAAATCATCCGCATCGGCAACCATCGCCATGGGGTTCCCCGGCACCGGTTCACGCGCGAAAACATCCACCTGCTGAAATCTGAAATTTTCGCTGCCCGACCGGCGGGTACTTACGGTCCGCTGGGGCCCTTTTCCTTCTTCGCCTGATCGTGATGCCACTTGATGGCGAAGAACATGCCCGTGCCCAACACGATAATCTTGAACGGAAAGAAGACCAAGGGGAACAAATCTACCCAATCCCAATCCATCATTTGAGCATTTCCAGTCTGTTGCTTGATACAATCTATCGAGGACAGGGCTACCTCAAAACTGTTGCTTCAACAACGCCAATTCATGCACGCGGGCAGGGTCTTTTTGACGCAGCCCGAGCCGGATCGTTTCATCCGGGGCTCTTGAAGCTTACCCTCGATATGTTTCCTGTGATTGTTTCAGGGGTAGTGTGAAACGCTGAAGCCCCCGAGAAATGGCGCGCCGCGCCGGGTGATGATGATCGCGCTCTGATCGATCTCGCTCACGTCCCTTCCTCCGCAACGCGAAACAGAAGCCGAATATACCGCTCCAAATGAGCAAGACTTTCGCGCGCCAGCTCCGCGTCATTCCCCGCCTTCGCAAGGACAAATCCTCCTTGGATAACAGTCTGCGTGTATCGAGCCAAACTTTCGGCAGTCCAATCGTCCGTAACACCGCGCTGATGGCGGGCCAGTTCAATGTCGGCCTCTAGCGTCGATGCATGACCGAACATGCTGGCTCCGCACGCATCGCGGATGCTGGGGAAGGTCATGTAGGTCTCTTGAGCCATCGTTCCGACCAGACAGCTGGACTCCGCAAGATTCTCCGTGATGATCGCTCTGCGAAAAGCGACATAGGCAAGCACCCGCCCCAACGCGTCGGGAGGGTGATGATAGGGAGCCGCGGCGAAAAAGTCCGAGGTGGTTCTGCTCCAAAATTCCGCAGCTGCAACTCCCAGGGCTTCCTTGCTGCCGAAGCTGTGGAAGAATGCTCCTTTGGTTACCTCAGCCGCCTTGCAAAGATCATCAATGCTCGCCGAGGCGAAGCCTTTGGCGCGGATGGTGTCGCTTGCAGCTTTCAGGAGCCGGGCTCGGGCATCACCGCGCTCGGGAGCATGTTTGGTTGGCCTTGACATGTAAATATTCATACCTTACGGTCGGTATTTGTCAATGGTATAGCGCGCATAACTCTCGAAAACACGGAATTCGATATGAGTTTATATGACGACGACCTTACCCGGTTTGCCGAGCATGGAGCCGTCCTTCTCCCCGCTCCCGATCGAGAGGATCGCGTGGAGCATGACGGAGCGCTGATCTGGTATGCGTCATTTGGCAGTGGTCCTCCCGTCATCCTGTTGCACGGCGGACTCGGCCACAGCGGCAATTGGGGATATCAGGTGCCGGCCTTGGTAGCAGCGGGCCACCGCGTCGTGACGATCGACAGTCGCGGGCATGGCCGCAGCACCCGCGATGATAGGCCATATTCTTATGAACTCATGGCTTCTGACGTCGTGGCTGTGATGGACCACCTTTCGCTCGACAAGGCTGCCTTCGTCGGCTGGAGTGACGGTGCCTGCGTCGCTCTGGTACTTGCCTCCAAGGCACCAGCACGCGTGGCAGGCGTCTTCTTTTTTGCCTGCAACATGGATCCTGGTGGCACAAAGCAGATCGAACCGAGTCCGCTTCTCGATCGCTGCTTCAGTCGACACAGGAAAGACTACGCCATGCTCTCCACCACGCCAGCCGACTTCGACCGGTTCGTCAGCGCGGTGGGGCTGATGATGCGAACCCAGCCGAACTATACCAAAGAGGACCTTGGCGCTATCGAGGTGCCGGTGATCGTCGCGCTCGGCGAGCATGACGAATTCATCAAGCGAGAGCATGCCAACTACCTGGCTGACGCTATTCCGGGGGCGGAATTAATCATTTTGCCCGGCGTTAGTCACTTTGCGCCGCTACAGCGTTCGGACGAATTCAACGCGATGGTCCTTGCCTTCATAGCCAAGGTATCGATCTCGGGTTAGGACCGATGACCATTGGCTGGCGGTCGCAGCGACGCAGCCGTCTGCGAGGAGTCAATGATCACGACTGCGGAGAAAGAGATGAGCGGGAAGAACCGTAAGCGCCGATTGCTGGGGAGCTGCTTATGCCAAAAAGTCTGCTATCAGGTCACCGACGCGTTCATCTTCGCAGCAAACTGTCATTGTGGAGCTTGTCGCCGCACAACGGGGTCCGCGTTCAAGGCATTCGCCCGCATTCACGGCGAAGAACTCACTGTCATTCGGGGTGAAAGGGAAATCTCCTCATTCGCGAAAGGCCAGTTCAACGATGAGCATTGCAAAACATGCGGTCCCCTGCTGTTCTCTCGCGTTGACGGAGGGTTCGTTCACGTCACGATGGGGACGCTGATCGATGCTCCGTCGACTTCACCGACGGACCACATCTTCGTCGGCTCGAAAGCGCCCTGGTTCACCATCACAGACGCACTGCCCCAGCACGAAGGACACGTGACGCGGAAGGAAGCCGATTAGGCTTGAAGCATGGACCAGTTTCCAGCCGGCGGGCCCCACACCTGTAGGGCACGGTCACCGCTGTACTGGCCTCTCGTGGCTGCGTGCGGATCATGGAGCCGGTTGATCACTCTACCCTGCACGAGGTCGCCTGAGATTAAGTGCAGTCTTAGGGTAGTGGGCGGCCGGAGCACGGCTGACATGCGCGTGCATAGCGGTCGTCCAAAACCCATATCCCACATTTGCGCAGGGTCAAAATCGACTATTCGACCAGAAACGTTTCAAACTTTTTCATCGCCAAACGCCCCCGTTTCCACACTTTTTCGTGCGGTGGTCGTTCGCGTTCTTTGCACGGGCGCACATTCGGCGGTTATCGACGGCCCTAGAGGGTAGTCGGTGGTATTTGGCGCGCCGCACCGGGTGATGATGAGAACTATGTCTACTCCATAGCTATCTAAGGCCCTCCTTTTGCGAGAATTGGGGCTTGCTGATCTCCGGTCTCGGCATTGGTCAGCTTGCCTCCTTTCATGTCCTTCCCGACGAGGACTATCGGAATGCTGGCCGCCGCCGCGGCGCAGTCAAGCCCGGCCCGCGCCAAACCGTGTTGGGCCTGACAGCGGCGCTCGATTGCGTCGGCCTGACGCCTCCTCGCCCTCGATTGGAGGGTGACACCGAATGGAGGCAATCATGGCCGAACCGCTCATCACCGAAAGCCAACTCGCCCAACTCCTCGCAAACGGCGCGCGCAGCGCCGCCGGCGAGGACATCGACCCACGCCCCATCGTCAAGCTCTTCACGCCCAATGCCGGCGCAACATGGCTCATCACCGAAGTCGATCCCGCCGACCCCGACCGTCTGTTCGGTCTCTGCGATCTCGGCTTGGGCGAACCGGAACTCGGCTACGTCAGCCTGTCTGAGATCCAGTCCGTGCGTGGCAAGCTCGGCCTGCCGATCGAACGCGACCTGTATTTCACCGCCGAATATCGGCTGAGCCTTTATGCGAAGCGCGCACGCGACGCGGGCAGGATCGTAACCGATTGATCCTTCGTCATTGCGCCCCGCCTTCGGGTGGGGCGCTTTCGCACCAACTTCTCCAATTTTCTCCAATTTTCTCTTGCTGTCGGCAAGGAATCGCGGCATCATTCCGACATGCTGGAAAATATTCTGACAATCCGGGAGGTCGCGGATCTCCTCAAGATCAACGAGAAGACGGTCTACAAGCTGGCCGCCGACGCCAAGATTCCCGGAGTCAAGGTCGGCGGATCCTGGCGCTTTGATCGCGCGACCATCACTCGTTGGATCGAAAAGGGAGCGGCTCCAGCCAATGAAGGGCCTCGACCCGAAACGGAACCAGAAACGAGGTCCCAAGGCCGCGCGACACTCGCGTCGGCCTACTACTCCCCACAGCAGGCAGCCTTCTTCGCGCATCGCCTGACGTTGGAGGGCACAGGCGAGGACGCCCTCGCGCAGTCGCTTTCCACCGCTCGCGTCGATATGAACCCGCACCAGGTGGACGCCGCCCTGTTCGCGCTGGCGTCGCCGCTCTCCAAGGGGGTGCTGCTGGCCGATGAGGTCGGACTCGGCAAGACCATCGAGGCCAGCCTGGTCATCGCCCAGCGTTGGGCAGAGCGCCGCCGCCGCATCCTGCTGATCGTGCCCGCCTCGCTGCGCAAGCAATGGAGCCAGGAGCTTTACGACAAGTTCTCGCTGCCTTCCGTCATCGTGGAGAGCAAGACCTACAATGAGGCGCGCAAGGCAGGCGTGGCCCGCCCCTTCGACCAGAAGGACAAAATCGTCATCACGTCCTACGAGTTCGCCGCTCTCAAGGACTCCGAAATCGCGCGCGGCGGCTGGGATTTGGTCGTGTTCGACGAAGCGCATCGTCTGCGAAACGTCTATAAGAAGGACGGCTCGACGCGCGCCAAGCGACTGCGCGACGCCACCAAATCCTCCTTCAAGGTGCTGCTGACGGCCACGCCGCTACAAAACTCCCTTATGGAGCTTTATGGCCTCGTCTCCGTCGTGGACGAGCGCCACTTCGGCGATGAAGCCTCGTTCCGCAGCCAGTATGTGGCGGGGCCGGGCGCAAGGAACGGCCTCGTGTTCCTGCGCAAACGGCTGGAGCCGATTTGCAAGCGCACGCTGCGCCGCCAGGTCCAGCAGGCGGGCCTCATCCGCTACACCGAACGCCGTCCGTTTACCGTGCAGTTCGATCCCTCACCGGACGAAATGCGCCTCTACACTGGGGTGTCGGCCTATCTGCAACGCACCGACACCATCGCTTTCGGAAACAAGCCCAACCAGCTTGTGACGATGGTGGTGCGGAAAATCCTCGGGTCATCCACCTTCGCGGTCGCCGAAACCCTCACCAAGATCATCGACCGCCTCAAGCAGATGCGGCCGGTCGATATTGAAACCGTCGCCGACTACGACGTGATCGACGAGGACGCCGAGGAGCTTGGGGATAGCGAGGACACGGACGCCGAGCCGCTTATCGACCCCAAGAAGCTGGAAGCCGAAATCGCCGAGCTTGAGGGCTACCGCACGCTGGCGCTCGTCATCGGCCAGAACGCCAAGGGCTTGGAACTGGTCAAGGCGCTACCGAAAGTCCTCGATGAAATCGTCGCCAAGGGCGGCCAGCGCAAGGCGGTGATCTTCACCGAGTCAGTGCGTACCCAAGGGTATCTCGCCGAGCTTCTCGCCGCCAACGGCTACAGCAACGACGTCGCCCTGCTCAATGGCCAGAACAACGATCCCGCCAGCAAGGCGATCTATCAGGACTGGCTGGCGCGCCATAAAGGCTCCGACGCCGTATCCGGCTCGAAAACCGCCGACATGAAAGCCGCCATCGTCGAAGCCTTCAAAGATGGCAAGAGCATCCTGATCGCCACCGAATCCGGCGCGGAAGGCATCAACCTACAATTCTGCTCGCTGCTCATCAATTTCGACCTGCCGTGGAACCCGCAGCGGGTGGAGCAGCGCATTGGCCGCTGCCACCGCTACGGCCAGAAAATCGACGTCACCGTCGTCAATTTCCTCAACCTGAAAAACCACGCCGAACGGCGGGTGCATCAGCTTCTCGACGAGAAGTTCAACCTGTTCAAGGGAGTGTTCGGCGCGAGCGACGAAGTGCTGGGCGTGATCGAGCGCGGCGTGGACATCGAGCGGCGCATCTTCGAGATCGTGCAAAGCGCCCGCGACGAGGCGCAGATCAACATGGCCTTCGACCAGCTCCAAGACGAGCTTCAAGCGCAGATCAACGAGCAGGTGCTCGACGCGCGGCGGCGGCTTCTGGAGAATATGGACGAACGGGTGATCGACCGCCTGAAAGCCCGCGATCAGGAAATCGTCCAGCGCCTCTCCGAGTTCGAGCGCCAGCTTCTTTACGTGGCGCGCGCCGAGCTTCCCGACGCGCGTTTCCACCCCGACAATGAGCGCCGCTTCGATTATCGCGGCGAAACCTTTACCACTGAATGGCCGCTGGCCGACGAGAAGGGCTGGAAATTCTTCCGCCTTCTGGAGGGCACGCTGGCGACCAGTCTGGTCAACAGTGCCAAGGGACGCCGCTTCGATGCGCCATCCTGCCTGCGCTTCGATCTTGCCGCCTATCCTGGCGGACGGCTGGCCGACGTGGAGCAATTGCGCGGCAAGGCCGGATGGGCGCGAGTCGGCAAGCTCCACATCGAGACGCCCAAGATCACCCGCGAGTATCTGGTGCTTTCCGTCGTCGCCGACGACGGCACCACCGTCCACACTGAAACCTTCGAGCGCCTGTTCCATGTGCCTGCGAAGAACGAGCCCGTGGACGGCGCCGCACCCGAAGAACAGTTGAAGGCGGCCGAGGCAGAGCGGCGTAAAGCGTTGCTCAACGAGGCCGAGCAGCAGAACGCCGAGTGGCTCGACCTTGAAAGCGAAAAGCTCGACGACTACGCAGCGGACCTGGAACGGGCCTTCGAGACGGAAATCAAAACCGTCGAAACAGAAATCCGCGAGGCCAAGAAGGCGATGCGCGGCTCCAATCTGGCGATGGCTGACAAGGTGGCCGAGAAGCGCCGCATCAGCGGGCTTGAAGGCAAGCGCGACAAGCTGAAAGCCGAGTTCTTCGACCGCCGCGCCACCATCCGCGCCGAGGTCGAGGCCATGCTCGACCAGATTCAGGAAAGCCTGAAACTCGAACCTGCCCTGACGGACCTGTTCACCATCCGGTGGGAGGTGGCATGAACATCTCGCATCGGACGATAACCGCGTTAGCGGAGATCATTACGGGAGACGGGCCGCGTGGCTCGGCCACTAAGCTCTCTCCCTACCGAACGCTCGGTAAGATTACGGACTTCTTCCGGGATTTTGGCGAGCGGGACTTGCATCCCAGCTCCGGCGCGCCCTCTCGTTTTGCCTACACAAAGGAGAAGCTGGAGAAATTCAACGGCACGGAGCAGATGAACCGTATAATCTGCAACGCACTCGATTTCTGGGGGGAAGATGGACTCGACCCACAGCACGCGGGCGCTCACCTCAATACATTCCTCAAACGCGATGGCTACGAGGTTGTCGTCGAGGAACGGTATCTCCGCATGGCCGGAGATACTGCTGAAACTGAGCCATATTTTGTTGTCCGGTCCCTTCGCTCAGCAATCGTCGCCTCGCCTTCACTTATCAAATTGTCAGAGGAATCGATCACTGAGCACATCGCAAAGGCGCGGCAAAAGATCGAAGCAGGCGACCATGCCGGGGCCATCGCCAGCGCCTACACGCTGGTCGAGGAGTTCCTGAAACAGCTCCTTCGCAAAACCGGGACCGCCTTCAACGAGAACGAGGGCGACATTCGTGCGCTCTACAAGCTCCTTGCCGAACCGCTGCATCTCGTGCCGAAGAACGACTCCTTGGAAAGCTACCTGAAAGCCATCCTAGAGGGGCTGCAACGCCAGATCGGCGGCCTGTTCGAGCTTGCCAACAAGGCCAGCGACCGGCACGCCCGGAAGTACAACCCAGCGCCTCACCATGCGCGGCTTGCAGTCAATGTGGCCTTCACGCTCTGCGAGTTCCTGCTGGAATCCTACGAGTACCAACAAAAACGAGAAGAAAGGATGGCGTCATGAGCGGGCGGAAACAACGGCTGGAACTGACTTGGATCGGCAAGAACGAACGCCCGCACCTGGAGCCGCGCATCCTGCTGGAGGACGAAAGTATATCCTACCACGCCAAGGCGCACGTAACCGACAACGACATCTTCGACAACATCCTGATCCATGGCGACAACCTGCTCGCGCTCAAAGTGTTGATTTCCACTGAGAACTGACCCGGTAGCCCAGGATATTTCCATCGAGAATTGACCCATGTTTGAACCTTGCCCTGCGTGTTTTCAGCGGGGGCTA
>NZ_JBNWCP010000009.1:0-238963 GCF_053522345.1 Agrobacterium sp. 22-226-1
TTGAGGGCCGTTCCCATGGCGAAATCTCCTTCCGCCATGTTGAATCATGATTTGCCCGAAAACGGAATCCCGTGAGTCAATTTCATCGGGCCTTGGTATAAGTTTACCGATCTGCACGCCAAGGTTCTGTGCGGCATCAGCACCAGTATTCAGCTTATCAATGATGTACTGAATATCGGAAGCCAGGCCATCCATGTCGACGCTGTTGACGAAGTTCGCCATGTTGTCGATCGCGCCGCCGAACGTGTTCGCAGCCTGCGTGGATTCGTTGAACCTGCGGACAGAGTTCGTCAGGGCGGTGCGAAGGTTCTCAAGTCTTTGGTCGACCGTCAGTACCGCACCGGCAACTTTCTGCTCAAGCACGGGGGCGCCAGCATTAATGCCGTCGAAGAATGCCTTTGAGGAAAGCTTTCCGTCCAGCATGATCTGGCGAAGTTTCGCGACCGATCCCTCGGCCTGCTTGATACCAGCGGCAGCGGCCTGCAGGATAGTCGGTGCGCCTTCGAGGATCGAATTGAATTCCTCAGCGCGAACCACGCCGGCGCCTAGGGCCTGCGAAAGCTGCAATAGCGCGCCGGACGCTTCTTGGCTGGACTGGCCAGACGCGCGCAGCGCAAGAGCAACGTTGCTGGAAAGGCTGATGATCTCGTCGGACGAGACGCCCAGTTCTTTTTGCACCAGTGACACGCGGCCGTACAACTGCACCAGTGTTTCGAGCGGCGCGGCATTCTTCTGCGCCGCCGTGAAAAGCTTCTGATACACGCCTTCAAGTTCTTCGCCGGCGAGGCCCGCTACCTTCAGGGAGTTGGTGATGCGCGTTCCGCTGTCCGATAGCTGGCGAAAGCCCTGGGCGCCACCGATAAGAGCGAAGGCTTTCGCCGCACTGGCAGCGATCCCCGAATAGGTCGAATTCAGGCGGGCCTGCATTCTGGCGGAAGTGGTTTCGACGCGCTTGAAATTGCGCTCCGCATTACGCGTGGCACTGGCGATCTTTCTTTCGAAGTCGCTGACGCGCGCTTCAAGCAACACGGCAAGCCGTTCGTACTCTACGCTCATTTTTTCTTGCTCCTAACGGCTTTGGACATCGCGCGTTTGATCTTGGCTGCTGCTTTTTTCTGCGCCAGCCTGAACCCCGAGAAGAAGTAAGGCTGAGCCCTGCTGCCGGGGTTTTTTGTTCCGGCAAACTGGCCCCCATTGATGTGGGCTCGCGTGCCAAACTCGACGAGGTGCGCGTGGCGTACCTTGGAGTTGCCGGCCGTAATCATCGCCGCGTTTTCAGGCACAGTTGTTGCGCCGCCTGGCTGACTATGGGGCGGCGTTCTTTGCCCGCCTGCGGTGACTACAATGCTGTCCTTGAGGTCGCCGTCGTCGACTGGTGCCAGCGCCTTCATAACGTCCGCCACATCTTGTGCGGCAGACGTTATGGCGGGCTGGGTCTGCTCGCGCACGGCCTTGGGTATTCTTTCGAGACGGCGCTTTAAGCGGTCCCAGCCCTGGACTTTAGCCATCGACGGCGCCGGCGCTTTCGATGGGCTTTCCTTCATCCGGATCGGGCACACCCTTGCCGTGGAATGCGGCATCCATCACCCGAACCACCAACGGAAAATTTTCAGCCGCGGGTCGATTCTCAACGTAGGTCCGAACCAAGCGCAGCGCGTCTGTAGGGGTCATGCCGCCGCCGATTAGGCCGAGTCGCAGAATTTCGCGTGCGTCATGGAGATTGACGATGCCAGTGCGGACAGCGTGAAGCAGCGTCGCATACATTGAGCGATCTGTTGTTTTCTCCCATTCACTTGCCAGATCCCAGGTTAGGGCGAATTTGTACGTGCCGTCGGCGAAGTCTGCTTCGATGATTGCAAAGGGTTGTGCTGTGGTCATTTTGATTTTCCTTGTGGATTTTAGGCGGGTTGCATCGACGCGACTCAGGATTGAGCGCTTCATGGGAGGATGAAAAAATCGGTCGCCGCTGCTGTTGGGTTTCTTGTTGGATTGCTGCTGTTCGCTGTCGGGCGCGAGATCGCGCTAGATGAGCGATCATGGCCGGTTATGATTGGCGATGCGATGAGCAAAGTAGGCCGCTTGGGTTGGATCGATACAACCCTTGTCACCGGTCTGGCGGCAGTGGCGGCTGCCTATGTCAGCGTTAGGGCGGTGAGAGATCAGATTGAGCAGGAGCGGTCGCTAGAAGACGAGAGGCGGCTCGCAAAATTGCAGGCAGCTCGTTCCGTTTTGTCGCTTTCCTTGAGCAATTTATGTGACTACTCGACCACGTGCGCCCAGCTGACCCACGATCTGCTTCTCCGATGCGGTGAAGATCGATTGCCACAAGATATTGTGCTTCCCGTGTACCCTTCAGTTCCAGACACGCCGGTTGCTGTATTGAAGGAGATGGTTGAGTTGAGCGATCATGCCGCAGGTATGGTTTTCGCAAAACTCGCGTCGAAGCTTCAGGTTCAGAGCGCGAGGTTGCGCGGCACAGCGCGAGATAAAGCTGGCGGGCAATCGCCGTCCAAAAGCACGATGGAATCTCACCTAATAGATGCCCTAGAGGTTTATGCCCGCTGTTCCTGTCTTTTTGACTACGCAAGGTTCGAGGCAGAACTGGTCCCTGAAACGTTGCCTCCAGGCGCGCTCTCTGCTGCGATACACAATGTTGGCATATACAGCCGACTCTACCAAGAAATTGCGGAGCGTTGTAACCTGTACGAGGAGCTCGCGCAGCAACGCATGAAAATCTAGCAGGGAACCAGGCTGCACCAATTCGCGTTCGTCATCGACGAAATGCAGGAGGGATGCAATGGAAGAACGGGTTGAGGGCCTGCCGCTGGCAGAGATTACGGCGCAGCTGGCGGCATTGGCAGAACAGGCCAGAGCACTTTGCAAAGATCTGGAAACCGTCCCTGACGAGGATGAGGAAAGCCCGACCGAGAACTAGGGCTCATATTTTCAATTGGAAAAATGCACGCAGATGACCCCGGCCGGTCCCCGAAAAAGGCGATTTCCAGAGTTTCGGTAGGCCCGTATCGGGCGAAAAAACGTAATGATTTCTCGCGCGCGCGTTTGCGCACACGTGAGGCAAAAAACTGTGTTTGCATTAAAAGTGCATTCCCGCGCCGCTCCGTGGCTGAGCGAACGGTCACTTCGAATCCACCCCCTAGCCTAGCTCGATGGGGTATCCGTCCACACCGCAAGCGAAAACCTTGCGCCCGCGTTCCATTGCCTGCTTGGCACTGTCATGATGATGGCGACAAAGGCTTTGAAGATTGTCGGGGTCGAAGAATAGATCTTCGTTGCCCTCATGCTTCTTGATGTGGTCGACGACCTCGGCGGCGGTCACCTCTTCGGTTGCGAGGCAGAACCGACACAGGGGCTCTTGCATCAACTGCCGTTCTCGTAGGTCGAGCCAGCGCTTGCGCTTATAGAGGTGTTGCCAGTCGGCACTCTTAGCGCGGTTCTTACTGCGCCACATACCTGCCACCTAAAGGTACGCTGCCTCGCCCCACGTCGTAACCTCGCGGACGTTCACCGCTTTGGTGCGGCCATCCATGCCGGTCACGCGGTCGTAGTCGAAGCGCTGTCCAATACGTGGTGCCTCAGTATCTGGCATTGCGGTGATGTGTACGAAGTCACCGGCGCTACCGCGCGCTCCGTCTTCTTGGATGAAACCGAAACCGCGATCGGTCATCCACTTGATGATCTTGCCTGATGGCATTAGTTAGTCCTTATATGTGGAAAGGGTGGCCTGCCGCCGGGGCTCAGCAGCAGGCCGTTGGTAGCGTGGCCACTCACACCCACGCTACCTGGGTAGATGGCGCTTAGGCTTCGAAGCCACCGGTGACCAGAGACTCAGGACGATAGACCGCAAGCGCCAAGCGCTCCTCGATCCGGGCCGTCGCCATATTGAGCTCAAAGTCTTTGTCGTTCTCTGTGCTGAGTTCGAACGTGACCTGCTGCCGGTCAAATATCTGCGCCGCGGTAGCAAGGGCACCGACGAGGAACTGGCCTACTGGCATCGCCGTGGTATCAACGATGGGCAGACGCCAGATGCGGCCCTGTCCGCCCTCTACGGGATCGACGATGATGTAGTTTCCACCAGCATCCTTGGTGAGCTCAAGCTCGGCCAGGTCGTCCGGGTTCATGACAATGCCGGTCGCAGTGTACTCCGCGCGACGCACCTGCTGGATGGCTCGGCGAATGGTGTCAACGCGAGTATCGCCGGTCTGGCGCAGGCTCTCGTCGAATTCGGTCGCCTGCGGAATAAGGCCAAGGATATTCTGGCCAGTGCCGCTACCGAACAGAAGCTGCTGCTCCTCGACCAGCTTCAAGCCGGTTGTGCCGCGCAGATCCAGATAGGAGACCAACCCGGCGACGTCATCAAGCATCTGCTTGGAGAGTTTGAAGAGGTGCGCAATGGTCCGAACCGATGCAGTCTTGAGGTCGAACGTGATGTCAGAATAGGGCTTCTGGGTAGTCTCGGCGACGGGAGCCGCGTTATTGGTGAAGCCGGTTTCCTGCACGAATTCGATAGAGCCCGCAGTGGTCTTGCCTGGCGCAATGAGGTCGCGGACGGTGAGAACGCGCTGGGCGGGGGTGACAATGCCGGGGCGTCGATCGGCGGGGACAAGAGAAGTGCCCTGAGAGCGACCAGTGCCGACGGTCGTGTTGCCGGATGTGATGGCGGCAGATTCGACATAAGCGCGGCCGCGATTGGCGCCGCCGTTCAACTCTTTGAATGCGGGCGTGTTGACCAGCGCTGTTGCCAGGCTCTCGCCGGTGGCGAAGTTGTCGTTCGCGTGGCCGTCCATGCGGGCGAACTGCTTTTCCAGGCCAGAAATCCGCTCAGAAAGGCCAGTTGTTGCGGTATCGAAAGCAGATCCAAGCTGCTCGATTTTGGTCGCGATATTGTCAGTCATTCAGGTGTCCTTTTCGACATAGGAGAATGCGCCGAGGTAGGCCAGCATGTGCGGCAGATACGTTCGTGCGGGTTTGTCTATGTTGGCGGCATTCCATGCGTCGATTTCGACGACGTGCCGCTTTGCTTGCCGGTATAGATCGCGATGCGCAGCGATCTGTTCGGCTGTTCGGTGCTTTTGGGTGGTTGCTTCGAATGCAGCGGCAACGGGGTTGGCCAAAACTTGTGCCTTCCTGGTTGCTACATCCTCTCGAATTTCTGCGAGCAGGCGCGTAACTTCAGACGTCATTGCGCAGCCCGCCATTCTTTCGCCAGGGCTTCGAATGCGGGGCCGGCAACAAGGGCCTGCTTCACAGCACCGGTTGCCTGCGTTGCGCCGAAAACGGCGTGAACGCCGTGACCGCCGACGTCCGCGAGGATATCAACGCCGGGGTTGTCCAGATCATTTCGCAGCACAATGCTCTTGATGACCGGGGCAAAAGGGTTTGTCCGTCCGCCATCGAACGCAGCGGCAATGGCCTCGACAAGCGACATGCAGAGCGTTGGTGAATGGATACGGGCAAACTTATGGACGCTTTCGCCTACGGTGCCGAGCCCGTTGTCAGCAAGGACGGCGATAAGCAGCCGCGCCATTTGGTCAGCGGAAAGTGGCGGGTAGGTACGTCCCAGGGCCTTAGGCAGAACACCGGCGTCAGATGCGCGCTGGGCCAATGAAGTGACGCGACCAAGGCCAATGCCAAGTGTTTTAGATAGGGCAAGACATGCCGCGGCTTTGCGCACGGTCGCCTCCTTTCATTTTTTGAAATGAATTTCCGGGGTGTTTAAAAAATGACCGCATGCGCACCAGCCGTTCTGCCGAGGAGACGAAACAGGGCTGGTGCGCGCGATCAAACCGAGCTGGGGACAGCGTCGGGATTTCAGGGTGGCAGTACATCCGTGCTCACCGTGATGGGAATGGGTGGTGAGCCACCGCGCGCGGCAACCCACCTTCAGAGCGGTGACGGCCGCCCCAAAAACGAAAGGCCCGCATCGCTGCGAGCCAATCTCTCTCTTATACCTTTTGGCGCGGGGAAATGGGGTACCCCTACGCGGCCAGCCTATCCTGAGCGCGCCAATGGCGATCCACAATCCCGAACCCGTCGAAGATCCGAGCGCGCGCCTCACCTTTGGCTCCTTTGCTCCCTGCGCCGAGCCGCTTGCCGACTTCATCGAGCGTCAGGCCGTCTACGACCGACCATTCGAAAGCTTCAAGGATGGCCGGGACATAAGCCAGCTTGGCGCGAAGGATCGCTAGTTCTCGCTTTGCATCGATCGCCGCCAAGATTGGCCAGTCACCGTTCCACCTCTTCGGCACCGGTGCCGCAAGCTTGCGAGTGGTCTCGCCGGCAGCTGTCTTCTTGGTTGGCGCCGTGTCGGCGTTCGCCTTCTTGCTCGTTACGACCTTAACGCCTTTTGACCGGCCTTCCGCGTCTTGGTTCTCTACGAAGAAGAGGTTTTCGCATTCCTTGCCGATCAACTGCGTCGGCCGCGAAGCGGTGTCGTGCAGGTCTCGGTACCGACCTGCGAGCGAAAGGAAGTAGTCCTTGCCTTCGGTTCGCAAAAGCTTCTGCAGCGGCCAATCCGCATTGTCATTGGCCGCTTGGCCGTCGTACCTTGACGACTTGTACCACGCGGTGCCGTTAGCGCGGAACCTCTCCACCTCATCTTGAGGCGCAACTGACAGGAAGATTTTAGGTAGGGGATCGCCCTCCATCAACACGACATCGCCGCGCTTCATGCGCGTGCGTCTGGGCGACCATTCGCCAGCATCGAGGGAAATTGCAGTCGGCGTGTCGCGCCGGTCGAAAACCGGGGTTTCTTTTTCCATTAGGCCGTCACCTTATGAAAGAGGGGTGTTTAGGGCTGCATACCGACGAGGCGCCGGATGCACATACTTTCCGAGAACGTGCCGAAAACGGGTAGTCGATTTGTGAAATATTTTTTGGCTGCGAGCGGCGCAGATAGCCATCAAGGGAAATTTTTCATTCTCACCGGAGTCTCGTTAACTATTATTAACGCAATCGGTTGACTTGAGTGGCTTTTGGCGTATAAGCGGGGATAACTAGCGTTATCCCGTTAACAAATAATTTACTTCTTGCAATGTCCGAGCGCATCGGGCAAATAAAAAGCACGTCGACGAATCGACGTGCTTTTGTGTGTTTGCCTCGGTTGACTGGCTTGCCGAGAAGCAATCCGCGCGCCCGAAACGGTAGTCTAGCAGCACCGTAAATAGCGCCCAAAGGCTGATTTGGCAAGGCCAGCGGGACTACAAGTTATGGTGACTAAAACTACTCCTAGAGGTCGAGACTCTGGCAACGGGCAGTTCATTACGGTCGAAGAAGCGAAACGCCGACCATCGACCACTACTGTCGAACGGGTTCCCAAGCCTGGATACGGCGACACAAAAAAGAAATGAATGACTGTAACGGCGGCGGGAGCAATCCCGCCGTTTTTTTGTTTCGTGGAGAATATAATGAGCGAAGAAAAGACGACCAAGGTTTTTGTAGGTGAATCCCTATCTACAACCCATCTGACGAAAAACCTTGCTGGCGGATGGGTCGAGAAAGGGTTATCGACCCAGCACCTAACGAGCCAGCTTAAAGTCCCCGTGCAGGCTCCCGCCCCAAGTTCGTCGCAGAGCAACGCACCAACTGGCCAGGGGAAAAAAGATTAAACTGGCGGAGTGGATATCGGTTTTTGCCAACATCGCAACGGTGATCGGTGTTGGCATCGTCCTCTATCAGATGAGGAAAGATGGCCGTAATTCGTCCGCAGCAGTAGTTCTATCTATATGCACTAACGTCCGGAACGAGCTAAGGGGAATTGGGTCTAAAAGCCACCAGGCTGCTGCGGGTGAAATATCCGAGTTTGAGGCTGCGTTTAGGGATCTTCTCAATGAGCTTGAGTTGGCTTCGGCAATTATCCTGGACGGAGCCGCTTCGGGCAGGACTGGTAATGTCGCGCGCCTTCTTTTGATTGATGTTCTGAAAGCAGTTCAGCGTGATCCGCAACTGGTGGAAATGGTGAAAAGAGCTGTTCACGATCGAACCACATTCGGCAACATGCGACTCTTCGTCCGAAAGAACAGGAAACAACTTGCTGTGTTGACCGACCTTGTTTGACGAATGCGGGCAACGTCCAAATATCCGCCGCACCAGCCATGGCAAAATTTGCCACAACTCAGCTATTAGGAAATTCCGAACTACTTTCTCTCTGGAATTGGTTGAGGTTCGCACTGCTCACACCGCCACGAATGCTTAGCGCCAGTGAACCGCTTTCCACATTCATTGCACATGCACGTGTAGTGACCTGGGGCATAGCCCTTGACGTTGTCATTGGCGGCACGAAGGCCGGCGCTTTCATCTGCTAGACTTCGAAGCTCATGCACCAATTCGGACTTCTCTTCGTGGAAGCGAAAGGGATCGCGGTGGCTTGGCGCCAACCGCTCTAGACGGTTGGCTATGGCATTCAGGCGGGCGAAGTATTTCATGCGGCCACCAAAGGCAGGAAGTCGTCGCTTGCCGTAAGAACCAGCGTCTTGCCCACCACGTCGCCCGGCTCATTGATCTGGTCAATGCCCAGGGCGGTTGCCAGCCTTTCTAGTTTTTTCATGCCGCGATCCTGCATCGCTTGATCTTCGTCGCTTTGAACGCACACGGCATATTGCTCCTTGGCGCCGTCCTGGGCTTCGAGCTCCATTTGAAGCCAGTCAGAACCGTCGTCTTCGTCGTGCTCAATGTGGCTCGATACAATGGTCATAACGCGGTCTTCAGACGCACGGGCCGGGGCGGCCGAGAGGCCCGGCCCCGCGCCCGCTGCGGATGTATTTACTTTGTCTCTGGCTGTAGCCGAGACAAGTAAATGAGTTTGCTCCTGCGGCTGTAGGACACTAACAGATTTAGCGTCCTGTGACCGTAGGACGATCTCGTCCTGTGGCTGTAGGACGCTTGATTTTGTTTCGTCCTGTGACGGTAGGACGCTAGTAGCGTCCGGCGACTGTAGGACGCTAAAGTTCGGGTGGTATTCGGAGGGCCGTTTGCCGGAACCCATGACACGGGTGAAATATCCCCAGGCAACAAGATCCTCTGTTGCGCTTGCGACGCTGCCCCTTGTCAGGCCGGTGGCCTGCTGCAAGAAGCTAACACTTGCGCGCGCGTTGCCATGCTTTTGGTAATAGCGCTTCAGAATGTGGCGCGCGGTCTTGATGTGGATGAGCCGCACGCGCTCATCGTCAATGATGGCTCCTAAGAGCTCGATACGGTCGACGGGACCGCCAGCGTGATCAGGCTTGCTCATATTTCGCCATCCGTGCGTCATGTGCTGCTCGCCATTCATCGCCACGCTCGACCACGGGGACGTACATCGCACGGCCGTCCTCGGTGCGTCCGATCTCCTTTATGAAGCCGGCATCGATCGCGCCCTTTATGGTGTTCCACATGGTTTTGCGACCGACGCCGTAACGCGCCGCCAGGGCATTGGTGCGCAGGACGGCAAACCCATGTTCTCGCCACTGCTCCACGACCAGCGCTGGAATGCGAAAGCCGTTCTTTGTCTTGAGCACATAGGCGCCAGCGGTCATGTAGTCGGTTAGACGCTCGATATCGTCATCGTTGAGCGATTGGTGGTCCATCTCAATCCTTTCAGGAGAGCGCACGAATGCATTCCTGCCGGTGTGCGCCGGCAGGGTGAGGATTTATTTCGCCAAAGGTCGAGCGGGGATCGGCTGTAAAAATTGACGGCTCAGCCTCCCCGTGCCACCATGAGGCGAGTAAGGGTGGAGATTCGCTTTGCGACCCAAAAAAGGCACAAAAGCCTACAAAGAAGAGTACATCTACATTCACTACGGTATCCACATGGATACTTTCGAGGTCGTGAGTATATGGGAGCGTCGCGATGGTCGACTCTCGCTCGGAAACTTTAACCACTACACTATGCCGGGCCGAAACCAGATTTCAGAGATGCTAATTGTCTTCGGCGTGAGCGATGTTGTTTCCGTTCCAATAGGAATGAATGACGCCAACATTCGGGAGCGTCTGACTAAGTTAGCCGAAGAAAAGAAGGCTGAGCGCGCGGCTAAAGATAACGCATCCTAGTCTACTTTTAGATCTGAACGCTGTGTGCCAGCTTGAATTCGGACATCGCCGCGTCAAAATGGTGTGCAGCTTCTTTCTCGTATGCCACCGCCTCAAAGGCAATTATGGCCAGCTGAACTCTCGCTATTTCTTTATAACTCGCGGCGAGCTCGCCGCATTCGGCCGCCTGAATGACTAGCTTCCTGCGCTTCTCTTTGAGGGCGCTGAGGTAGTCGTGAACTGGGCTCATGCCGTCGCCCTCGATCCGATCGCGCTCTCGATCCATGCCTCAACTTCGGCGCGGACATAGGCGATGCGCTTCAAGCCAATTTGCACCGGCTGGGGGAATCGGTTTTCTCTCGACATGCGCGCAAGCAGTACGCGCGACATGGTCGTTGCCGCGGCCGCTTCTTTAGGCGTCATTAGACGCGGCTTGTTGTCATTCGCTGGAATAGTCATGGTGTCTCCTCGAAGCCAAGACAGAGTCATGGCGTTAAATGGAACGATTGATTTTTTGAGAAGGACGGTCGCCGGTCGATGCCGGGGGAGGGTTGCTGGCTTTTGGCGCCAATCAGCCGGTTTTCCCGGCGCTGCTTCTTGGCGGGCACCACCCCGCCGATTGCCGCAAACACCACAATCGCGACAGTTATTTAATAGACTGATTTTACAAATTTGTCAAGATTTGGAAACTGTTGATACCTTGATCTCGCAGTATTCAGTCCAGTCCTCCATCATGGCGCGACGCTTCGCAAGCGCATCACTTCGGCGGTATGCTTGCTCAACGACATCACCCACGGCGTGGGCAAGGGCAGCCTCGGCAACTTCGCGGGGATGGCCAGTTGTATCACCTGCCCAGTCGCGGAAAGATGAGCGCAGGCCGTGCAGAGTGATTGTTTTGTCCTCTGACGCAGCGCGCAGGCTTTTCACCATCGCCGTGTCTGATATCGCGGCGCCTTCTTTGCCGCCTTCAAACACCAAGTCACCGGTCGCCACCTGTTTGCGCGCCTCAAGGATCGCCAGCATTCGGCCGGTGAGCGGGACGCGGTGCTCACGGCCAGCCTTCATACGCTCGGCCGGCACAATCCAAACCGCTTGGGCGAAATCGATTTCCGACCAGACGGCGCCACGGACTTCGCCAGAACGTGACGCGGTGAGGGCGGTAAATTCAACAGCCCGAGCAGAAACGGCGTCACTGGCCCGAAGCTTCGCCATGATGGCGGGTATATCCTTGTACGCTGCCGCCGCGTGGTGGCCGCGCGTCAGTTTGCTGCGTGCGGGCAGGAGCTCTTTCAGGCCACCGCGCCAGCTGGCCGGGTTGTCGCCGGTGAATAGCCCGCGTGCACGTGCGTGATCCATTACGGCCGCAATTCGCATTCTGGTTCGGTCTGCGGTTTCGGGAATGGTGGTCCAGATAGGTTTCAGGGCTTCAACCACGTCGTCGCGCGTGATGTCGCCAACAGCCTTCTTGTGAAGCGGCTTTGCGTATTCATCGAGCGTCATGCGCCACTGCGCCTTGTGCTTCTCATTTTTGAAGCTGGCTTCCTTAACCGCGATGACGTCTTCCATGACGTCGGCGAATGTCTTGCGCGTTGCCAGATCCTCGCCGCGCGCCAGTCGTGCGCGAACCTCATCCGCCTTTTCGCGAGCCAAAGCCAGCGGCACCGGTGCGGTGCCTTGACCATACCCGCCAAGGCCTATCTCGACGCGCTTGCCTGCGCGCTTGTATATAAAGACCCATTGGCGGCTGCCGCCGGCGCGCACGCGAAGGAAAAGGCCGTCGCCGTCGCCGTAAATGCCAGGCTTTTTGAGCGTCTTTATCTTGGTCTCTGAAAGCTTATTGCGCGCCATGCTTCGCCCGTTGTCATAACTTTATGCATGAAATTATGGCAAATACGGCCATTGTCAACGCAATCGTGTCAATAATTTCAATAGCTTACGAAGCGCGGCGGACATCCTCTCCGCCACTTCGGCACAAGACCGGAAAATCCCAGCCCCATCATTCCCAGTACGAAGCCACCGCCGGAGCGCTTTGGTGACGGTCTCCGCATGCCGTTTGTTCTTCCGTCTGTTTCGAATTGACACGCGCGACAAATCGGCTGCTGCCGATATTAACGGGCAATCGTCAAACGCGACGTCACGTCATCAAATCAGTTCTCGCGGCGAACCGGACGGGTGGCGGCGTATCGGTATCGTAACCGACACGCGGCGAGCCTTTCGAATCGTTATGCGGGGAATCGGGCGGCAAACGGCATGGGTTTTTCCATCGTTTCTCCATGCGTGCTGCGAAGGAGTGTCAGGTGCAGGGGTGTGAGGAAGCAAAAGTTTCCATCATCCTTGCCCGGCGAGGCAAGGTTTCGCCGAAAAAGCCGGTAGTTTAGAAAGACCTTGTTAACCTCGCTAACTAACGGATTTTCAAGCAATTTCTTAACGCAAGGTAAAGCCGCCTGCGGCCCGGCTGCGCACTGTGTGTTGTTTCCGCAACAAACCGAAATGAAGCATATACGTAAATGCTATTTATCGGATGTTGGCGATTGCAAGCGGCGAAACCTTTTGTATTTTCACCACCAGAAGCGAGGCGGTGGATCGTTTGGCTTCTAAGAACACGGGAATGGGGCAGGGAATGCTGTCCTTCAGCGAAAGTACCCAGACCCACTTAAAAACTTTGACTGGAGGTCAACCATGAACATCAAGAGCCTTCTGATCGGCTCCGCTGCGGCTCTCGCAGCAGTATCCGGCGCTCACGCTGCCGACGCTATCGTCGCTGCTGAGCCTGAGCCCCTGGAATACGTTCGCGTTTGCGACGCTTTCGGCACCGGCTTCTTCTACATCCCCGGCACCGAAACCTGCCTGAAGTTCGGCGGTTACGTCCGTTTCCAGACCAACTTCGGTCGTGACCGTTCCGGCACGTCTGACTGGGACTCGTTCACGCGCGCCCAGTTCGAAGTTGACACCCGCACCGACACCGAACTCGGCGCTCTGCGTGGCTTCATCGGCTTCCGCGGCAACGCTGACACCGGCTCCGCTGACGACTCTGGCGTTTTCGTAGACCAGGCCTTCATCGAACTCGGCGGCTTGAAGGTCGGTAAGTTCTACAACTGGTGGGACGATAGTCTCTCCGGCGAAACCGACGAGCTGTCCTCGAACGCTCTGTTCAACTCGATTCGTTACACCTACGACGCTGGTTCGTTCTACGTTGGCCTCTCTGCTGACGAACTCGAAGGCATCGACGTTGACGGCTTCAACGAATCTGACAACAATATCGGTATCTCCGGTGCTATCGGCGCGAAGTTCGGCGCTGCATCCCTGCAGCTCCTCGGCGGCTACGACATCGACCGCGAAAATGGCGCTGTTCGCCTGATCGCAACCGCTGACGTAGGTCCGGGCACCCTCGGCCTGGCCGGTGTTTGGGCTTCTGGCGCAAACGCTTACTACTCTGTATCCGAGTGGGCAGTTGCCGCCGAGTACGCCATTAAGGCTACCGACAAGCTGACGATCACCCCCGGCGCTCAGTATTACGGCTCCTACGGTCTCGTTTCTTGGGATGACTTCTCTGACGACGACGCTTGGACCGCTGGCGTAACGCTGGACTACAAGATCACGCAGGGTCTCTCCACGAAGATCGCTGTTAACTACTTCGACGTCGACAACGGTGACGACGGCGTAGAAGGTTTCGTTCGCCTTCAGCGTTCGTTCTAATCTGATCTGACATTGTCAGTGATGGAAGCCCGGCTCTTAAGCCGGGCTTTTTTCGTTATGACGATTTTAGAATGTGGATGTTGGGCTCAAGCGATCGACCGTCAATTGATGATATCGTTTAGACAACACTTATGCGCTTCGCAGAATAGGGTTCATCGCGATTCAGATTCGCCGAATCGCTTTGTGCTTGTCACCGATAGCCGCGCCAGATCAATCGGAATTGCGGGCGGCCAAATTGCAACATGATCGATTCTGCGACGTGGCAGATCAGCTTTCGGACAATTTCCTGCGTCCTGATTATGGCCAAATTCTCTAATGGCATTTCTCTTGCTTTTGGATGAGGACTGAACTCATCAGCTAAGCCCCTGAAATAGATCGGAAATTAACTATTCGGTAATGAATCTGGTGGGGTAGGTTAGAATTGTAGCTATTTCGCAACAATGAAAAACTAAGGACACCTTACTGTCTTCCTTCGTCATGATTGCGATTGCCGATCCGTCCGGTTTTGGCTCTAATCAGCTTCATAAGCGGCACGCATTTCTGAAGTGCTTTCCCACCCGCTGCTTAGAAGATTAAGCGTTTGACTGGAGGTCAACCATGAACATCAAGAGCCTTCTCATCGGCTCCGCTGCAGCTCTCGCAGCAGTATCCGGCGCACAGGCCGCTGACGCTATCGTCGCTGCCGAGCCCGAGCCCCTGGAATACGTTCGCGTTTGCGACGCTTTCGGCACCGGCTTCTTCTACATCCCCGGCACCGAAACCTGCCTGAAGTTCGGCGGTTACATCCGTTTCCAGACCAACTTCGGTCGCGACGCGTCCGGCACGTCTGACTGGGATTCGTTCACGCGCGCCCAGTTCGAAGTTGACACCCGCACCGACACCGAACTCGGCGCTCTGCGTGGTTTCATCGGCTTCCGCGGCAATGCTGACAGCGGCAGCGCGTTCGGCGACGGCGACAACGATAGTGGCTCCGGCGTTCACGTCGATCAGGCCTTCATCGAACTCGGCGGCCTGAAGGTCGGTAAGTTCTACAGCTGGTGGGATGACGATCTGAACGGCGAAACTGATATTCTGTCGACCAACACCCTGTTCAACTCGATCAAGTACACCTACGACGCAGGTTCTTTCCAGGCTGCGCTCTCCGTTGACGAGCTGGAAGGTCAGTACGGTCAGTTCCAGTATGAAGCCGACAACAACGTCGGTATCGGTGGCATGATCGGCGCCAAGTTTGGCGCTGTTACGGCTAACCTGATCGCCAGCTACGACTTCGATGCAGAAAACGTTGCCATCCGCGGTATGCTGTTCGCAGATATCGGTCCGGGCACCTTCGGTCTTGCTGGTGTATGGGCTTCTGGCGATAACGCTTACTACGCAAAGTCTGAATGGGCTGTTGCCGTTGAGTACGCGATCAAGGCAACCGATCGCCTGACGCTTACCCCCGGCTTTGAATACCTCGGCACGTTGGACGTCAACCCTGCTGACGGCGACTTCGTTGGTGACCGCGACGCTTGGACTGCTGGTCTGACGGTTGACTACAAGATCACCGAAGGTTTGGCCACCAAGATCACCGCCAATTACTACGACGAAGACGGTGCTGACGACGAAGTCACCGGTTTCGTTCGCCTTCAGCGTTCGTTCTAATCTGATCTGACACAAGTCAGTGATGGAAACCCCGGCAGAAATGCCGGGGTTTTTCGTTTGACGGCTTTTCGGCGCGGCGAAGCCTTAATTCAGACGCGGAAAGCAAAAAAGCACCGGGCGAACCGATGCTTGAATATCTTTAAAATCGTCAGCGGCTGGTGAAAGAATACTGCCTTTACCCCGCGCGCCCATGGCGCAGGTCGTCAACGATATCGGCCTGTTGCCCGAGCCTCGTCTTGTAGACCTGATAATTCTCCATCACCCGCTGCACGTAATTGCGGGTTTCGGGGAAGGGGATGCGCTCGATCCAGTCGACCACCTCGTCGATTGGCTTGCCGCGCGGGTCCCCATAGCGGGCGATCCATTCCGGCACGCGCTTTGGCCCGGCATTATAGGCGATGAAGGTGAGAATATAGGAGCCGCCGAAACTGTCGATCTGCTCGCCGAGATAATGCGCGCCGAGCGTGGCGTTATAGCCCGCATCGGTGGTCAGTCGCGCCTGGGTGTAGGGCAGGCCATGGCGTCCGGCTACGCCCTTGGCGGTTCCGGGCAGCAGTTGCAGCAGGCCGCGCGCATTGGCGGCGGAGACGGCGGCCGGGTTGAAGGCGCTTTCCTGCCGGGCAATCGCGTAAGCAAGCGCCTTGCCGGAGCCGGCAATATTGGCGCTGGCGGGAATGACGCCGAGCGGATAGGCGAGTGCGGCCGCATCGATGCCGCGGCTGAAAGCCGTCTTGCCGATCTGCAGCGAAACCTGATGATTGCCGTTGCCCTCCGCCCTTGCCGCCAGAATGGCAAGCTCGCCGGGACTGTCGAGCTGTTCGGCAAGCGAGCGGTAAAGGCTATCGGCCCGCCAGCCGTAACCGGCTGCTTCCAGCCGGTCGATGGCGCGCACGGCTTCGCGGCCGGCGAAACGTTCGCGGTCGCCGCTGCTGGGGCTTGGATAGGTGACATTCAGTGTCTTGGCGCCGATTCGCGCGGCGGCGAGCTGGCCATAAAACGTGCCGGGATGAGCGGCGGCTTTGGTGAAAAAGTCGCGGGCATCCCCCGGTCCGCCCGCTTCCGCCGCCCGTCCGAGCCAATAATAGGCACGCGACGCCGAAAGCGGCCGGTTCGAAGTCTGAAGCAGCGTGTTGAAGTGGCGCGAAGCCGTGGCCGGATCGCGCAGCGCTCTTAGCGCATACCAGCCGGCATGGAATTCCGCATCGGCGGTATCGACGGCAGAGGTGGCCGAATGATTGGCGACGATGCGATAGGCCTCGGCGAAATCGCCCAGATCGGCGACGCCACGCGCAATGATGCGCCGCTCATTCCACCATTCGCCCGGATTGACGAGCTTGGCCGTTTCTTTCGGGGCCTGCCGCAAAAGCACGGCGGCTTCGGAATATTTCTGCTGGTTGCGCAGGTTTTCCACCCGCGCGAAAAGATAGGCGGGGTCGCTGCGCCAGGAGGCGTCGACTTTGCCGAGCAGCGCAGTCGCAGTAGTGGATCGCTGCAACACGGCCGCCCAGGCATTGTAAAGCGACTGCGCTTTGCCGAGATCGCCGAAACGCTTCGCCTGGCCGATGCGGCTGCGATACATCAGATAATCCATGCGCGCCTTATGATCGGCGGGCGTCAGATAGGTGGGAAACTCGGCAAGAACACGGTCTTCTATGTCCTTGTCCATGCCTTCACTCACCCAGAGCTGGCGAATGAGACGCTGCGATTCCGTACCCTTGCCGGAAGAGGCGAGCGCCTTGGCGAGCACCACGCTGCCTTCCGCGGTTTCCGGCCGGCTATTGCCGAAGGCGGCAAGCACCTGCGACGCCGGCGGGTCTTCACGATAAAGCGCTTTTTCGGAATTGGCGCGCAGGGTGGCAGCACCCGGCCAGCTGGAGAGCTCGCGCTGGGCGGCGGCGATTTCGGCGGAAGCGACGTCCTTCTGGCCGGAAACGGCGATTGCCCAGGTAAGGATATGGCGGTCGAGACTGCCGGTCGGCATGGTGTTGCGCAACGCAATCGCCCGCGCCGCATCGCGGCTGGAGAGCGCGTCGAGACCGGCCTTCAACTGGCTTGTATCGTCGGGGCGGTCGAGGCGCGGTATGGCGCCGGTGATCTCGGGCGAGGCCGGCATGAAGGCCGGAACGGTCGGCGCATTCGGCTTGACATAGGGAAGCGGTGCCGCACCTTCCGGCAGCGGCCCGGCCAATGCATTCCAAACAGTTGCGGCAAGGCCCGCCGCCATCAATCCCCAGACTGTCTTTTTCATGCCGTTCTTCATCGTGTAACGGAGTTGCCGACTTTCTTGTAATATCATTTCATTGCAGCGGGATTGCCGAAAACGGTCTGATGTCCCACCCGGAAATATTGGGATTTCAGGCTTAATGAAATGTTAATCGCCGCCCTGCAATTCAATCAACTTTTATTCACCGTCCCGCGAGCGGCGTCTCATTTCGGCGCCTGCTTTTTATGCTTGCCGATCGCGGCCCGGAGACTGTCACACTTCCGACAATTTCGGACAAAATACCCTGCCTTTGCGCTTGTCGGCGCCAAGGGCTGGCACTAATGTGTGCCGGTTTTAACCATCGAATGCGGCCGAAGCATGAACCGGCTCGGCGCCAGGAGCTTTGCATGTTCAAGGGATCAATTCCCGCCCTCATTACCCCGTTCACGGACAATGGCGCCGTGGACGAACAGGCATTTGCCGCCCATGTGGAATGGCAGATTGCCGAAGGCAGCAACGGACTTGTGCCCGTGGGCACGACGGGGGAATCTCCAACCCTCTCCCACGACGAGCACAAACGTGTCGTCGAGCTGTGCATTGAGGTAGCGGCGAAACGGGTTCCGGTCATTGCGGGCGCTGGCTCCAACAATACCGATGAGGCGATCGAGCTTGCGCTGCATGCGCAGGAAGCCGGCGCGGATGCGCTCTTGGTGGTCACTCCTTATTACAACAAGCCGACCCAGAAGGGCCTGTTCGCGCATTTTTCCGCCGTTGCCGAAGCGGTGAAGCTGCCTATCGTTATCTACAATATCCCGCCGCGCTCGGTGGTGGATATGTCGCCGGAAACCATGGGCGCGCTGGTCAAGGCGCACAGGAACATCGTCGGCGTGAAGGATGCGACCGGCAAGATCGACCGCGTTTCCGAGCAGCGCATTTCCTGCGGCAAGGACTTCATCCAGCTTTCAGGCGAGGATGGCACGGCGCTCGGTTTCAACGCCCATGGCGGCGTCGGCTGCATTTCCGTCACCGCCAATGTCGCGCCGCGCCTCTGTTCGGAGTTCCAGGCGGCGATGCTCGCCGGCGATTATGCCAAGGCGCTGGATTATCAGGATCGCCTGATGCCGCTGCACAAGGCGATCTTCATGGAGCCCGGTGTTTGCGGCACTAAATATGCGCTGTCGAAGACGCGTGGCGGCAACCGCCGGGTCCGTTCACCCTTGATGAGCACGCTGGAACCGGCGACGGAAGCGGCCATCGATGCGGCGCTGAAGCACGCCGGCCTGATGAACTGAGACAGGCCTGAAAGCGCTTGAGGCGCGCCATGAACCGCTTCGCAACAGAAGCCGTTCGGCGCGCCTTTTCTTTTCGCGGCGACAACATTAAATAGGGGTTCGAAAACCGCTCTCGGCGGTAAGCCGAAGGCGCAATAAGAAAAACAAGGGATTGAAATATCATGGCCCCCAAAGGCAGCCAGCGCGTGGTGAACAAGATCGTTGCGGAAAACCGCAAGGCTCGTTTCAACTACGAAATCATCGACACCTATGAGGCAGGGCTCGTGCTGACCGGCACCGAGGTCAAGTCGCTGCGTGAAGGCAAGGCGAATATCGCCGAATCCTACGCCTCCGACGAGGGTGATGAAATCTGGCTCATCAATTCCCACCTGCCGGAATATCTGCAGGCCAACCGCTTCAACCACGAGCCGCGCCGCCGCCGCAAGCTGCTTTTGAGCAAGCGCGAGATCAACCGCCTGCGCGCCGGCATCAACCGTGAAGGCATGACGCTGGTGCCCTTGAAGATCTATTTCAACGACAGGGGCCGTGCGAAGCTGGAGCTGGCGCTCGCCAAGGGCAAGAAGCTGCACGACAAGCGCGAGACGGAGAAGGAACGCGACTGGAACCGGCAGAAATCGCGGTTGCTGAAGGGTGGCAACGCCTGAGACCCGCCTCCCTCATTCCTGTGACAAGCACAGGAATGAGGAGAGGGAGGTGCCTGATGCCCCTCAAGCAGCCCGATACGTCCGCTCCACATGCGCCTTCGTCGTCGAAACGCTGAACCGGCTGACAAGCGCCGCCAGATTGGCGCTGACATCACTCAGATTATGCGTCGCCGCATTCGTCTCTTCCACCATGGCCGCATTCTTCTGGGTCAGATTGTCCATGCTGTTGATGGCGGCATTGATTTCCTGAATGCCGACGGACTGTTCCTGCGCCGCCTTGGTCAGCGAGGCGATATGCTCCTGAATATGATCCACCTTGTTGCCGATCGTATTCAAGGATTCGCCCGTCTTGTTGACCAGCGAAACACCCCGCATCACGTCTTCGGAAGACTTGGCGATCAGCGTCTTGATTTCCTTCGCGGCGGTGGCGGAGCGCTGCGCGAGTTCACGCACTTCCTGGGCGACGACGGCGAAACCCTTGCCGGCCTCGCCGGCGCGCGCGGCTTCCACACCGGCATTCAGCGCCAGAAGATTGGTCTGGAACGAAATCTCGTCGATGACGGAGATGATCTGGGTGATCTTCTGCGATGAGTCCTCGATGGCCCCCATCGCCTTCACCGCTTCCGTCACCACATCGCGTGAGCGCGCGGCTTCAACGGCCGAGCTTTCGACAATGGCCTTGGCCTCTTCTGAACGCTGCGCCGACAATTTGGAAATGGTGGTGATTTCCTCGACGGCGGCGGCGGTTTCCTCCAGGGCGGCGGCCTGCTGCTCCGTGCGGCGGGCCATGTCGTCCGTCGCGGAAGTCAGCTCGCGCGTATTGCCGGAAATCTTGTTCGCCTCTTCGACGATCTGCGCAAATGCGCCGGAGAGATTGCCGACCGCCGCGTTGAAATTGGCGACCAGCCCTTCGAATTGCGGTGCGGGTTTTTCGCCGATGCTGGAGGTGAGGTCGCCATTGGCCAGCCTGTCGAGAGCGCTGTTGAGCAGTGCGAGAACGTGCTCCTGTTCCTTCTTCATCTGCGCCTGTTCGGCTTCCACCTTCTGCCGCTCGGCGGCCAGCACGTCGAGATAGACGGAGATCGAATAATCCATGTCGAGAAGGGCGGCCTTGATGGTGGCCGACAGGGCGTCCTTCACCTTCTTGGCCTTCTTTTCCATGAAAAAGCCCTTCAATTCGGATTCGATCAGGGCCTTGACGATGCCGTCGAGCATAAGGGCATAACCGCCGATGTACCATCTCGGCTCCAGCCCCAGTCTCGCATGGGTGCGGCCGATGGCGGTTACGGCGTCGGTGTAATCCGCATTGAATGTGCCGGAGGCGATCCTCTCCCAGTGTCTGAGCTGCATGCCCTTGGCGTGCTGCACATGCGCGTCGCTGGCGAAGAATTTCGCCGTCTCCGGCACTGAGCGAACCTTCGCGTAAAAACGATCCAGAGATGCATCGAGAGAGCCGGTGATGACGCCCTTCATGTCTGAAAGATTTTGCCGCTGCTCGTGGCCGAGCCCCAGAAAATTCAGTCTTTCATCGAGCTGTCGGTCGGTTTTTGTCTGGCCATGCATGTTTAGTCATCCTGCTTTGACACCCAAATCACGTCGCTGGTGCCGTTGCGTGATTTAGACACGTCTAAAATTAACCAAGATATAATTTCGACTGGCCGGATTTGACGGTTGTTAATTCCAAGGGGAATTTTTGCCCTGCCGACAGGGTGTCAAACAAAAACGCGCCCGTCTTTGCGACGGGCGCGTTTCTGAAATATCAGCGATGCGAAAGCTAGGATCAGATCGTTTCCGGGCTTTCGGCGTGCCGGGCAGGGCGCTCGTTCGGGTCGCGCCCGATCTCGGCCTTCAGCGTCATCAGATCGATGAAGTGATCGGCCTGGCGACGCAGGTCGTCGGCGATCATGGCGGGCTGCGTGGCCATGGTGGAAACCACGGAAACCTTGCGGCCCTTGCGCTGCAGCGCGTCTACCAGCGTGGTGAAATCGCCGTCGCCGGAGAAGAGCACCAGATGATCGACCGTCTCGGACTGTTCCATGGCATCGACTGCCAGTTCGATATCCATGTTGCCCTTGATCTTGCGGCGGCCGAGAGCGTCGGTGAATTCCTTCGCCGGCTTCGTCACGACCTTGTAGCCGTTATAATCCAGCCAGTCGATCAGCGGGCGGATCGAGGAATATTCCTGATCCTCGATGAGCGCGGTGTAATAATAGGCGCGCAGCAGATATCCACGCTTTTGAAACGCCTTCAGGAGCTTGCGGTAGTCGATATCGAATCCCAGGCTTTTCGATGCTGCATAAAGATTGGCTCCGTCTATGAAGAGCGCAATTTTCTCCCGTGGATCGAACATTCCATCCCATTCCTTTTTTTGGAAAGGCCATTATCTGGCTTTTATATCCGGTCGATAACGCAAAAAAACATGTCGTATCAACGAGCTTTGCGTATCACCGTTGCGTTTTAAGTAAGCTACCTTCCCCCTTATTCCAAGACAATTCTTCTAGACATTTTGTTCATCAGACGCCAAAGGTGGGCAATAAGGTGCCAAAAGACGCCAAAGACAGGAAAAACTTGAATTCCGCGGCCAATGGCTGTATCGGAAGCTGGAAAGCATCGTCGCGAGAAATATTGAATGTTTTTCGCAAGGCACGAAGCGCAGATTCAATAGGTTAGAGCAACCCTTGTGCACCCCGAACATCGCACGGCGCTCTGATCCACGACATTACGACCCGCAAAGGACAGGCAATGGCCCGCGTCACAGTTGAAGATTGCATTGATAAAGTAGACAACCGTTTCGAGCTGGTGCTTCTCGCCAGCCACCGTGCGCGCCAGATTTCTCAAGGGTCCTCCATCACGGTTGACCGCGACAACGACAAGAACCCGGTTGTGGCGCTGCGCGAAATCGCCGACGAGACGCTGTCTCCCGACGATCTGAAGGAAGACCTGATCCATTCGCTGCAGAAGCACGTGGAAGTGGACGAGCCCGAGCCCGATCCGGTCACGCTCGCCGCCTCCGCCATTGCCGATGGCGAAGAAGACGACCAGCCGGAAACCGTTACTTTCGACCAGATGTCGGAAGAAGAACTGCTGGCCGGTATCGAAGGCCTTGTGCCGCCGGAAAAAAATGACGACTATTGATAGGATTTTATGATGCCTTTGGCAGGCGGCGGTTACCGTCTGTCAATAGTTACCGTCATAATCTGATCCCTATTGATGCAGCATTGTGCGCCGACCCTCAGGTTGGCGCGCTTTCTTTTTGTGGAATATCGCATGATGCGGCAATACGAACTCGTCGAGCGGGTTCAAAAATATAAACCGGATGCGAATGAGGCCCTGCTGAACAAGGCCTATGTTTACGCCATGCAGAAACACGGCCAGCAGAAGCGGGCCAATGGCGACCCCTATATTTCGCATCCGCTCGAAGTTGCCGCGATCCTCACCGAAATGCATCTCGACGAATCGACCATCGCGGTGGCGCTGCTGCACGATACGATCGAGGACACCACCGCTACCCGCGCCGAAATCGACGAGCTGTTCGGCGAGGATATCGGCCGGCTGGTGGAGGGGCTGACCAAGCTCAAGAAGCTCGATCTCGTTACCCGCAAGGCCAAGCAGGCCGAAAACCTGCGCAAGCTGCTGCTCGCGATTTCCGACGACGTGCGCGTTCTGCTGGTGAAGCTCGCCGACCGTCTGCACAATATGCGCACCATGGAATATATGCCGGCCGACAAGCGCAGCCGCATTTCCGAAGAGACCATGGAAATCTATGCGCCGCTCGCCGGCCGCATGGGCATGCAGGATATGCGCGATGAGCTGGAGGACCTGTCCTTCCGTTATCTCAACCCGGAAGCCTACGAGACGGTGACCAACCGCCTTCAGGAACTGGAAACGCGCAATGAAGGGCTGATCAAGAAGATCGAGGACGAGTTACGCGAGCTTCTGGTGGCGAACGGCCTCATCGGGGCCAATGTCAAAGGGCGTCAGAAAAAGCCCTATTCGGTGTTCCGCAAGATGCAGTCGAAGTCGCTCTCTTTCGAGCAGCTTTCCGATGTCTACGGGTTCCGCATTCTGGTGGATGACATTCCCTCCTGCTACCGGGCGCTGGGCATCGTTCACACCCGCTGGCGCGTGGTGCCGGGCCGCTTCAAGGATTACATCTCCACCCCGAAGCAGAACGATTATCGCTCCATCCACACCACCATCGTCGGCCCGTCGCGCCAGCGTATCGAGCTGCAGATCCGCACCAAGCGCATGCATGAGATCGCCGAATTCGGTATCGCCGCCCATGCGCTTTACAAGGATGGCGAGAACGGGGAGGGCGATCTGCTCTCGCCGGAGAGCAACGCCTATTCCTGGCTGCGCCACACCATCGAATCGCTGGCCGAAGGCGATAGCCCGGAAGAATTCCTCGAGCACACCAAGCTCGAGCTTTTCCAGGATCAGGTGTTCTGCTTCACGCCGAAGGGCAAGCTGATTGCGCTGCCGCGCGGCGCGACCCCCATCGATTTCGCCTATGCGGTGCACACCAATATCGGCGACACCACGGTTGGCGCGAAGATCAACGGGCGGATCATGCCGCTCGTCACCCGCCTGAACAACGGCGACGAGGTGGAGATCATCCGCTCCGGCGTGCAGGTGCCGCCGGCCGCATGGGAAGAGGTGGTGGTGACGGGCAAGGCCCGCTCGGCCATCCGCCGCGCCACCCGCATGGCCATCCGCAAGCAATATTCCGGCCTCGGTTATCGCATTCTGGAACGTACCTTCGAGCGCGCTGGCAAGGCCTTCTCCCGGGAAGCGCTGAAGCCCGTGCTGCATCGCCTGGCGCAGAAAGATGTCGAAGACGCCATTGCCGCCGTCGGCCGCGGTGAGGTCTCCTCGCTCGATGTGCTGCGCGCGGTTTATCCCGATTATCAGGATGAGCGCGTGACGGTGAAGATGACCGGCGACGATGGCTGGTTCAACATGCGCAGCGCCTCCGGCATGGTCTTCAAGATCCCCGGCAAGTCGCGCTCGGTGCTTGAGGACGACGGTGCGGCCGAAATGCTGGATGGGCCGGACCCGCTGCCCATCCGTGGCCTTTCCGGCAATGTCGACGTGCATTTCGGTGCGGCCGGCGCCGTTCCGGGTGACCGCATTGTCGGCATCATGGAAAAGGGCAAGGGCATCACCATCTATCCGATTCAGGCGCCGGCGCTGCAACGCTTCGATGACGAGCCGGAGCGGTGGATCGATGTGCGCTGGGATCTCGATGAGGCGAACAAGTCGCGCTTCATGGCGCGGGTGATGATCAATGCGCTGAACGAGCCGGGCACGCTCGCCTCGGTGGCGCAGTCCATCGCGACGCTGGATGTCAATATTCGCGGCCTCAACATGGTGCGCATCGGCACGGATTTCTCCGAGCTGGCGCTGGATGTCGAAGTATGGGATCTCAGGCAGCTGAACCAGCTTCTGTCGCAGCTCAAGGATCTCGATTGCGTCTCGACAGTAACGCGTGCCTTCGATTGAGGCATTTTTGATCCTTTGCAAATATTAAAAGGCCGATGTTATGCATTGAACGCATGGCAGCGGCCTTTTCCTGTCTCTGGTGGTGGAGACGGTTTGCGACTATTTTCTTCTCAGAAATTGAAGAGAAGGAAACGCGGCGTGCCGGTGGATGGACACCGATGAGAAACGCCAGTTCCAAACCGAAAGGACCGAAAATCATGTTTACTCCGCTTCGCAAGATCGCCCGCGCCGTTCGTGGCAAGACCACTCAGGAACGCGAATTCGAATATCTCAGCGGCTCGGTATCGAATGTCGACCTGGAGTTCCGCCAGCGCGAAATCGACCGCGGCCTGTTCCGCCGGTAATGCACTCAGCGCATGGCAGCCCATCGCCATGCGTATGGAAGCCAGCGGATGCAGCCGTATCGGCCTGTGTATTGCTGTGTCTCGCAAAACTATGTGAATGCGCGCTTCAAGCGGTTGTCCACCGCTGTCCGGTCTAAATGACAGGACACGTTGCCTTTGAAGCGAAGTTGACGGCGAGAGGGTGCGTATTTCCCCGACGTCATCCTTGGGCTTGTCCCAAGGATCTAATCACGTCGAATTAAATCAATCGGTTGCAGATCCTCGGGACAAGCCCGAGGATGACGTCAGAATGTACGGCAAGGTTCGTATTCATCTGGTGACGCCGCGCAGTATCGGCGGAATGCCAGCTCAAGGCCGGAATGACGGAAGAAAATACGCCTGCAAAAGATCTCCGCGGCGTTTAGGATGCTCTTGGCGCGGCCGGGGCGATGAAATAGACTGCCCCCATGCCGTTTCGCCGCCGTGAACCCGTTGGTTTTTCAGAGAAGATTCGCGACCTCTTCTGGCCGCGCACGGGTTTTTCCCGTTCGTTGCGCTATATGAAGCTGCGCCTTCTGCGGCTTTCCGCCTCTCCGCATTCGGTTGCCGCCGGTGTCGCTCTCGGTGTCGGCGTGGCGTGGACGCCGTTTCTCGGCGTACATATCATCATCGCCATGGCGCTCGGTTTTCTCATGCGCGTCAATCTCGTGGCGGCAGCGCTCGGCACCACCTTCGCCAATCCGCTGACATTTCCCTTCATCTGGGCATCCACCTGGGAGCTGGGGCACTTCATCCTCGGCCGGCAGAAGACGGAAAGCGCTGCGCACGTGGATTTCGTGGCGCTGTTCAGCCATCTCGAATTCCGGCAGATATGGACGCCGGTGCTGGAACCCATGACCATCGGCGCGCTGCTTCCTGCCGTTATCAGTGCGGTCGTCGCCTATATCGCCGTCTATGGTCTCATCAGCGGTTTCCAGCGCCGCAAGATGGAAAATCTCGCGCATCGCGCCGCCAACAAGAATGCTTCTCTGGAGATGTTGAAATGATCATTGGATTGGGCAGCGACCTGATCGACATCCGCCGCGTTGAAAAGTCGATCGAACGTTTCGGCGAGCGCTTCACCCATCGCTGTTTCACCGATATCGAGCGCGCCAAGTCCGATGGCCGCAAGAACCGCGCCGCTTCCTATGCCAAGCGTTTCGCCGCCAAGGAAGCCTGTTCCAAGGCGCTGGGAACCGGCCTTGCGAACGGCGTTTTCTGGAAGGATATGGGCGTCGTCAATCTGCCGGGCGGCAAGCCGACCATGGTTTTGACCAATGGGGCAGGGGAAAGGCTGGCGGCGCTGCTGCCCGCCGGCCACCGCGCCAATATTCACCTGACGATCACGGATGATTTTCCTTACGCTCAGGCATTTGTGATTATCGAGGCGCTTCCCGTGAACGGGTAAGACCCGGTGAAGCCGCATTGGCGTCCTATTTGCGGACGTGTCACAGAAGCGCTTCCCTTCGGGCTGGAAAGGTTCTAGAGAAGTCGCAGAAATATGAAAGCGTTGCCGGCTGCGTAAAAACCGCTTGCCCGCCGCATATGCGATAAAACAACGGCCCGGCGGCCTTCGTGAAACCGAAGAAGCCGGGAAACAATCAGGCAGGTCTTTAAGTGTCGGAAAAAGCTGAAAAGAAGCAGAACGCCCTCTGGGAGAACGTCAAGGTCATCATTCAGGCGCTGCTGCTGGCCATGGTCATCCGCACCGTGCTGTTTCAGCCCTTCACGATCCCGTCCGGCTCGATGATGCCAACGCTTCTGGTTGGCGACTATCTTTTCGTCAACAAGTTCTCCTACGGCTATTCGAAATATTCGCTGCCTTTCTCGCCGAACCTGTTTTCGGGCCGCATTCTGGAATTCAGCAAGCCGAAGCGCGGCGATGTCGTGGTCTTCCGCCTGCCGCCCAATCCTGAAGTCGATTACATCAAGCGCCTCGTCGGCCTGCCGGGTGATCGCATCCAGGTGACGAACGGCGTGCTGTTCATCAACGGCCAGCCGGTGCCGAAGCAGCCCGATGGCACCTTCACCTCCGATTACCGCGCCGATCCGGGCGCCAACGTGCCGGTCTTCCGCGAAACGCTGGATAACGGCGTCACCTACGACACGCTCGACCAGTCGCCTGATTCGCGTGGCGACAACACCCGCGAATTCGTGGTGCCGGAAGGCCATTATTTCATGATGGGCGACAATCGCGACAATTCGCTCGACAGCCGCTTCGATGTCGGTTTCGTACCGGAAGAAAACCTGATCGGCCGCGCCAGCGTCATCTTCTTCTCGCTGGGCAATGACACGCCGTTCAGCCGCATTTGGGAATGGCCGGCCAACATGCGTTGGGACCGCCTCTTCAAGGTTGTGGAATGAGCAAGACCAAGCCGCTTGCGGCGGACGAGATTTCCCGTCTGGAAGCGTTGATCGGATATGAGTTCAAGGAAAAGGCCCGGCTCGACCGGGCCTTGACCCATGCCAGCGCCCGCTCGGCTGCGGCCGGCAATTACGAGCGGCTGGAATTTCTAGGGGACCGTGTTCTCGGTCTCTGCGTTGCCGAATTGCTGTTCTCCACCTTCCGCAATGCCACCGAAGGCGAGCTTTCGGTCCGTCTGAACCAGCTCGTCAGCGCCGAATCCTGCGCCGCGATCGGCGACGAGATGGGCCTGCATAATTTCATCCGCACCGGCTCGGATGTGAAGAAGCTGACCGGCAAGGCGATGCTGAACGTGCGCGCCGATGTCGTCGAAAGCCTGATCGCCACCATCTATCTGGATGGCGGGCTGGAAGCATCGCGCAAATTCATTCTGAAATACTGGCAGGGCCGCGCCACCAGCGTGGATGCCGGGCGGCGCGACGCCAAGACCGAGTTGCAGGAATGGGCGCATGCCAGATTTGCGGTGACGCCCTCTTACCGGGTTGACGATCGCTCCGGACCGGATCACGATCCCCGCTTTACGGTGACTGTCGAAATTCCCGGCGTAAAGCCGGAAACCGGCGTCGAGCGCTCCAAGCGCGCGGCCGAACAGGTGGCGGCAACAAGATTGCTGGAACGCGAAGGCGTCTGGCAGAAGACCTCCACCCGGAACTGAGCACCCGGCGAACCGGGCGCTGAACATCGAGCGCATGACGGGCCCTTTGGTCGCATGTTGAATACCTCTGACCTTGAATGGATATCATGACCGATCACGAAAACCCCGCCATGACTGGCGAAGATGCCGCCCTTCCGACCCGCTCCGGCTTTGTCGCCCTCATCGGCCCCACAAATGCCGGCAAGTCGACGCTGGTGAACCGTCTGGTGGGCGCCAAGGTTTCGATCGTCAGCCACAAGGTGCAGACGACGCGCGCCGTGATGCGCGGCATCGCCATTCACGATAATGCCCAGATCGTTTTCATGGACACGCCCGGCATCTTCAAGCCGCGCCGCCGGCTGGACCGCGCCATGGTCACCTCCGCCTGGGGCGGCGCGAAGGACGCGGACCTCATCCTGCTGCTGATCGACAGCGAACGCGGCCTGAAGGGCGATGCGGAAACCATTCTCGAAGGTCTGAAGGATGTCCCGCAGAAGAAAATCCTTTGCCTCAACAAGATTGACCAGGTGAAGCGCGAAGACCTTCTGAAGCTCGCCGCCGCCGCCAATGAGACGGTCGCCTTCGACCGCACCTTCATGATCTCGGCGACAAACGGTTCGGGCTGCGAGGACCTGATGAACTATCTGGCCGCCGAACTGCCGGAAGGCCCGTGGTATTATCCGGAAGACCAGATTTCCGATCTGCCGATGCGCCAGCTCGCCGCCGAAATCACCCGCGAAAAACTGTTCCTGCGCCTGCATCAGGAGCTTCCCTACGCCTCGCACGTCGAGACCGAAAAGTGGGAAGAACGCAAGGACGGCTCCGTGCGCATCGAGCAGGTGATCTATGTCGAGCGCGACAGCCAGAAGAAGATTGCGCTCGGCAAGAACGGCGATGCGATCAAGGCCATCTCCACCGCCTCGCGCAAGGAGCTGTCGGAAATCCTCGAACAGCCGGTGCATCTCTTCCTGTTCGTCAAGGTGCGCGAGAACTGGGGCGACGACCCCGAGCGCTTCCGTGAAATGGGACTGGAGTTCCCGCGGGGCTAGTTCCAGGCATCCTCCCTCATCCCTGTGCCTGTCACAGGGATCCAGCCAGCCCAAGTCCTTGGGCTGAAAGGAGTCCTTCCCGCCGCGCAGACGCGCGTCGGCTGGATTCCTGTGACAGGCACAGGAATGAGGGCGCCGGGGGAAACGGAAAGACGCACAAAGAACGAACTGAATATCTTCACCCACCATCGGGAACCGAATACGTTCGGGCGGGTTGTTCCAAAACAATTGGGCGCAACCTTTTTCGATGACGGATATTCATGTCGCCAAAAAAACCGAACGGAATTTCCACCACCCCGTGCCAGCAATGTCCCCTGCGCGACCTGCCGCATTTCCGGGATTTTTCCTCTTCCGAACTGGATTTCGTCTCGCGTTTCAAGACGGGGGAACTTGCGGTGGAAAGCGGCTCCGTCATCCTGATGGAAGGCTCGCATAGCGCCCATCTTTACACCGTTTTGCAGGGCTGGGCTTTCCGTTACAAGACGCTGGAAGATGGCCGACGGCAGATCCTTAATTACGTCATGCCCGGCGATCTCGTCGGTCTGCAGGGCACGGTGATGGGGGAAATGCAGCATTCGGTGGAAGCGCTGTCGCCGGTGACGCTCTGCGTCTTCGAGCGGTCCCGCCTCAACAACCTCTTCACCGATCATCCGACGCTTGCCTATGACCTCACCTGGATCGCGGCGAGTGAGGAACGCATGCTCGACAGCCACCTCCTCAGCATCGGCCGGCGCACCGCGCTGGAACGCGCCGCCTATCTCATTGTTTTCCTCTACAGCAAGGCAAAAGCAGCCCATCTCATACAGGGGGAAACGCCGATCCCGGTCACCCAGCAGCATGTGGCCGATACGCTCGGCCTCTCCATTGTCCACACCAATAAGACCTTGAGAAAGCTCGTCGATCGCGATCTCATCCGCTGGACGGACAAGGGCTGCCTGGTGCTGGACGATGCCGGGTTGAGCCATGTGGCCGGATGGGAAAGTGAAGAGAAGCGGCAGAGGCCATTCATCTGATCTTCCTTTGACATGTCTTTTTTAAATGACGGCGGAGCCGCAATTTGCGACTCCTGCCGTGTTATCTCACGGGAGAATCATGTCGGAGACCGCAGCTTCGAGCCGTGCGGTCCTCTTTTTTGGGAAGAAGAAAACATATGGTGCCACAACGGGTTATCATCGTTGAGGATGAATATCTGGTGGCGCTCGATGTCGAAGCGGTTCTCCAGTCCATGGGGGTGGAAACCGTCGCCATCGCCACCACGCTTGCGCAGGCGAGGCAGGCTGTCGAAGAGGATGGCGCCGATTGCGTGCTTCTCGATGTCAGCCTCACCGACGGCAAGAGCTACGATTTCGCGCGCGGGCTGCGCGATGCGGGCATTCCCTTCGGTTTCGTCAGCGGTTATGGCGACACGACGGGTTTTCCGGACGATCTCATGCACGCGCCGTTGCTTGGCAAGCCCTTCGGGGAAAACGAAATTGTCGATTTCGTTCTCAACCTCGTCGGCGCGGTCGACGGTGCCGTAAAAGAATAACGTTTTGCCGCCAGATCGGGTATGATCGGACCTGAATCGAAATTCGGACGCGTTTCATGCAGTGGCAGGAAGAGGCAATCATTCTCGGCGTCAAACGCCATGGCGAGACCAGTGTCATCGCCGAGGTGATGACCCCTTCGCGTGGCCGCCATCTGGGGCTGGTGCGTTCCGGCCGTTCCCGCAGCATGCAGCCCGTGCTACAGGCGGGCAACCGGGTGGATGTCATCTGGCGGGCGCGCCTTCACGATCATCTGGGTGAATTCCGCATCGAGCCGCTGCAATTGCGCGCTGCGCAACTGATGGAAACGGCGACCGCCGTTTATGGCGTGCAGGCCATGGGCGCGTTGCTCAGGCTTCTGCCGGAGCGCGATCCGCACCCGCATCTCTATCAGGCGCTGGATATCATTCTCGACAATCTGCATGACCCCGTCGATGCCGGGGAATTGTTCGTGCGCTTCGAACTGGCGGTGCTGAACGAACTCGGTTTCGGGCTCGATCTTACCGAATGCGCGGCGACGGGGCTGCGCACCGACCTCATCTATGTATCGCCGAAAACGGGCAGGGCGGTGTGCCGCACGGCAGGTGCGCCCTATGCGGAGCGGATGCTGTCGCTTCCGGCTTTCTTAAGCGAAGGCCAGTCGAAAGCCGCCGATCCTGACAGCCTCGCGGCGGCTTTCCGCCTCACCGCTCATTTCCTCAACCGGCATGTCTACGATCCGCGTGGCCTCAACGAAAACGCCGCCCGCGACGGTTTCGTGCAGGCGGCGCTGAAGGCGCTTGAGCGCAGGGCGACGGAGGGCAGGGCGATGCCGCCCGCCCTCGATAAGGCTGTCTGACTAGGCCATTGCAGGCCGCGGAGCCGGCCGTTCCTGAATGGGCCAATGTACGATGGCCGCGAAAATCCCCATGCCGACGCCCAGCCACCAGACGAGATCATAGGAACCCAGCCTGTCGTAAAGGAAGCCGCCGAGCCAGACGCCGAGGAACGAGCCGATCTGGTGCGACAGGAACACGACGCCGCCGAGCATGCCGAGATGGCGCGTGCCGAACATGATCGCCACCAGCGCGTTGGTCGGCGGCACGGTGGAAAGCCAGAGAATGCCCATCACGGCTGCAAAGATGATGACCGAAAGCGGAGATTGCGGCAGAAGCAGGAAAGCGGTGACGGCAACCGAACGGGCGAGATAGATATAGGCCAGCAGATAGGGTTTCGAATAACGCTGGGCGATGACGCCGGCGGCAAGCGACCCGATGATGTTGAAGAAGCCGATCAGCGCCATGGCGATGACGGCGTAGCGCGGTTCGATGCCGATATCGCCGAGATAGGCCGGGAAATGCGCGGTGATGAAGGCCACCTGAAAACCGCAGACGAAAAAGCCCGTGGTCAAAAGCAGGTAGCTTTTATGGCCGAGCGCTTCCTTCAAGGCCTCGCCCGCCGTCTGCTGGAACTGCGCCTGCGACTGGCTGCCGGAAGAGGAATTGCCGCGCATCGGAAAGGCGAGCAGCGGCACGAGCATCATCATCGCGGCAAGCCAGACGAGGCTGTCCGACCAGCCATAGGTGGAAATCAGGCCCTGGCTGATCGGCGCGAACAGGAACATGCCGGCTGAGCCCGCCGCGGTGCCGATGCCGAAGGCGAGCGAACGCTGCTGCGGCGTGACATGGCGCGCAAAGGCCGAAAGGATGACGCTGAATGAGCCGGCGGCAATGCCGAGCCCGACCAGCACGCCGCCGCCGAAATGCAGCCAGAAGGGCGAGGTGCCGAAGGACATGCAGATGAGGCCGGCGGCATAAAGCAGGCCGGAAAGCACGAGTACGCGGCCCGTGCCGTATTTATCGGCGATGGCGCCGAAGAAGGGCTGGCCGAGCCCCCAGAAGAGGTTCTGCAGGGCCATGGCGAGACCGAAGGTGGAGCGGTCCCAGCCGGTATCGGCGAGCATCGGCAGCTGGAAAAAGCCCATGGCCGAACGGGGGCCGAATGTCATGACCGCGATCAGCGACCCGGCGGCGATAATCAGCCAGGGCATGGTCTGGCGTGTGGCTTGCGACATGAATATTCCCCCATCGCGGCGCCTCGTCCCCAAAAAAGAGGGGCATGGCTTGCCGCGGATTCCGCTGCGATGGGATGAATATTATCTTTTGTCAGCCGGTCCCACTAGCGACTTTTCTTGACGGCCACTATTCATGCCATTGATGGAATGCCCCACATGCCGGCCACCGGAGAGACGACGATGAAACAGAATATCTACGACGATCCCGGGTTTTTCGAGCGTTACAGCGCCATGCCGCGCTCCGTGGAAGGTCTGCGTCAGGCCGGCGAGTGGCATGAATTGCGCGCTATGTTGCCGGATCTGAAAGGCACGGATTTTCTCGATCTCGGCTGTGGTTTCGGCTGGCATTGTCGTTATGCCGCAGAGCAGGGGGCGGCCCATATCGTTGGCGTCGATCTGTCGGAGAATATGCTGCGCCGCGCCGCCGAGATAAATGGCGGGCCCGGCATCGAATACCGTCGCGCCGCTATCGAAGACATCGATTTTCCGCAGGAAAGTTTCGATGTGGTGCTGAGTTCTCTCGCCCTGCATTACGTTCGCGATCTCGACATGGCATTCGAAAAGATTTTCGCCGTGCTGAAATCCGGCGGTGATTTCATCTTTTCCATCGAACATCCCGTTTTCACGGCGCTGGAAAAACAGGACTGGTTTTATGGCGAGGATGGTGAAATCCTGCACTGGCCGCTCGATAATTATCAAAGCGAGGGCGTGCGCCATTCCAACTGGATGGCGGACGATGTGGTCAAATATCACCGCACGGTGTCAGGCATTCTCAACGGTCTCTTGGCCGCCGGATTCGTTTTGAAGCGGCTGGCGGAACCGAGGCCGGATCCCGCTTTGATGGCCGAGCGGCCGGAACTCAGGCACGAAGATCGCCGCCCGATTTTTCTGATCGTCGGGGCGCGCAAGCCGTGAGGCGATGAACCCTCCGTCTACTCATTCCTGTGACAAGCACAGGAATGAGGGAGAGAGGGTGCGCCAGCCTATGAAACTTTTCGCCGTGGGCTGTGGGTTCGGTTTGACCGAACCAGTCGCTTACCGCCGCTTGATCGCCCAGCCTTCCGGCCTTTCCTCGATCACCTTCGCCACATCGCCAACCGATAGCCTGCCTTCGCCACGCGGCGTCACGTTCCAGCCGAACAGCGGGCCGGGCACGCGACGGTCTCCGGACATGCGGATGCGGCCCATGGCTTTCATGGGGGAGGGCACATCGCGGGAGCCGGTCGTCTGGTCCTGCGTGGTCATGATGCAGCGGGCGCAGGGTTTGACGAGATCGAAGCGAATGCCGCCGATCTCGATGGCCGCCCAGCGGTCCTCGGCCCATGGCTCGTCCGTATCAAGCACGATATTGGGCCGGAAGCGCTCCATGCCGACCGCGTCCTCGCCATTGGCGCGCATATTGTCGTTCAGCGCGGCAAGCGAGGCGGTGGTGGTGACGAGGATCTGGTAACCGTCCGCAAAGGTGACGGGCGTTTCGTTGCCGGTCCATTCGAGGCTTGCAATGCGTTTCGAGGCGTCGTCGAAGAACACCAGCTTCACCTCGCGCCCCAGCCATGCCGAGAGCGTGTCGTTGGTCTCGCCATCCGCGATATTGGCGCTGACGATCGATTTCCACACCGCCACATCCATGCGCTCTCCGGAAGGTCTTGCGAGAACCTCGCCATTCGCTTCCCGCGAAAGCACCATGCCGCCATCTTCATGCCGGGCCAGAACCGTGGCGATGGCCGGCAATTCGCGCTGGGTGATGAAATGGCCGGTGGGATCGATGAGCATGGCGCGACGGTCGCCCGGCAGGCCTTCTGCCGAAACAGTGCTTTCGGAGAGGGGAATGCCGCGCGCGCTTTTCAGCGGATAGATGTTGAGTTCGGTCACACGCATCTCGGGTCTCCTCAAATCTCGTCGAGAAACAGGTCCAGCACCTGTTTCAGCCGCTCATGGCGGGCCTTGGCCATCTGCCGGCCCGTCTCGGTGCGAAAGCCGTCGGCCAGCTTGAACAGCTTGGTTTCGAAATGGTCGATGGCAAAGGCGCGGTCGTCAAGCGGCCGCTCCTTCGCCAGCGGGTCGACCGGGTCGTAAAGCGCCGAACCCATGCGCCCGGCAATATAAAAGCAGCGCGCCGCCCCCACCATACCGATGGCGTCCAGCCGGTCGGCATCCTGAAGGATTTTTGCCTCCAGCGTCTGCGGCTCTATATTGGCGGAAAAGCTGTGGGTGGTGATGGCGTGGGCGGCGGCGTCGATATCCTGCCGTTGCCAGCCGAGAGACTCGAGAATGCCCGAGGCTTTTTCTGCCGCGAGCCGTGAGGCCTGCGCGCGGAGCGGCGAGTTCTTCTCCACCGCCACGCAATCATGCAACAGCACGCTGGCCGCCAGCACGGTGCCATCGCCGCCTTCGCCCGCATGGATGCGCATGGCGTTGCGGAAGACGCGGTGAATATGGGCAAGATCATGCGAGCCGTCGCCCGTATCGGCGGCGTGCGGTATCAAATCCTGCGCAAGCGCCGCATAGGGCGCGAAAGCATCGGCCGCGATCATGCCTGCGGCTTCCGGGTGAGGATTTTCTGGTAGAACAGGCCGATGCCGATCAGCACCGCGCCGAGCCCGATGAAGGACAGCGCTCTCAGCACGCCTTCGAGATTGCTCATGTCGATCAGGAAGGCCTTGGCGACGGAGATCAGCACGAAGGCGGCCGATGCAAGACGCAGGCTGCGGGCATTGAAGCGCGAACCGAGCACGAGCAGCAACACGCCGATCAGCAGCCAGACCACCGAATAGCTATAGGTCTCTCCCTGCAGAAAGCCCTTCCAGTCGGCAATGTTCTCGCCCTGCCAGAAACGGCGCACCGAAAGCGTGGCCCAGGCAAAGCCGAGTGCCGCACCGGCCACCGCTAGCATGCTGACATAGGGCGGCGGACGTTTTCCGCGCGCATAATAGGCAAGGCCGCCATAGGCGAGCGCCGGCAACAGGTAACCGATCAGCAGCAGGTTGAGGAACGGGATGCTGCCGGTATTTTCGCCGGTGAAATAAGGGTTGAGCGTGAAGAAATGCATCGTCAGCACGTTGATGACGGCAATCACGCCGGCAATCATCGAGCCGTAGCGGAAGACGGGGCTGGGGCTCTTGAGATCGAGCGTCATCAACACGCCCGAGAAGCCGATGGTCAGCAGCGTGTAGATCGACTGTTCGCCAAGCGTCGGCACGCTGTCATCCAGCGTGCCGCCATTCATCGCGTGGCGGATGAGGATGGCGACGGCGAGAAGGCCCATGACGCTGGCAATCGCCTGCAGGAAGTTCTTCGCCCTGACCCCCGGCCAGTCGCGCAGCAGCCATGCCGAGGCGACGGCCAGCAGTGCGGGAATGCCGTAACCCGGCAGAAGCGCGTTGAAGACCGGCGTGAGCCCAAGATTTTGCGGCCCGACAATGGTGGGTTCCCAGGCGATGCGGCCGAGAACGGCAACGCTTGCCACGGCCATCACCCAGGGCAGCACATCCCAGTTGCGGTAACGTGTCGCGAGCACATAAACGAAACCGATGGCGGAGAGCAGCACGGTCGTCGCAAGCCCCTCCGTCAGCGTGTGCAGGCAAAGCGCGAAGGCGGCGAAGGAGCCGAGCACGAGGATGTTCAGCGGCTTGCGATAGGCCTCGTCGTTCTGCCGGTGCAGCCACTCGGCGCCCGCAAGCAACACCAGTCCGAGGCCAAGGCCATAGGCGGCGTGCAGCCAGTCACGGCCGAGATTGCCGTATTCGACAAAGCTTGCGGTGGCGAGCCAGACCGGGAAAAGTGCTGCGATACCTGCCCAGAGCTGGGCGAAATCCGCATCGTCAGCGCCCTTGCGCTTCAGGAAGGAGAAGGCGCAGAGCACGAAGACGGCCCCGAGGCCGAGCGCCATGGCGATTTCCGCCGTGTAGCCGACCGATACGGGCGGAAGGGACACGGACGTATCGTTGATGAGGCCGATGAAGTCGATGCCCTGCCGCGACATCAGCGACACGGCAGCCGGCGCACCGAGCGCTGCGATGATGGCGGGCCATACCGCATAATGGCGGGCGGCGCCAAGGGCCGCAAGGGCGGCGATGAGCGTTGAAACGATGAGCGCTGGATGGGTGTCGATACCGCCATCGGCAAACAGGAAACCGATGGCCGGCAGGATCACGGCCATCGAGACAGTGAGATTGAGGGCGAGCGACGGGCGCAGCAGAAGCCGCATGGCGCGGATGGCGCGCCGCTCGGGAACGGCGGTTTCACCGGCCTCGGCAGGCGGCGTGTCGAATGTCTTGCCCGGCCAGAGGAATATGGTTCCCGCCATCATGACGAGCAGGGCGAGTGTCGGCGGTTCGGCGCTGATCGTTTCGGAAAAGCCGATATAGCCGAGCGCCCAGAGGCCGAGGCCGGCATTGGCGAGAGAGGGAACCACGGTCCAGCCCTGCCTGCGCGCCGCGGCCGCTGTTGCCAGCCAGGAGATGGTGAGGAACACGAAGAGCGCCCAGATATTCGGCGTTTCGGTGGAAATCAGTGCCGGCGTCAGCATCGAGCCGAGAAGGCCGAGACCGGCCAGCGCCTGCCCGTGCAGCAGCGAAAGCCCGATGGTGGCGAAGGCGACGAGCCCAAGCAGGCCAAAAGCCATGCCGGGGCCGATATAGCCGTAAATGCCATAGGCGGCGTAGACGACGCCGAACAGCGTCAAGGCGCCGGCCGCCGTCAGCACGCCCGGTATCATGGCGTTGGAATAGGTGGCGGCGATACCCGGCACCGCCTTGCGGCGGACAGCCTCGCCTGCAAGTCCGAGGACGAAGCCGAAAATGGCGGCGAGCGACAGCCTGACCGCCGGGCTGAGCAGCCCCGATTCGATCGAATATTTGACGAGGAAAATACCGCCAAGCGCCAGCGCCAGCCCGCCTGCCCATACGGCCCAACGCGCGCCGAGCAGGATTTCGAAGCTTTCCTTCGTTGCCGGTGCTGATGCCGTATCGCTCGCAGGAGCGGAAGGTGCTTCCTCGCGGACGGCGTCTTCCGCCTGCGCCATGGCGGCGGCGTCCTGGGGTTCGGAGGCGTATTCAGCCTGGAAGGTTGCGTCTTCCGCAGGCGTCCTGCTTTCCTGTTCCACCTCGAGATCCGGTTTTGCCGTGGTTTCCGCGCTCTCCGCCTGCGCCGCCACAGGCGACGTCACGCCCGCAGCCATCAGCCGCTTGAGACTGAGAACTTCCCGTTCCAGCGACTTGATTCGACTTGAATTGCGGATGCTCGCGACCAGCGTGTAGATGAAGGCCGCGACGAGGGCGAGGACAAACAGCGGGATTTCCAAACGGACTCTCCAATTACGAAGCTGTTTTTAAAGCCCTTTTGGTGAATTTATGCAAGGCCCGGTTGATGAATGGCTGGGTGGCGAGTGGGTGGCACACGCCCGCCCGCCGTGTCAGGAAACATCCGCCAGCCAGCGCCGCGCCGCTTCGATATCGGCAAGACCGAGCTCATGCCCGTCCTCAACCGTTTCCATCTCGGCTCTTGCTCCGTTCGCCGCCAGCCGGCCCTGCAATTCTCGCGCCTTGTCGAGATATTTGTCGCGTTCTCCCGCCATAAGCAGAAAGTTGCGGCCGGAAAGTTCGGCCTGCGGCCATGTTTCCAGAACCGGCATCGGGCGATAGAGCAGGGCGTCTCCGGCAAGTTCGGGATAAAGCGCGGCAAAGGCCGCGTAGAAATTTGCGCCATTGGAATGGCCGATAAACCGCAGTTTCGAACGGTCGAGACCATAGGACCGTATCGCCCCCTCCACGAAGGCGGCGAAGGCTTCCGTTTCCGAGGTGATATCCTTCTGGTCGAAGCTGAAATCGGGATTGCGGCGGAACCAGCGGGCGATGTCTTCTTCCGTGCTGCGGCCGCGCACGCCGAGAAGGGTGGCGCGCGGCGCTGCCCGGTGCGCCAGCGGCATCAGGCTGGTTTCGCTGCCGCCGGAACCGTGCAGCAGGATGATTGTGCTGCCATCCGGCTCCTCGGGCGTATAGAAACGGTGCACGAAGGGCAGGTCGCGATAGACGATGCGCTCTTCGCCCGGCATTGCAAATTGCGGCAGGGCGACACGCACATCCGCCTCGTCCTTCATGAAGAGCGGTGGGATGAACAGTTGTTCCCCAAGTGATTCCAACGGTTCGTCCACCGTCATGCCCGGCCCGTCGGTCGCCATTTCGATCAGCACGCCGCCCGGTTCGCGGACATAGAGCGAGTGGAAATATTTGCGGTCATGGGCGTTGGTGGTGCTGGAGTTCAGCGATTTCAGCCCGGTATGAACCGCGTTCAGCTCATCCATGTCCTTCGCCCGGAAGGCGATATGATCGACGGTGCCGGTGCCCGGCGCGCTCGACCAGAAGCCGGTGGCGTCGCGCACGTCGATAATGTCGCCGCTGTCGGAAACGAGCCGGCGAATTGCGCCTGCCTGGCTTTCCTGCCGGTAACCGAAATGTTTCTCCAGAAACGCCACGGTTTCTTCCGGCACTTCGCTTAGCACCGTCGCGCCATAGATGCGGCGAACGGCGTCCTCCGCGGAAATATCGTCCGTCACATGCGGCGTGGCATCGGCAAAGGCGTGGGTGCCGACCAGCTTGACGATCAGACCGTCAGGATCTTTCAGCCGGATGACCGGAGCGCCGAACTCATCGGAGGGGCCTTCCGCCCGGATGCCGAATTTCAGCGCCCGTGTCAGCCAGAAGCCGATGGCGGCGGGATCGATAGCCACGGAAATCTCCAGCGTCTGGCCATAACCGACACGGCCTTGGCCGCCATCTTCCCAGACGAGAAAGGTGAGAAGCGAGCCGGGCGAGGCGATATCGTCGCCATAAAGCAGGTGCAGCTGCATGGCGTCTTCGAAACCGGCCGTGCGTTTGGCAAGCCTCAAGCCCAGAAAGCCGGCGTAAAAATCCACATTCGCCTGCACCTTCCGGGTAATCATGGTGATGTGGTGTATTCCCAGTGCAGAATTCATCTTGCCGTCCCGCTGTTTCGCCTGCTGTTCGTGGCCCTATTTGCCGCACGCTGCCCCTGATCCGCAACCCCGGCAAATGAGAACGCTGTGTTCTCTGCGTGAACGATCCCGCTTTCGCTTCGTTGCATGCGCGATGGGCAAGATGCCAGCTTTTTGCCTGCCTTGCGCGTGTTTGTGCATATAAAATAAGCATACAAAATAACGGCTATTTTGTATGCAATTTTATCTTGCCTTGAGGGCTGGAATTGGGTCTTATGCAACCAATCCAACAAAACCATCAGGGGGAATAGATGATTTTAACGCGCAGGTTGTTGACCAGGGCTCTGGCCATTGCCGCCATCGGTGTAGCCGGTGGTTTTTCGCTGCCGGTCGTCGAGGCGCGGGCCGAAACGCCGGTGAAATTCACGCTCGACTGGAAGTTCGAAGGCCCCGCCGCCGGTTTCCTGCTGGCGCTCGACAAGGGTTACTTTAAGGCTGAAGGCCTCGATGTCACCATCGATAGCGGCAACGGCTCGGTGGAAGCCATTCCGCGCGTGGCGACCGGCGCCTATCAGATGGGGTTCGGCGACATCAACTCGGTGATGAAGTTCCTCGACGAGGATCCCAGCCAGAAGATCAAGGCCGTTTATATGGTCTATGAGCGCCCGACTTTTGCCGTGGTGGGCCGCAAGTCGCTCGGTGTCACCGGCGATCCGAAGTCGCTGGAAGGCAAGAAGCTCGGCGCGCCGCCGCCGGATGGCGCTTTCGCGCAATGGCCTGCCTTCAAGCAGGTCGCAGGTCTCGATGACAGCAAGATCAAGATCGAATCGATCGGTTTTCCGGTGCGTGAACCGATGCTCGCCAAGGGCGATGTCGACGCCGTTTTCGGCTTTGCCTTTTCGGTGATCCTCAACCTCAAGAAACAGGGCATCGCCGATGACGATATCTCGACCATCCTGATGGCCGAGCACGGCTTGAATCTCTATGGCAATGCGGTGCTGGTAAACACTGATTTCGCAGAGAAAAACCCGGATGCCGTGAAGGGCTTCCTGAAAGCGCTGGCCAAGGGCTTCGCCGATTCCGTCAAGAACCCCGAAGAGGGCGTGGCGGCCGTGCTCAAGCGCAACGAGACGCTCGACAGCGCCATCGAGCTTGAACGCCTCAACATGGCCAACAGCATGAATATCAAGACGCCCTATGTGGTGGAGAACGGCATGGGCGGCGTCGATCCGGCCCGGCTTTCCGCCTCCATCGAGACGCTGAAAGTTTCCCTCGGCCTGAAGGGCAACGTCAAGGCGGAACAGGTCTTCGACGCGACCTATCTGCCGGCCAAGGAAGAGCGCATGCTTCCCTGATTGGGATAGCCGTTGCGGATAGAGCGAGCGGGCGTCGCAAATTTCTTCTCCCCGCCGGGGAGAAGGTCGCGGCAGCGGGATGAGGGGGCAAGGGTGCGGTCTATCGCTGACGTTGCCCCCTTATCCGACCCTTCGGGCCACCTTCTCCCCGGCGGGGAGAAGAAACAAGCAGCGACGCCGGGCGTAAGCGATTGCCTCGAAATTGAGGCGAGGATGATGGGGCCGCGGGCGCGCGCCAAAATAGGGGACAGCAATGTCACATCTCGTGGAAATAGACAGTGTGGACATGCGCTATGGCGGTTCCGCCGGCACGCTGGCCGTATCCGGTTTGAACCTGACGGTCGACAAGGGCGAATTCGCGGCCGTGGTCGGGCCCTCCGGCTGCGGCAAGTCGACCCTGATGAAGCTGGTGACGGGGCTGCACATTCCGCAGAAGGGCAATGTCATCGTTGCCGGGCGGCAGGTGACGGAGCCGGTTTCCATTGTCGGCATGGCGTTTCAGAACCCGACGATGCTGCCCTGGCGCACCACGCTTGAGAACATCCTGCTGCCACTGGAGATCGTCGAGAAACATCGCCGACGCCTGCGCGCCCACAAGGCGGAATATGTCGCGAAAGCCGAGCGCCTTCTGGAAATCGTCGGTCTGAAGGGGTTCGGTTCGAAGTATCCTTGGCAGCTTTCCGGCGGCATGCAGCAGCGCGCCAATCTTTGCCGGGCCCTGATCCACGAACCGGAACTGCTGATGCTGGACGAGCCTTTCGGCGCACTCGATGCCTTCACCCGCGAGGAATTGTGGTGCGTCATCCGCGACCTGCACGCCGCGCAGCGCGTCACCATCATCCTCGTGACCCATGATCTGCGCGAGGCGACATTTCTGGCCGACAAGATTTTCGTGATGAGCGCAAGGCCGGGCCGCGTGCTGGCGGAACATCGCGTGCCGTTTGCCCGCCCGCGCCAGCTCGATATCATGTATGACAAGGGTTTCAACGACATGGTGCAGGAACTGCATGGCGAGATCGCGCAGGCGAGGGTGGCGGCATGAGCGCGATCATGGAAGGCACCGTTGCGGCCGAGCCGCGCAAGCCGCTGATTGCCCGCGTCAACTGGGTGAAAGCCGCCCCCTGGCTTTATACTCTGGCGCTTTTCGTGTTGTGGGAACTGTTGGTCTACGCGCTGAAAATGCCGCCCACCATTCTGCCGTCACCGGTAAGGGTCGGACAGGCCATCGTGCAATATTGGTCGCCGATCTGGAAGAATTCGCTGCAGACGCTTTATACCACGACGCTGGGTTTCGCCATTGCGGTGGCCGCCGGTCTCGCCATCGGCCTGTTCATCGGCTGGTCCAAAACCATCTATGCCGGGCTTTATCCGCTGATGATCGGCTTCAACGCCATCCCGAAAGTGGCGCTGGTGCCGATCCTCGTCATCTGGTTCGGCATCGGCACGGTGCCTGCCGTGTTGACCGCCTTCCTGATCTCTTTCTTCCCCATCGTCGTCAACGTCGCGACTGGGCTTGCCACCATAGAGCCGGAAACGGAGGATGTGCTGCGGGCGCTTGGCGCAAAGAAGATGGACATCATGCTGAAGGTCGGCATTCCGCGTTCCATGCCCTATTTCTTCGGCTCGCTGAAAATCGCCATCACGCTCGCCTTCGTCGGCTCGGTCGTGTCGGAAACCGTCGCTTCCAATTACGGCCTCGGCAACATGATGAGTTCGGCGCAGAGCCAGTTCAACGTGCCGCTCGTCTTTGCCGGTCTGCTGATGCTCGCGGTGGAAGGCATCGTCATGTATGCGATCATGGCCTGGCTTGAAAAGCGCATGACCGGCTGGGCGCATCGCTCCACCATGGGGCAATAAGGAATGCAGCACGGGCATGAAGAATATGCCCGTGCCGGAATGTCGTGCGAAGTTAATGCGCCGCCATTTCTTCCACGATATCGCCGCCGTCCATCAGGAACGGGTAATAGGTCGGCCAATTGGTCACTTCGTCCAGCAATGCCTTGCGGTCGTTGCCCCAGTAGAGATGGTAATGGCCCGCCTTGACCGGGGCGATGGAGTGGTCGCTGAACTGGATGAATTGCGGTGCGGCCTCATCGCCGCCGGTTTTCTTGAAGATGTAGCGGACACCGCGATTGCCCTTCTTGTAGGTCGGGATTTCATGGCCATCGCTGACATAGGTGCCTTCAGCGGGCTTGCCGTCCTTATAAAACGCCACGCTGTCGCTCTTGATGACGATGCGGTTCACATCGGTCTTGTAACCGATCTCGTAATAGGCGCGGTACTCCGCCGCCGTCTTGTCGCCATGCGCCGCCTTTTCGGCCATGACGGAATCGAGCGAGCCGTTCAACAGGTAGGGATAGACCGACTGCCAGTCGCCCTCCCAGTCGGAAAGCGTGCGCGTCTTCACCTGCGCATCCTCGAAATAACCCTTGTAGATCTGCTTTTCAGCCTCGGTCATCTGGTGGCCGTGATCGTGCCCGTGGTCGTGGCTGTGGGCAGCGGATTTGTCGCCACCGGCAGCCATTGCCGCGGTCGCCGCCAGCAGCAGGGAACCAAGTGCGACGGCGCCGGTGACGCGGGTGAGTATCTTCTGCATTGTTTCGGCCCTCTCATATCGACGAAGATAGTTACGTAATAACATTACGTATCGACCTATAGAGACCGCATTCGCGGGATGCAAGTGCGCGCTGCAAGGTGGCGCAACGAAAAAGCGCGATGGCTGTTGCAGCCACCGCGCTTGGAAAAAAGGGAAACGTAAGGTCTCAGGCCGGCTGGGCGCTCACTTCCGCCTTGCGCTCGTCGAAGGCGAGTTTCATGGCTTTCGTCACATCGCGGGTCGTCGCGAAATAAGTGTCGCTGCGTACCCAGTAGCGCAATTTGACGGTGGCGCTGTCGGCGCTGACCGAATCGACGAAAGTAACGGGGGCGGGGTCCAGCAAAACCCGGCTCTCCGAACGCACGACTTTCATCAGCATATCCTGTGCGGCCGCCAGATCCTCGTCATTCTTGACCGTCAGGCTGAGTTCGTGACGGCGCGAGGGAAAGCGGCTGTAATTGGTGATGGGCACGTTCCAGAGCGTGGAGTTGGGGGCGAGACGGTAAAGTCCGTCGCTGGTCTTCAGCTCGGTCGCAAACAGCCCGATCTCGATCACCGTGCCGCTGACCGTGCTGGTCTCGATGTATTCCCCGACCCGGAAGGGGCGCAGTACCAGAAGCATGATGCCGGCGGCAATATTCTGCAGCGTGCCCTGCAACGCAAGGCCGATGGCCAGACCGGCGGCGCCAAGGGCGGCGAGAATGGAGGCCGTCTGCACCCCGAACTGGCCAAGCACCATGACCAGCACCAGAATGAGAACCACATAGCGGATGGCGCCGGCGAAGAAACCGGCGAGTGTCGCATCGAAGCCGCGAATGCGCGACAGGCCCTGAAAAGCCCAGCGTTGCAGGAAAGTGGCGGCCAGCCAGCCGATGATCAGCAGCAGAAGCGCACCGACGACCGAGAAGGAATATTGCACCGCAAGCGCGCTTGCCTGCTGCAACGCCGCCTGCGATGCGACGATGATATCCGTTGCCTGTTGTTCCATAAATTATCCTGTGATTTTCATTGCTCTTCAGGGTTGGTAACGACTGGACGCCGTGAGGGTTCCGCCAAAACGACCTCAGTTGCCGAGCGGCAGCACGAAGGGCACGTTACCATCCGTATCCGCGCCCCTGCCGATTTTTTTGATTGCCGCCACCAGTCGTCCATCGCGCCCGAGCAGACGGTCGCCGATGGCGATGATGCGTGCATTGGGCGTGGCATAGGGTGAGACGGCGCGCAGGCGCAGCGCAAGTTCCATCTCATCCTGATCGGGATAAAGGCTGAGCGCGGCGATGACGGCGGCTGCGGGTGAGCGGGAAACGCCCATCCAGCAATGGATGAGCAGTGGTGCTGACTGGTCCCATTCGCGGGCGAAATCGATCAGCTTCAGCACATGTGCATCGTCAGGCGCGATGAGATCGGCGGTGCCCTTGAATGCGATGTCGTTCATGGCGAGCGTCAGATGCCGGCCTGCGGCAATGACGGCGGGACGGTGAAAGGACTGCTCTTTGGCGATCAGCGTCACCATTTCGCGGGCCTTGTGTTTGACGGCCATCTCCGCGATCCGCGACAGCGGCGATACGACAATGGCCGTCATGTCGCACTCCCCGTCTTGACCGCACGCATCGCCTCGATCGCCTCGAAACGTTCGATGAACAGCTTTTGCGCTTCGGTTGAGGGCAGGGGCGTGATGTCGAACATGTCGCGGGTAATGCCGCGCGGCAGGCCGAAGAATTTCTGCGCCTCGGCGGTAGAAAAACCGGCAAGCTCCGTCGCCTCGAAAAAGGCGGCGACCGTATCGGCCTTCTTGATGCGGTCCTTCAATTCGCGCGATGCATGCGGCGGCAGGCCGAAACGCAGATGCACGGCCGCTTCAAGCCGTTTTTCCACGGTCTTGTAACCACCGCCGACCACGGATTTGAACGGCGAGATCATGTCGCCGATGACATATTCCGGCGCATCGTGCAGAAGCGCCATCTGCATGTCGTCAGGCGTCGCGCCTGTGCACATGCGGCAGAAGATGGTTTCGACGATGAGGCAATGCTGGGCGACGGAAAAGGCGTGGTCGCCGCGTGTCTGGCCGTTCCAGCGGGCAACGCGGGCAAGACCGTGGGCGATATCGGCGATTTCCACATCGAGCGGCGAAGGATCGAGCAGATCGAGCCGCCGGCCGGACAGCATGCGCTGCCAGGCGCGCGGGCTTTTTGCAGGCGCCACTCTCAGTCCTCCGCCCGCGCTGCCGGATCAGCCGCCGGGAAGGAAAGGCCGCTCCAGGCGGGCAGCGCCACGGTCACGGGGACAGTCTCCGCCAGAAGCGGCGTGCCGGATGCGAGCGCATCGGCAATGCGGTCGATCCGCACAATGGCAAGCGCCCTGTTGCCGCAAACGGTTCCGAGCGCGCCGATCGGTTTTCCATCGGCGGTCATCTCCGTCCCACTGGCGGGAAGCGCGCCTTCGGCCGAAACGGTGACGACGCGGCGTCTTGCCGTGCCGCGATGTTTCATGCGCGAGACGACTTCCTGACCGACGAAGCAGCCCTTCCTGAAGGAAACGCCGTCATTCACATCCATCAGCACGTCATGGGGAAAGGCATCCTGCAACGCATAATCCCGGCCGGATTCGGCAATCCCATGCTCGATACGGAGCGCATCATAAGCCGCGATGCCGCCGGATGCGGACGCGCCCGGTATACGGTAAAGATCGATGCCGGCCTTGCCGAAACGACCATCCCGAATGCCTGCCGTCGGCGCAGTCTCGTTCCAGAAAACACTCACGCCTTCGACAGTCTCGGCTTTGAGATCGACCGGTGCACGCAGCTTGTACATGGTCAGGCGGCGCAGCAGCGCGTCCTGTTCTGCAGCGCCCGTCTCGATCAGATAATCCCCGCCATCGCGCCAGATCATGAAATCGAACAGGATCTTGCCCTGCGGCGTCAGAAGGGCTGCGGCCCGTGCTTCGCCTTCCGGCAGGTTTTCAACATCTGCGGTGATGAGGTTGTTCAGAAATTCCTCGGCGCCGGTGCCGGAAACCCGGATCAGGCGGCGGTCGGCAAGAAGGGCGGAAGGCATGGCGTCACCGTTCGGTTCGTCGAGACTCTGTGATCTCCGGCAAAAAGCAGATGCGCTTTGCCGGAATGCTCATTCCGCACAGTTAGGATTTTTGCCAGAGAACGGCAAGCACCGCGATGCGATCAATCGCCGGCGGTGAAGAACTTCCACTTGCCGTCAGGCGAAATGCCGACCCGGTAGAAGCTGTAATTGCCAAATTCCTGCATGTCCGCCAGATCGCCCGCGGTGATGATGCGCAGAAGCTCCACCTTTTCCGGCGCAGTCAGCGTATTCAGCGGCTTTCCGGCGAAATAGGGGAAAACATAGGCTTCGTCAGGCGTGCCGGCATCGATATGGGCATATCCGGTCGACAGCAGGTCGATGATGATCGCCAGCACTTCCAGCCCGTCAGGATCGCCTGAATAGCTTTTCAGCGCCGCAATCGGGTCTTCGCCGTCATTGCCGTCGATGCGGAATTCTTTCTGGCCGGCGGCGATGAAGGGCCGCAGCTTTTCGATATCGCCGGAGGCGGCGGCATCGATAATCTGCTGGCGCAGCTTGCGCACGGGTTCCGGCGCCTTGGAAATGTCGTGCTCGATCACAACGGACATTTCAGGCGTGTTGTCGGGCTTGGAGGATTGCTGGTTCGACTGATTGGCGGAACGGTCCACCAGCGGGTCGGGCAGGGGAATGCCTTCCGAATCGCCTTCGATTTCGTCCGGCTCCGCAGGCTGGGCCTGCTGCGGCTCACCGCCATTCTCAGCCTTCGGCTCGCTTTCGGTGTTCTGCGCCGGCTTCAGCTCGGAAAGGGCAAAGGCGCGGCCTGGCATGCCAATCGGCCCGGCGGTCAGGGCAAGCAGGATGGACAGCAGGGCGGAAGAGCGCAAAAGCCCCTTGCTCAGGCAAGACATGATAGACCCCGGCTTTACTGTATTACCCGCTGCGGCGAAAATTCGCCCTGAAGCATGCGCTGGCGCAGCGATTCCAGCATTGCTTCAGCGCCGGCCTCGCCATGGATACGGATGGTTTCGCGCATGGCCAGAGCGATGGCGGCATCGGCGATGATCTCCGGCTCGATGCCGTCGGCCATGCCGTCAGCCCATGCCTCGTTCTGGTGTTCCAGAGCGACCTGCATCTTTTCATGCACGATCATATCGTCGATTTCGTTACGGCTTGTCTGCATCTTTCATCCTCGACAGGGCGGGCAAGTCCTTACCACCCTGTTAACAACACTAGCAGCCTTTTATCAAAACGGCACGGCCTGCGGCGAAAAGAGGTTAATAATCCTCTAATTTCCGAACCGGGACGCGATTTCCTGCGCGAGTGTTGCCCCTTCGTTACGGTAGTTCTCTTCTGCCATGATGGCGGCGCGTGTGCAACTGGTGTGGATGGCCGCAAAGGAGCGGTATCCACGGTTGAATGCAGCCGTCATGCGCTGACGTCGTTCAGGTTCGTTGGCCGTGTCCGCAGCCAGAAGATCGCTCATCGATCTGCGCCAGTCCTCCGGTCCGGAAGAAGGGCACAGGGTTCTGAGATATTGCACCGCGCCCAGTATCTCCGACAGCCGTGCCAGCTTGTCGTCATAAGGGGCCGGTTTGGGCGGCGCGGTTTCCGCCGGACGCACCTCGGAACCGGGTTTTGAAGGCTGCGCATAAGCGACGCCCTGCTGCCCGGCGGTGGCAAGCATTGTCAGAAAAAGAGACAGGAAGATGGTTGGCCGTATCAAAATTCTATTCTGCCCCACACATACTCGTGAACTATTGGCTCGTGAACTGTTGGCTCGTGACCATCCGGCGGGCGGATCAGCCCTAGATAATAGCGATTCTGGCTGGCTGGCAATCATGCAAGCAGGCGTTCGGCGCATTCGACGACGCTTTCCGGCGCCGGCAGAAGGCGGATTTCCGCCAATGTGTACCAGCCCGCATCCACCGCATCGTCACCGACAGTCACGAGCGGATCGGCATCGGTTTCCACGGTGAAGACCGACAGGAAATAGTGGCTCGTCAGCACCCCTTCGGCGTCGCGGGAGGGAAGATCGTATGTCGCGAAAAGCTGCGGCCGGCGCGCCACGATGCCGGTTTCCTCGTGCAATTCGCGCAGCGCCGTTTCGGCCGGCGTTTCGCCGTCTTCGCCGCGACCGCCCGGAAAGGCGAACATGTCCTTTGAAGGCGGGTTGATGCGGCGCACGAGAAGCAGCCGGTCGCCGTTCCTGACAATGGCGGAGGAGGCGGGGCGGGGCTTGATACGGAGGGTCATGAATGGTTTCGCTTGTTTCGGCCGTTGCCGGCCTGTCTATAGTGGTACGTGGCTCGGAAAAATCGATTCCGGTTTCCGTGCCGATGGTTATAGTCCGGAACTGGCGCGATTGTGCATGCTAAAGACGGTGGAATGAAGGTCTATCTTATCTATGTTCTGGCGGCTCTTGCCGAAATTGCCGGCTGCTTTTCCTTCTGGGCCTGGCTGAAACTCGGCAAGACTGGGTGGATATTGCTGCCCGGCATGGTGGCGCTGGCCGCTTTCGCGTGGCTTCTGACGCTGGTTCCGACAGAGGCGGCGGGCAGGGCCTAAGCCGCCTATGGCGGGATTTACATTGCTGCTTCGCTCTTCTGGCTCTGGGGCGTGGAAGGGCATGCGCCGGACCGGTGGGATATTGCCGGCGGCGTCGTCTGCCTTGCCGGCACCGCCATCATCCTGTTCGGGCCAAGGGCCTAGAACATTTCCGGTGAACAATGCTCAAGGAGAAGGCCATGTGCGGACGTTTCGTGCTGAAGGCGACGCCGGAAGAGATCGCCGATTATCTCGATCTGATCGGCCTTGAGGATTTTCCCGCCCGTTTCAACATCGCGCCGACGCAGCCCATTCTGGTCGTGATGGAGGGGGAGCGGCAGGAGCGCGGCAGCAACCTGCCCAATCGCCGGGCCGTGCTGGTCCGCTGGGGTTTTATGCCGGGCTGGGTGAAGGATCCGAAGGATTTTCCGCTGCTCATCAATGCGCGGTCGGAAACCGCCATCGGCAAGGCCTCCTTCCGCGCCGCCATGCGCCATCGCCGCGTGCTGGTTCCGGCAACCGGTTTTTACGAATGGCGACGCTCGCCGAAGGAGGAGGGCGGCAAACCGCAGCCCTATTTCATCCGCCCGAAAAGCGGCGGCATCGTCGCCTTCGCCGGTCTCATGGAAACCTGGTCTTCCGCCGATGGCTCGGAGGTCGACACCGGCGCGATCCTCACTACCGCCGCCAATGCCGCAATTGGCCGCATTCACGACCGCATGCCTGTTGTCATCGCGCCCGAGGATTTCAGCCGCTGGCTGGATTGCAAGACCCAGGAGCCGCGCGAGGTCGCCGATCTGATGCGGCCGGTTCAGGATGATTTTTTCGAGATGATCCCGGTATCGGACAAGGTCAACAAGGTCGCGAATGTCGGCGCGGATCTCATCGAGCCGGTGCCGGAAAGCGCGCCGCTGGCGAAGATCAAGCCGGTAAAGGACGAAGGGCAGATGTCATTGTTTTGACGGCACCCGAGAGGATCAGCCCTTCCGCCCGATCTTCTGCAGGCCTTCCTGGATCATGATATCGGAATAAACGCGGTTACGGCCATTCGCCTTGGCGAGATAAAGCAGCTGGTCGGCCGCATTCAGCTGGTTGTCGAAGGGTTCACCCTTTTCGATCTCCACGACGCCGAGCGAAATCGTCAGGGCGAGGCTGCTGCCGCTCAGCTGCCGGCCGTTCTTTTCCACCTGTCCGCGCAGCTCCTCGCAGAACTGATAGGCGGCGCGCGCATCCAGCCCGCGCAGGAACACGGCAAACTCCTCGCCGCCGAGGCGGGCGGGAATGTGGCGTTGCTCGCCGCACATGTCATGCAGCAGTTCTGCCAGTTTTTTCAGCGCCCTGTCGCCGGCATCGTGGCCCAGCGTGTCGTTGATCTTCTTGAAATGGTCGATGTCGAGAATGGCGACGGCGCCGCTTTCGTCATTGCCGTTGATGACATCCATCAGCGCCCGCGTGCGCTCGAAGAAGGAGCGGCGGTTCGGCAGGCCGGTGAGGTGGTCGCGTTCGGCCAGTTCACGCAGGCGTTTAAGCTGCTTCAACGTCTCGATATTGTTATCGATGCGGCACTGCAATTCTTCGGGCACGAAGGGGCGGTAGACGAAATCCGAGGCGCCGGCCTTCAGGAAGCTTGCCGAAAGCAACCGGTCTGTGGAGGACGATATGCCGATCACCCGCAAATCTTCGGATGAGCGGCTGTCGCGGATGCGGCGCGTCAGCTCATAACCGTCCATGTCGGGCATATGGTAGTCGGTGATGACAAGCTGGATCGTCGGGTCTTGCGACAGTATTTCCAGCGCCTGCTTGCCCGAATGGGCCTCGCTGACCCTGAAATTCTGCCGCTCCAGAATTTCCACAAGACCGGAGCGGGCCGTGCGCACATCATCGACGACCAGAACGGAGAAGAGCTTGTTGCTCAAAATCCGCTGGACCGTTCTGACCACCGCATCGACGGTGCGATGGCCGTCCTTGACGATGTAATCGATGATCTTCTTTTCGGCGTAGCGCTTGCGCGCCTCCTCATCCACCGTGGCGGTGAAAACGATGGCCGGCACCTTGCGCTCGGATAGAAGTGCGAGAATTTCGCCCTTCGGCGCATCGGGCAGGTTAAGGCCCGTCAGCGCCAGCGTGAAATTATGGGCCTGCATGAGGGTATCGGCCGCGGCCATGCTGTCGCAATGGACGACCTCGGCTTCCGTTTCTTCCGAAAGCCGCGTCTTCAGCAGCATGGAAAGAGCAACGGAATCTTCAATCAGAAGGATTTTATCCTGCATGGCCGTCCCAAGCCCCCCTGGCCTGTCTTCACAATCTTCCCTCAACGCCGAATATTCGTCATCCGCGTGTCTGCGGATTCGAAAGCCGGCTTATGCATTGTTGTGGAAAAAAATGCGGAATAGAAAAGTTATTTTGTATTCACTAATCTATACGTCGGTGTTCGTATAGCCTTCTTGTGGAAGGCGAGCTTTTTACTACACTTTCGTTGCAGCTTCGTTACAGAAGGCTGCCGATTTTATGAAAGACTGACGCTCTGCAGTTTAGCGGCAGTGCTTGAAATAAAAACGGCGCCCGGAAAAGGCGCCGCGTGATTGTTGATTTTCCGTTGGAAACGTTCCGTTTTCCGGGCAGTCCGCAAAATTCGAAAAATCAAAAAATCGAATATTTTCAGGCGGTTTTGGCGGCGGGCTTGCGCTTCAGCATCAGGGCTGCGGCCGCAACGGCCTTCAGTCCGAGCGGGCGGTAGTGGCTGTTGAGGTCGGGCTTCGCCTAGGGCTGCGCCTTCGTCTCGTTCGTCATTTCTCTCTCTCCACAATTCACGCCAATCGCCGTTGCGATGCGTGTGAGCCACTTCTTTCGCGGCTAATCTTGACGGATTCGAGGCGAAGAAAAACGAAGCCGGCTTTTCAGGCTGCGACATTTTGCGTCACATCCTGCGCCGGCTTGTGCGAGAAAAAATAAACCTGCGGTTTTAAATGCCGCGGTCGAGGCCGTTGCCGCCATTGGCGTCGTCATGCACGTCTTCCTCGATGGTCAGCGTGCCGTAGCGGCGATGCCAGAGGCGGGCGCTGATGGGAATGAAGACGAGATAGGCGGCAACCGTCAGAACCAGAACTTCCCAGGTGAAGCTCATCAGCATCGCCACATAGAGCACGACGACGAGGATCATCGGCAGCACCAGATCGCGGCGAATGCGGCTGGTGCCCGATTTCCCCGACCAGACCGGCAGGCGGCTGATGAGGAGATAACCGATCAGCACGGTATAGGCGGCGGCGACATAGGCGAAGGGCTTGTCCGGCTCGACGCCGAGGAAACCGAGATAAACCGGCAGCAGCACCAGCATGGCGCCCATCGGGGCGGGAACGCCCACGAAGAACTCATTCTGCCAGGGCGCCTTCACCGGCCGCTCGATCATGACGTTGAAACGCGCCAGACGCAGGCCGGCGGCGATGACGTAAATGAGGGCGGCGATCCAGCCGATGGAGCGTGCCTGGTCGAGAAGGTAGGCATAGACCACCAGCGCAGGGGCGACACCGAAATTGACGATATCGGCCAGCGAATCCATCTGCTCGCCGAATTTGGACGTCGCTTTCATCATGCGGGCGATGCGCCCGTCTATGCCGTCGAGGAAGGCGGCGAGCAGCACCATGCCGACGGCCAGCTCGAAGCGACCCTCGATGGCGAGACGCACGCCGCTCAGGCCCGCACAGATGGCCAGAACGGTTATGAGATTGGGAACGACGAGGCGAAAGGGAATTTCCCTCAGCCGCGGTCCACGGCCGCTGTCGCTGCGGCCCTCTGGTTTGCCGTTCTGTTGCGGCTCGGCGATCGGCGTTTTCATGCGCATGCCCTTCCTGTTTCCGTCAGCCGCGACGGCTGACGACCGGACCCTTGGCGGAGCCGAATTCGGCGAGCACGGTTTCACCGGCAATCGCCGTCTGGCCGACCGATACACGCGGCTCGAAACCTGCGGGAAGAAAGATATCGAGGCGCGAACCGAAACGGATAAGACCGAAACGCTCACCGGCATCGACTGGTTCATTCGGCTTTACCCAGCAGACGATGCGGCGTGCAACCATGCCGGCGATCTGCACCACGCCGACCTTGCCGTGCGACGTCTCGATGACGAGGCCGTTGCGCTCATTGTCTTCGGAAGCCTTGTCCACTTCGGCATTGAGGAAGAGGCCGGGACGGTAGGCGACATTGACGATACGGCCGCGCACCGGCGAACGGTTCACATGGCAGTTGAACACGTTCATGAACACCGAGATGCGCACCAGCGGCTCCTTGCCGAGTTCCAGCTCCAGCGGCGGAACGACGCTCTGCACGGCGGAAACCTTGCCATCGGCCGGGCTGATGATGAGGTCGTCATCCTGCGGCGTGACGCGCTCGGGATCGCGGAAGAAATAGGCGCACCAGGCCGTCAGCACCAGACCGACCCAGAACAGCGGTTCGGCGATCCAGCCGAGCACCAGCGATGCGACGAAGAAGGCCGCCACAAAGACATAACCTTCCTTGTGGATCGGTACGATGGTGTTGTGAATGGTGTCGAACAGATTCATGAGATTCCTTGCTCCGGTTTCCGTCTGTCGCGTCTATATGTGGTCGTGATACGACACGATCCAAACGGCAATGCGACAAATTTTGCCTAGCTGGTTACAGCCAAAAGGGCCGCCCGGCAATGGTGGGGTTCTTCTGTCGGCCCTGTTACCCCGGCTATACCCATCAATGCGCGGGTTCCCCGCGGTCGATGACACCCAGATCGTCGGTTTCGCGCACATGGCGCAGCATTTCCTCGGCCCGGATCGCCTCGCGCTGGCGGCTCCACATCGAAGCGTAGAGGCCGTTCTGCCCCATCAGCGAGCTGTGCGTGCCGCGTTCGGCGATCTGCCCTTCCTTCAACACGATGATCTCATCCGCGCCGATGACGGTGGAAAGGCGGTGGGCGATAACCAGCGTGGTGCGGTTCTTCGAGACGATGTCGAGCGCGCTCTGGATTTCCTGTTCCGTATGCGTATCGAGCGCCGAGGTGGCTTCGTCGAGAATGAGGATCGGCGGCGCCTTGAGGATGGTGCGGGCAATCGCCACGCGCTGTTTTTCCCCGCCGGAAAGCTTCAGACCGCGTTCGCCGACCATGGTGGCATAACCTTCCGGCAGCTTGCCGATGAAGGCGCTGATCTGCGCCGCATCCGCTGCCGCCCTCAGTTCCTCATCGGTGGCCGAGGGACGGCCATAACGGATGTTATAGGCGAGTGTGTCGTTGAAGAGCACCGTATCCTGCGGCACCATGCCGATCACCGAGCGCAGGCTCTTCTGCGTCACATCGCGAATATCCTGCCCGTCGACGGTGACGGAGCCTTCCTGAATATCGTAAAAACGATAAAGCAGCCGCGAGATCGTCGATTTCCCCGCACCCGAAGGGCCGACGATGGCCACCGTCTTGCCCGCCGGCACGTCGAAGGAAACGCCCTTCAGGATCGGTCTTTCGGGGTCATAGGCGAAATGCACGTCGCGGAAGGAGATCGCGCCCGGTCCGGCTGCGAGCGGCTGTGCATCCGGCCTGTCGGTGACTTCCGCCTCCACTTCCAGAAGATCGAACATCTGTTCGATGTCGGTCAGGCCCTGGCGGATTTCGCGATAAACGAAACCGATGAAGTTGAGCGGCACCGAAAGCTGCAGCAGCAACGCATTGACGAAGACGAAATCGCCGATGGTCTGTTCGCCGCGCTGAACGGCAAGCGCCGACATCACCATCATGACGGTGGAGCCGATGCCGAAGATCACACCCTGGCCGAAGTTCAGCCAGCCTAGCGAGGTCCAGATGGAGATCGCCGATTTTTCGTAACGCTCCATGGCGACGTCGAAACGCCGCGCCTCCATCTCCTCATTGCCGAAATATTTGACGGTTTCGAAATTCAGAAGCGAGTCGATCGCCTTGGTGTTGGCGTCGGTGTCGCTGTCGTTCATGGCCCGGCGAATGCCGATACGCCAGTTGCTGGCCCGCACGGTGAACCAGATATAGGCCCAGACCGTGATGACCGTGACGAGCACATAGGAAAAACCGTAGGAGGCCCAGAAGATGATCGCCGTCAGCAGGAATTCGATGAAGGTCGGCGCGGTGTTGAGAATGGTGAAGCGGACAATGGTTTCGATGCCCTTGGTGCCACGCTCGATGACCCGCGACAGTCCGCCGGTCTTGCGCTCCAGATGGAAACGCAAAGAAAGCCGGTGCATGTGCACGAAGGTCCTGTAGGCGAGCTGGCGCACCGCATGCTGGCCGACGCTGGCGAAAAGCGAATCGCGAAGCTGGTTGAGCCCCACCTGGATCAGCCGCGTCAGATTATAGGCGATCACCAGTGCGACGGCGCCGAGCAGGAAGGCGGGAACAAGCCCGGCCATGTCCAGCCGGCCGTTCAGCGCATCGGTCGCCCATTTGAAGAAATAGGGAACGGAGATCAGCACCAGCTTGGCGACGATCAGGTACACGGTGGCCCAGATCACCCGCATCTTCAGGTCCCACCGTCCCTCCGGCCACATATAGGGCCAGAGATTGATCAGCGTCTGGGTGGGATTGCTGGAATCCGCCGAAATGGTTTTTTTCTTCGTGGCCATCATTCGCTCCGGTCACTGCCGGAAGCCGACAGCAGGGCGGCGGCTTTGGTCAAGCCGCCGCGCGTGTCACAGATAGGGTCGTTGCGGGTTCACCGCAACGCTTCAAATGCTCAGGAGCCGCTCTTCAGCCGCTTGCGGTGAAGTTCCTCCGCATTCGGCAGCGCCTCTTTCGGCACGCCGAAAATCTGGCCGGGTTCGATCAGATCGGGGTTTTTGATCTGGTCTTCGTTGGCAAGGTAGATTGTGGTGTAACGCACGCCCTGACCGTAGACGCGACGGGAAATCTGCCACAGCGTATCGCCACGGCGGATGATGACGCTGTTCTGGCTCTCGGCCAGCGGCGCCTGCTCGAAGGTCTGCGGGCCGGCGGGCGCCTGTGGCGCGGGAGCAGCGGGTGCCGTGATGTGGAGTTCCGCCAACCGGCTTGCCAGCGAGGCAATACCCTTGCCGATTGCCGCCACATCGTTCGGCCATGCTTCAACGGATGTCAGCAACTGGCGCGCCTTGGCGGTGATATCGCCCGCAAAAGCGGTGAAGGCGGGTTCGGTCGCGGCTGCGGTGCGGAATTCCGAAAGCGACTTGAGACCGATGACGACGGCGGAGCGACCGGCAATGGCCTGATCGAGCGCCGGCGTGGCCTGATCCTTGTAAAGATTGGAAAGAATGCCGAAGGCCTTGGCGACATCGGCGCGCAGCTTTTCGAAAGCGGCGCGGTCGCTTGCCGTGCTCTGGTTTTCGGCCGGCGCCGCAGTCGCGGTCGCTGATGACGAAGCGGCCGGTGCCTGCATGGCGACGGTTGCCTGATCGGTCCGCGGCCGCTCGAAGGGAACGCGCACACGCACCTTCGCGGTGCCGTCGGCATTCAGTTCCTCGACGGTGATGATGTGGCTGCCGACGCTAAGATCGACATCGCCTTCGACGACGAAATGACCGGAGGCTTCCGTGATGCTCTTGCCGATTTCCCTGTCATCGACCAGTGCGCGCACCGTCGAACCGGCGGGCGCGGAACCCGCGACGAAAATCTTCGATTCCTCGAACTCGACGGCGGTGACCTGAACGCTCGACGTCAGCGGGGCCGTAGCGGACGGAACCGCAGTACCGGCGAGCGGTGCGGAAGCGGTGTTGGCGCTGGGCTCAGGTGTTGCCGCAGGCTGCTGCGACGGCGCGGCTTGCGGCTGAAGCGCCGGAGGAGCCGCCTCCGGCATGGCCAGCACGCGGCTTGCCTTGCCGGGCTTGGAAACCATGGCCAGAAGCTCGCCCGTCTTGCCGTCAGGCACGGAAACCGTTGCCACTTCTTCGGATTGCGTCGCCTTGCCGCTGGCATCGGTCGAACGCAGCACCAGCTCGTGATCGCCCGGGGGGAGCGGATTGTCGAAAACGGCGGCGAAATCGCCGGTGCCGTCGATGGTCGTCTGGGCAACCACCTTGCCGTTGCTTAAGATTTCGAGCTTTGCGCCGGGCTGTGCCTTGCCGGCAATCACGGCCGAACCGTCCGGCTCGACGCGCAGCACGTCGAAAGTCGGCGTGGCGGCAGACGATTGTGCCGCAGGTTCGGGCGCGCCATCGTCGGTGCCGGCGAAAACGCCTGCCAGACGACGCACCTGTGCTGCCGCCGCCGCCGCATTCTCGGGCAGGCCGCGCAGGAACGCCGTGGTGCGTTCGGCGGCCGTGCGGGCGGTGGTGATGAGCCGCGACGTCGTTTCGTCCAGCGACTCTGGAATTTCGATATTCGTCAGTTCCTTGAGCGAGGTCTCGACCTTCTTGCGCGCCGCCGCGAAATCAGCGTCGGAGGGAACCTTGCTATCGGCGAAAAGCGTCGTCAGATCCTTGATCGACTGGGTGGCGGAAGCCGCCAGCCGCCCCACCTTGTCGGCGATATTGGCGGTTTCCTCGGCGGCGTCGGAGAGGATGTCGCCCGCCTTGTCGGCGCCCATTTCAACGCTGTTCTTCACGGCGTTGCCGGCTTCGTTGATGGCGTCGCCGATCGGTTTGCCGTCGTTTGAAATCCGCGGCAGGACGAAAAAGATCATGAGCAGGGACGCAACGCCCAGCACGATCAGCGCCAGCAAACCGGCCTTATTGTTTTTCATCCTGGAATCTCCGGGTATTTCAAGCTTTTCACACGAGTTGAGATTGCTAGCGTCTTACCTTGCGCCAGACAAGCGGCGAGTGGCCAAAAGGCCATATTTGCAAGGGATTTCCCAAATTTTCTTGACGTGCCGCATCGCACATAGTTCCTTCCCTTCATGACGGACAAAAATACAGCGATTCGATCCATCTGCGTTTATTGCGGCTCCCAGCCCGGACGTGATCCGGCCCATATGGAAGCGGGCCGCGCGCTTGGGAAATCCATTGCCGAAAACGGCATTCGCCTCGTCTATGGCGGCGGCACCAAGGGCATCATGGGCGCGGTTGCCAGCGGCGTTCTTTCCAATGGCGGCGAAGTGACCGGCATCATACCGGAATTTCTGGTCGATATGGAGGCGACGCGCCATTCTCTCGGACAATTGAACGAGCTTGTCATCACCAAGGACATGCATGAGCGCAAACATATGATGTTCGAGCGCTCCGATGCCTTCGTGACATTGCCGGGCGGTGTCGGCACGCTGGAGGAGATCGTCGAGATCATGACCTGGGCGCAGCTCGGCCGCCATGCCAAGCCGATGGTCTTCGCCAATATCAACGGTTTCTGGAACCCGATGCTGGAACTGGTGCAGCACATGCGCGATCAGGGTTTCATCCACCGCGCGCATCTTCTCAACCCGCTCGTCATCGACGAGGTGAAGGATATCGTGCCCGCCATCATCGACCGGGCGCTGGCGCAGCAGAACCCGGAAGGCGATCCTTCGGTGATTTCCCGCCTCTAGGCCGGGATGGCGAAAAGCGTAAGCGGTTTTCGCCTTAAATCCCGGTCTGTTCATCCTGATCGGCGTGACGATTGTTAACGGCCGCCCGGGCGGCTCTTTACAATTTTAAATGTATATTAATACAGATTTAACGGCGGCCTCGCACCGCCCGCTCTTTTCATGGCCCTGCGACTGATCCTGTGCCAGCCTCAATAAGGCGTTGGTTGTCGCGGAATTCGTTTCGCCGCCATGAGAGTGGGTGTCATCGGGAAATGATTGCTTTTGTGGTGCGGCTCAAAAGCCGGGCGCATTTTATTATTCAGAGAAATTCCGCGCAGGGCAGGGAGACGCTCCTCGGTTCCGCCGCCCGCCGCAGGGTCGATGCGCGCATGAGGCTCGGCATCCTGATCGCCGTCTTCGCTGTCATCTATGCCGTTGTCGCCGCGCGTCTCGTCCAATACGGCCTTGCCGAACCGGTTGTGACCGCATGGATCAATACCGGCGCCAACGCCGTCGCCTCCCGGCCGGATATTGTCGATCGCAACGGCACGCTTCTGGCGACCGATCTCAACATGGTCTCGCTCTATGCGGATCCGCGCCGGATCGTCGATCCGGATGAGGTGGTGGAGAAACTCGCGACCGTTATCCCCAATCTCGACTGGCGTGAAACGCACCGCCGGCTGCGCTCGGATACCGGCTTTCAATGGCTGCGACGCCAGCTGACGCCCCGGCAGCAGGCGGATATTCTCAATCTCGGCATACCGGGCATCGGCTTCCGGCCGGAAAAGCGAAGGTTTTATCCGGGCGGCCCCACCGCTTCTCACATTATCGGCCACGTCAATGTCGACAATCAGGGGCTTGCCGGCATGGAGCGTTACCTCGACCAGCAGGGCCTGGCCGATCTGCGCGCCGTGGGTCTTGCCAGCGGCGCGCCGTTGGAGCCGGTGCGGCTCTCCATCGATCTCAGGGTACAGAACATCGTCCGCGAAGTGGTCGTGAAGGCGAAAAGCGCCTATCAGGCCGAAGCGGCAGGCTCTGTGATCCTCGATGTGGAGACGGGCGAGGTGCTGGCCATGGCCTCCGTGCCGGATTACGATCCGAACGAGCCTTCCCGCACCCTTGCCGATGGCAGCATCGACAAGGAGTACGAAAAGGGCTGGTTCAACCGGATGAGTAACGCCACCTTCGAAATGGGCTCCACCTTCAAGAGCTTCACGCTCGCCATGGGGCTGGATGCCGGGGCGATCACGCTGGGTTCGGTGGTGGATGCGTCGCGGCCGATCCGCATGGGCGGCTTCACCATCAAGGATTTCAAGGGCCGGAACCGGCCGCTCTCCATTCCGGAAGTGTTTCAATATTCATCGAATATCGGCACGGCGGCGGTGGCCGACAAGGTTGGCGTCGAAGGCCATCAGCAATTCCTGACGAAGCTCGGGCTTCTCACCCGGATGGACACGGAAATGCCGGGCGTTGCCACGCCCACCCAGCCGAGAAACTGGAAGAAGATCAATTCCGTCACCATCTCCTTCGGCCATGGCGTCGCCACCACCCCGTTGCAGACGGCGGTGGCCGCTGCCGCGCTGATCAATGGCGGCAACCTGATTTCGCCGACCTTCCTGCCGCGTTCGAAAGAGGCCGCCGCATCGCTCGCGCGCACCGTCATCAACGACAGGACGAGCGCCGATATGCGTTACCTGTTCAACTGGAACGGCATCAAGGGTTCCGGCCGTGGCGCGCAGGTGGAAGGATTTCATGTGGGCGGCAAGACCGGAACCGCCGACAAGGTGATCAATGGCCGTTACGCCAAGGATATCAATTTCAACGCCTTCGTGGCCGGTTTTCCCATGCACAAGCCGAAATATGTCGTGCTGACGATGATCGACGCCCCGCGAACCGGCGTGAACGGCGGGCGCACGGCGGCCTCCACCGCAGCCCCCATGACCCGCGAAATCATCGCCCAGACGGCAGGTCTTCTCGGCGTCAAACCGCGTTTCGGTTATGATGCCAACCCGCAATTGCTGGTGGATTATTGACGCCACTTCTCCTCATTCCCGTGATGAGCAAAGGAATGAGGGAAGCGGCTCTGATTACCGCTTGAGCCGCAGCAGGCTGGAGCCGGTATAGATCGCCAGCGCCACCCAGATCATCGCAAAGGCTGCCATGCGCACCATGTCGAACGGCTCCTTGAAGACGAAAATGGCGATGAGGAAGATCATCGTCGGCGCGATATATTGCATGATGCCGATGGTCGACAGCCGCAGCAGTTTTGCGCCATTGCCATAGAGGATGAGCGGCACGGCCGTGATGAGCCCGCTTGTCGCCAGAAGCCAGGTATCGGCGGAATTGCCGCCCATGAAATGCGCCTGTCCGTTGAAGGCAAGCCAGATCATTACCAGTACGGCGGGGATGGACAGAAGCATGACTTCCAGCAGGAAGCCCTGCGTCGCGCCAATCGGCAAAGTCTTGCGGAAAAAGGCGTAAAAACCCCAGGACACGGTGAGTGCGATGGACACCCAGGGCAGGCTGCCCGCATGCCAGGTGAGGATCGCCACCGCCAGCGCCACAAGACCGATGGCGGCGATCTGCGCCGGATAAAGCTTTTCCTTGAGCAGAACCGCACCGAGGAAAATACTGAACAGCGGATTGATGAAGTAGCCAAGCGCGGCATCGAGCGCGCGGCCTGCGCCGATCGCCCAGATATAGACGCCCCAGTTGATGCTGATGAGGATGGCCGTCAGGCTGGCCATCGCCAGCATCTTCGGGGTTCTGAGCGCGGTTCTGATTTCCGCCGTGCGCCCCAGCGCAATCAGCACGACCGCCGCAATCGGCACCGACCAGACGACACGATGGACGATGACCTCGATCGGCGAAATATGCGCAACCGCCTTCATGTAAAAGGGAAGGAACCCCCAGAGCAGATAAGCGGAAAGCGCGAAAGCAAAACCGCGCGCGCTGTCGCCGCCCTCCTGGGCCGGGAGCGATTTGTCGAGTGCCATGGGGAGTACCGCCAATTGTTCGGATGGCGTTTTATAACGGATCGCCACAGTGGCGGCCAATTCATTTCCGTGAAGGGTTCATGAGAAAAACTGCATGAATAAAAGGCGCGCTGCCCTTGAAATGGGCTGCCCCGCGACAGCAGGAAATGATTCACGCAGGAAGCCCCGCGTGAATCATTGTCTTATCCGGCCGTTGCAAGGCGCTGAAAGGACTGGTTATTTCCCGGCAAAACGGTCGTTGGCGCGGATCAGTTGGTCAAGAATGCCCGGCTCGCTCATCGCGTGTCCGGCCGCCTCGATGATGTGGAAATCCGCCTTCGGCCAGGCCTTGGCCAGTTGCCAGGCATATTTCAGCGGGCAGGGCATGTCATAACGCCCATGTACGATGACGCCGGGGATATCTTTCAGTTTGCCGGCGTCGCGCAGCAATTGCCCTTCCTCCAGCCAGCCGCCATTGACGAAGAAGTGGTTTTCGATGCGGGCGAAAGCAATGGCGTATTTATCCTCGCCGAAATCCTCGACCCGGTCGGGATCGCTGACGAGCGAGATGGTCGCCCCTTCCCACTGGCTCCATGCCTTGGCGCATTCGAGTTTCTTTGCCTCGTCGGCGCCAGTGAGATAGCGGTTATAGGCCTGCATCATCTCGCCGCGTTCGGCTTGCGGGATGGGCGCGATGAATTTTTCCCACCGATCCGGATACATTTCGGAAACGCCGAACTGGTAATACCAGTCCAGTTCCGGTCTGGTGACGGTGTAGATGCCGCGCAGAACCAGTTCGCTGACGCGGTCGGGATGGGTCTCGGCATAGGCGAGCGCCAGCGTCGAGCCCCAGGAACCGCCGAAAACCAGCCATTTTTCGAAGCCGCAGAGTTCGCGCAGCCTTTCGATATCGGCAACAAGATGCCATGTGGTGTTGGCTTCAAGCTCCGCATGCGGCGTGGAGCGACCGCAGCCGCGCTGATCGAACAGGATGACGTCGTAAAGGGCGGGATCGAAAACGCGGCGATGCGTGGGGTTCACCCCGCCGCCGGGGCCGCCATGCAGGAATACCGCCGGTTTCGCACCGCGTGTGCCAACCCGTTCCCAACAGATCGTATGGCCGTCGCCGACATCGAGCATGCCGGTCTCGAAAGGTTCGATCTCGGGGTAAAGGCCGCGCAATTCTTCGCTCATGGGTCATCATCCTTCGCTGGCCATTCGGCCGTATCATGGTCCGGGTGCTGGCAATTGCTCACCCGAGGGGGAGGGCTATCCGTTGCAGGTTCCGGCTCGACCGGCAAGCCATCGAGTGCGCCGAACCAGTGCATTTTGCCGGCGAGATTGGATTGCGCCTCGGGCCTTACCCGCTGCGGCTCGTCCAGCGAACCGAGGGTGATATTGATGAAATCAGCGCCCGGCATGTCGTAGAACAGCGGCGTGCCGCATCGGCCGCAAAAGCCGCGACGCACGTGATCGGAGGACTGGAACCATGCTGCTTCGCCGCGGGTCATTTCAAACTGCGTAAGCGTACTTGCGGCAAGCGGCATGAAATAATTGCCCGATGCCTTCTGGCACATGCGGCAATGGCACAGATGCGGATAACGAAGACCGCCTCCTATCCGATAACGCACCGCGCCGCACTGGCATCCACCGCTAAAACCCTCGGCTCCGCTCATGCGCGCTCGTCTTCCGGCGGCCAGACCTGGGTGTCGTGATCCGGGTGCTGATAGGAGGTGATTTCCGCCTCGTCCACGCCTTGCTCCACGGCGGGCTTGCCGAACAGCTGCTCGATCCACGGCATGCGCTTGTGGAAATTGACCTGCACCTGCGGCTCGATCCGCTCCGGTTCATCGAAGGCGCCGATGGCGATCTCCACGCCGCCGGGATAATGGTAGGTCAGCGGCGTGCCGCATTTGTTGCAGAAACCGCGATGGATTTTCCCCGAGGAGCGGAAGAGGGCAGGCTGGCCGCGTGTCCAGGTCAGATGCGCCTGATCGGCGCTGACCAGCGCGCCGAAGAAATTGCCGAAATGTTTCTGGCACATGCGGCAATGGCAGATGGAGGCCCGGCCGAGCTTGCCCGCATGGAAACGCACCGCGCCGCACTGGCAACCGCCGGAAAATCCCGCTTCGCTCATCATCTCTTCTCCGGTGGCCAGTTTTCAGTGTCGTGGTCGGGGTGCTGGTAAGAAACGAGATCGGCGAGGTAATCCACCTGCGTCAGGTCGTCCTCGGTGGCAACGGCAGGCAGCGTGTGAAGCGTGTCGACGAAATCGATCTTGCGCTCCACGCCCCACTGAATGGTCGGCGGCAACGCGGCCGGATCGTCAAAAGCCCCGGCCGCCACCGCCACACCGTCAGGCGCCTCATAGGTCAGCGGGGTTCCGCATTCAGGGCAGAAACCGCGCTTGACGACACTGGAAGACTGGAAGCGTTTCGGCTCTCCCCGGGTCCATTCAAACTGCACGCCGCGCACCGAAACCAGCGGCGCGTAATAGGCCCCGAAAGCCTTCTGGCACATGCGGCAATGGCAGATGGAACTGTCTTTCAGTTCACCGGAGGCGCGAAAACGGATCGCGCCGCACTGGCATCCGCCGGTATATGTCGTCATGCTCGGTCCTCCTTCATCGTTCGGATAATGTGGAGACAGACATTGTCGATGTCTCTGAGGATATCCTCGTTCCAGAAACGGAGGACTGTCCAGCCGTCTTCCTGAAGCCGCGCAGTTCTTGCCTGATCGTAGCGCAGTGCCGCTTCAGATGTGTGTTGAGAACCGTCTACCTCAACAATCAGACGATGATCCGAACAGGCGAAATCAACGATAAAGCCGGCAATCGGCATTTGTCTGCGAAAACTTAGTCGTTCAAGGCGATGAGCGCGAATGGCATTCCAGAGCTTCAGCTCGGCATCCGTCATGACTTTACGCATCTGCTTCGCATATTTGCGATGCATCGGATCTACGTCTGCATGCGGCATGATTTGGCTCGCTGTTTAGTACCTCAACTCAGATTGGTTGAGGTAACTCAAAACCGCAAGCGGATTGTGGTGACCGTCGGGCCCCCCTCTGCCCTGCCGGGCATCTCCCCCACAGGTGGGGAGATCAATCGCGGTAACCGCTCGCCTAACTCTGACGCTGCGGATCGAGCGGGGAGTGTGCTTCTAGCCGATCTCCCCACCTGTGGGGGAGATGCCCGGCAGGGCAGAGGGGGGTAAGCCGCAAGCCGCAGCAGTAAATTACCGCTTCAACTCCCACGTCGTCGTCCGCTCCCCGGTCTCCTTGTCCTTCCCATCCTTCAACTGAATGCCCTTCTCGGAAAGCTCGTCACGCAAACGATCCGCTTCCGCAAAGTTCTTCGCCTTCAACATTTCCAGACGCAGCTCAACCAGCGCATCGACAGCCGAAACGATGGCCTCGTCCATTTCCGCCTTCTTCGGCAGGACACCCAGCAGGGCAGCACTGGCCGCAAAGGCGGGCAGCCTGGATGGGTCCAGATTGGCTGCATGCGCCAGCGCATGCAGCGCCTGCACGGCGGCAACCGTGTTGAGATCGTCGGCAAGCGCTTCGAGCACGGTTTCATCCGGTGCAGCATCGGAGGCTTCCGCCGCTGGCCATTTGGCGAGCAGGCGTTCGGCTTCTTCCAGACGCTTCACCGAAAAATCGATCGGCTCGCGATAATGCGTCATCAGCATGGCAAGGCGCAGAACCTCGCCCGGCCATTTCCGGCCGCCGAATTTCTCCGTGTGCAGCAATTCGTAGATCGTCACGAAGTTGCCCTCGGACTTCGACATTTTGCGGCCTTCCACCTGCACGAAGCCATTATGCATCCACACATTGGCCATGACATGCGTGCCATTGGCGCAGCGCGATTGCGCAATTTCGTTCTCATGATGCGGGAAGATAAGGTCGAGCCCGCCGCCGTGAATATCGAAGACTTCACCGAGATAGCGACCGGCCATGGCCGAGCACTCGATGTGCCAGCCCGGACGGCCGCGGCCCCAGGGGCTTTCCCAGCCCGGTTCATTATCCGAGGACAGTTTCCACAGCACGAAATCGCCGGGGGTCTTCTTGTGGGCTTCCACCGCCACGCGCGCGCCGGCCTGCTGCTCGTCCAGCGGCCGCTTGGAAAGCTGGCCGTAATCGGCCATCGAGCGGGTGTCGAACAACACCTCGCCGCCGGCAGTGTAGGCATGGCCGCGGGCGATCAGCCTCTCGATGAGGTCGATCATTTCCGCGATGTAGTCGGTGGCGCGCGGTTCGACGGTCGGCGGAAGGCAGCCGAGCGTGGCCACATCTTCATGGAACTGGTCGGCGGTCTTTTTCGTCACCGCATGGATGGCGTCGTTCAGCGGCAGATGCGGATAATCCCTCAGCGCCCGCGCGTTGATCTTGTCGTCGAGATCAGTGATGTTGCGGGCATAGGTCACGTGGTCTTCGCCAAAGACGTGGCGCAGCAGCCGGTAGAGAACATCGAACACGATGACAGGGCGCGCATTGCCGATATGGGCAAAATCATAAACCGTCGGGCCGCAGACATACATGCGCACATTGTCAGCGTCGATCGGTGAAAATTCCGCTTTTTCGCGTGTGAGTGTATTGTGAAATTTCAGGCGCAAGGACATGCGGCAGTTCCCTAAAGGCAGAATATTATCCTGGCCGGAACGTTTATCTTTCTTGACCTTGCGGGAGACGAAAACGATCTGGCCGGTGGCGAACCAGCAAAAAAAATCTCAGCAGCAGGTGCAGATCATCGTTCTCATATCTTGCTTTATGGCGCGGCGGTGCGGCCCGGTCAAGAGCAACCGTGGTGGCCTTATCGCCGCCCCGAGCGGAAAATATTCACTCCGGCTGGCGGTAGTCCACGAATTTTCCCTCGCGCACGAGGAAGAGTTTGCCGGTTTCGGTCAGATCGGGCGAGGCGAGCGGAAGAATGGCCGCGGCCACCTCTGATGGATGCGGCACGGTGGCCGGGTCTTCGCCGGGCATGGCCTGGGCGCGCATCGCCGTGCGTGTCGCACCGGGATTGATGCTGTTGACGCGAAGCGCGCTCTTCTGGGTTTCCGCCGCCCAGGTGCGGGCCAGCGCTTCGACAGCCGCCTTGGAGGTGGAATAGACACCCCAGAAGGGGCGACAGCTATGGGCGGCGCCCGAAGACAGGATCAGCGCGCGGCCGGCGTCCGACTTCAGAAGCAGCGGTTCGACCGAGCGGATCAGCCGCCAGGTGGCGGTGACGTTGATGTTCATGACCCTTTCGAAGACCTTCGCCTCGATATGTCCAACCGGCGAGATGACGCCGAGAACGCCGGCATTGGCGACGAGAATATCGAGCCTGCCCCAGCGCTCGAAGATATTCGCGCCCAGCGCATCGATGGCTTTCATGTCGGAGAGATCGAAGGGAACGAGCGTCGCCGTGCCGCCGACGGCCTTGATGGCGTCGTCCAGCTCCTCAAGGCCGCCCACCGTGCGGGCGCAGGCGATGACATGCGCGCCGGCCCTCGCGAGTTCCAGCGCCGTGAAATAGCCGATGCCGCGCGAAGCGCCGGTAACGAGAGCGATGCGGCCCTTGAGATCGATAGTCCCCTTCAGATCGATAGTCATTGTCTCCCCCGAATTGATTGCGCTTCCTTCTACGAAGCGCCGCTGGCTTTTCGCAAGCGATCATATCGTCGCATGCGAGGGCCTGAACAAAAGGCAAGAAAAAAGCGGCCACCGGAAGCCGGATGGCCGCTTTGTTTAAGGCGTATCAGCCGTTGCTGGCCAGCATGGAAATCTTGCTGCCCATCGCCTCGCCATTCTGGTCGAGAAGGCGGGTCGGATAGTCGCCGGTGAAATAATGGTCCGTGAACTGCGGGCGGGCCGGGTTGCGGTTTTCGCCGCCCACCGCACGGTAAAGCCCGTCGATGGACAGGAAGGCCAGCGAATCGGCGCCGATATATTTCGCCATCGCCTCGACATCGGCATATTGGTTGGCGAGCAGCTTGTCTGCATCCGGCGTGTCGATGCCGTAGAAATCCGGGTGGAAGATCATCGGGCTGGCGACGCGGATATGAACTTCCTTGGCGCCCGCCTCGCGGATCATCTGCACGATCTTCACCGAGGTCGTGCCGCGCACGATGGAATCGTCCACCAGCACCACACGCTTGCCTTCGATCATCGCCCGGTTGGCAGAATGCTTGAGCTTGACGCCGAATGCACGGATCTGCTGCGTCGGTTCGATGAAGGTACGACCGACATAATGGTTGCGGATGATGCCGTATTCGAAGGGAATGCCGCTTTCCTGCGCAAAACCAAGTGCTGCCGGTGTGCCGCCATCGGGAACCGGAACCACCACATCGGCTTCCAGCGGGGCTTCCTTGGCCAGGTTCATGCCCATGTTCTTGCGCGTCGTATAGACGTTGCGGCCGCCGACGACGGAATCGGGGCGGGCGAAATAGACATATTCGAACAGGCAGAGACGCTCCGGCTGCGGCTTCGAGGGCTTGCGCGCATCGATGGTGATCGAACCATCAGGCTGGATTTCGCAGATGATGACTTCGCCGTTTTCAACGTCGCGAACGAACTTCGCGCCGATGATATCGAGAGCGCAGGTTTCCGAGCAGAAGATCGGCTTGCCGTCCAGCTCGCCCATGACCAGCGGGCGGATGCCGATCGGGTCACGCGCGGCAATCAGCTTGGTGCGCGTCATCGCCAGCATCGAATAACCGCCTTCCATCTGGCGGATCGCATCGATGAAGCGATCGGCGGTGGAGGAGTGGCGCGAGCGGGCGATGAGGTGCAGCACGACTTCGGTATCCGACGTCGACTGACAGATGGCGCCCGTCGCGATGATCTGGCGGCGAAGCGTCAGGCCGTTGGTGAAGTTGCCGTTATGGGCAATGGAAATGCCGCCTTCTTCCAGCTCGGCAAACAGCGGCTGCACGTTGCGCATCGCCACTTCGCCGGTCGTGGAATAACGGGTGTGGCCAATGGCGATCGAGCCGGGCAGGCGGGCAAGGGTTGCGGGATCGGTATAATGATCGCCGACGAGGCCCATATGGCGTTCCTGATGGAAGCGTTTGCCATCGAAGGAGACGATGCCTGCTGCTTCCTGGCCGCGATGCTGAAGCGCATGCAGGCCGAGAGCGGTCAGCGCCGAGGCGTCGGCATGGCCGAGAATGCCGAACACGCCGCATTCTTCATGCAGCGTGTCGCCGTCGATCTCTTCCTTGAAAGTGGCCCCAGGGAACGGGGAATGCGAAAGCGGCTCAATCATCCGGCTTGCCCTTGCTCTCTACCGAGAAAAAAAAGAAAGACCTCTCCGGTGAGTATTTCCCCCGGTCGGTCCGTCTGTGTCGTGCTTGATATTTAGCACAAATAGCGCGCCTTGCATGCATTGCAAGGCGCGACACTGTGTCAATTATTCGTTGCCGGCGGATTTGTTGCCGGCACATCTTCTGCAGGCGCCTGCGTGGCTGCCGGCTCCTGTGGTTTTCCGAGGATGCGGGCGCGGATCTGCGGCTCGATATCGTCAGGCAGAACCGCTTCCAGCTTGCCCACCAGCCCGTCGAGGAAGGGCTTGGACTTTGCCTGCGTCACCCATTCCGGCTGCGTCTTCACATCCACCAGCCAGTTCCAGAAGGCGACCGCGACGACCAAAAGCAGAATGCCGCGCGCCGCGCCGAACAGGAAACCGAGCGTGCGATCCAGCGCGCCGATGCGGCTGTCGATGATGAAATCGGCAATGCGCGAGGTGATGAAGGAAATCACGATAAGCGAAACGAGGAAAACCACGCCTGCCGAACCGGCAATGGCGATCTTGTCGTCATCGGTATAGTTGCGCGCATAGGGCAGCAGGACCGGATAGAGATAATAGGCGGCGGCGACCGAACCGCCCCAGCTCGCAATCGACAGAATCTCGCGTGAAAAACCGCGCACCATTGCAAGAAGGGCGGAGAAAAGAACAACGGCGATGACGATGCCGTCGAAAATTGTAATGGGCATATACCAACTCCGGAGGTGCGACGCCTTGTCAGACGCTGCCTTGCCAATTTTGCGATCCTCTTACACCACTGTTTCCCTTGGCGAAAGGATCAATATTCGTCGTCCTCAACCTGTTTGAACCGGTTGCCGGAGCCGGCGATGCGGGCCACGAGGTCCGGAAGGCTTTCGATTTCCGTCCAGCGTCCCTTGCCGCCTTTCGGCAATTCAGCCGAAGCAGAAGGCAGAAGTGCGGCGGAAAAGCCAAGTTTTTCAGCTTCTTTCAATCGCTGGCCCGTATGCGAGACCGGCCGAACCGCACCCGACAGGCTGATTTCGCCGAAATAAACACAATCGGCGGGCAGGGCAAGACCGGCAAGCGAGGAAACGAGCGCCGAGGCAATCGCCATATCGGCGGCCGGTTCCGAAATACGGTAGCCGCCGGCGACATTCAGATAGACATCATGCTGGCCGAGCTTCACGCCGCAATGGGCCTCCAGCACCGCCAGAATCATGGCGAGGCGAGAACTGTCCCAACCGACCACGGCGCGGCGCGGCGTACCCAGCGAAGTGGCAGCGACCAGCGCCTGCACTTCGACAAGCACGGGCCGCGTGCCCTCGATGCCGGCAAAAACCGCAGCACCCGGCGACTTTTCGTTGCGCTCGCCGAGAAACAGTTCGGAGGGGTTGGAGACCTCCCTGAGGCCGCGATCCGACATTTCGAAAACACCGATTTCATCGGTCGGCCCGAAGCGATTCTTGACGGTGCGCAGGATGCGATGATGATGTCCGCGGTCGCCTTCGAAATAAAGCACGGCATCGACCATGTGCTCGACCACGCGCGGACCGGCGATCTGGCCTTCCTTGGTCACATGGCCGACGAGCACCATGGTTGCGCCCGTCTGTTTGGCGAAGCGGATCATCGCCTGCACGCCGGTGCGCACCTGCGTCACCGTGCCGGGGGCGGAATCGGCCGTATCGCTCCACAGCGTCTGGATGGAATCGATGATGACGAGATCGGGCCGCTTGCCTTCGGAAATCGTGGCGAGAATATCCTCGACATTGGTTTCCGCCGCCAGCAGCACATCGGTTTCCGCAGCCCCGAGACGCTGCGCGCGCAGACGCACCTGCGCCACCGCCTCCTCGCCCGAGACATAGATGATGCGATGCCCGCGCCGCGAAAGGGCCGCTGCGGCCTGCATCAGCAACGTCGATTTGCCGATGCCCGGATCGCCGCCGATCAGAACCGCCGAACCGCGCACGAAACCGCCGCCGGTCGCCCGGTCGAGTTCGCTGATGCCGGTCGGAATGCGCGGCGCCTCTTCGATTTCACCTGAAAGCGAGGTGAGCGTGACGGGCCGGCCCTTCTTGGGTGTCTTGCCCGGTCCGGAGCCGATGCCACCCATTGGGTCTTCCTCGACGATGGTATTCCATTCGCCGCAGCCTTCGCATTTTCCCGCCCAGCGGGTGTGAACCGTGCCGCAGTTCTGGCACACGAATTGGGTCTTGGCTTTGGCCATTTTGTGTCAGTTTTCTTCTTCTACGTCTTCAGCGCCAATGTGTTGATGGCCGTGGACGATGCGCAATATGCGCAATTCGTTTTCTTTTACACGAAAATAGATGCAGCGATTTTTGTGATTTACGGCACGAAGACCGCTGCTGATCCAGTCACGGGAAACTCCGGTCAGGCCCAGCCGGGCCGTGTCCCGGATTTTCCACTCAATGGCCAACACAAGCTGTTCGCCGGCGACCGGATTTTTGTCCTCCAGAAATTTATAGAGATGAATAAGATCGCGAATGGCCTGCGATGATAGTGAATAGGTGCGGGCCTTTGTCACTTTTCATTTCTGGCGCGTTCGATGATGTAGGCGGTCAGATCATCCTCCGGGGAAAAGGTCACGTAATCACCCCGTTCGAACTCTGCGTCAGCTTCGTGAATCATCTTCCGAAGCTCCGCGAGTCGTCCCTCGTCACTGCTCAACAATTGCAGGCTTGCATGAATAACCGCGTCCGCATCGCTGTAGATGCCCGCCGCCACCTGCTCCTCGATGAACTTCTCGTCCTGCTCGCTCAAATGGATTTCGGGCATTTCGATCTCCTTTTGTTCTCTTCTAGCACAGGTCGCCGCAGCTTTCCAAGGGCTAAAGGCGCTGCTCAGTCGTCGGCCATCAGATATTGCCGCTCGTAACGCAGGCCAAGCCCCGTCAGCATCTCGTAACCGATGGTGCCGGCCGCCCGTGCGGTCTCGTCGACCGGCACATTGGGGCCGAAAAGCTCGATATAGTCGCCGGCACGGATGGCGTTGGCCGGAATATCCGTCACGTCGAAAATGGTGAGGTCCATGGTCACGCGGCCGGCGACCGGCACCCTGTGGCCGTTGACGACGCCATAGGCGCCGCCATGGCCCATTTCGCGCAGCGGAATGCCGGAACCGGAAAGCGAACGCTGATATCCATCCGCATAACCCACGGAAGCGATGGCAAGGCGGCTTGCGCGTTTCAGCAGGAAGGTGCCGCCATAACTCACGGTCTGGCCTTCGCCCGCTTCGCGAATCTGGATGATCCGCGCTTCGGCTGTGGCGACGGGCCGCATCGGGTTCGCCATGCCGTTGACCGCTTCGCCGCCATAAAGGGCGATGCCGGGGCGGGTGAGGTCGAAATGATACTCCGAGCCGAGGAAAATCCCGGCGGAAGCCGAGAGGCTTGATTCGATGCCTTCGAAAGCGGCGCTAACCTTTCGGAATGATTCGAGTTGAACCCTGTTCATTGGCGAGGAAGGCGTGTCGGCGCAGGCGAGATGCGACAGCACCAGAACCGGATCGAAACTTGCCGGCCGCGTCACGTCGTCGGCCAGAAACAGCGCGTCGTCGAGGGGCAGACCGAGGCGGTTGAAGCCCGTGTCCACATGCAGCGCGCAGGGGTGATCGCCCCGCTCGGCAACCGTCGCCATCCAGAAGGACAGTTGTTCCTCGGAGGCGAGAACCGGCACGAGATCGTTGTCGAAGACCTGCCGTTCCTGACCCTGCCATATGCCTGACAGCACGAAAATGCGCGCTTCCGGGGTATAGGAGCGCAGGGTCGCACCCTCGGCCACCGTCGCCACGAAGAAATCGCGCGCGCCGGCATGGTAGAGGGTGGCGCCGCAATCCTCGATACCGAGACCATAGGCATCGGCCTTGACGACAGCCGCCGTTCGCGCCCTGCCGGAACGCTTCTTCATGTCCCGCCAATTATCGGCGAGCGCGCCGAGATCGACGGTCAGCCTCAGCGGCGCGTGCTCGAAAGTGTCGGTTTCGTTTTCGGGAAAGCTGTCTTCGAAGTCGTCTGTCATGCCATGCGTCCGGTTGGTTGGAACCTCGCGGACCCTACAGCATCGGCGCAAAAATCGTTATCGATTTTTGCAAAGCACGATGCGTAGATTCAAAGTGTTAGAGCTTCATTCCCGCACATTTGTGGAAATGTGCGGGAATGAAGCGCGGGCACTTTTGTTCAAGACGGTACCGGTCGATTGGTTTAAACTCGTTCCATGCACAATGTTTCGCAGGAACAGGCCATAGATGTCATGCCGGTTGCGACGACGGAAACCACGCGTTTCTGGCGTGACAGGCGTTTTGGCGGCATGGAGTGCCTGAGCGCGACTTTTCTGACCCATGAATATTCCCCGCATGCGCATGATACCTTCTCGATCGGCGCGATCGAAAGCGGTTCGCAGATCTCCACCATTCAGGGCACCACCGAGCAGACGGGGCCGGGGCATCTTTATCTCATCAATCCGGATGAGGTTCACGATGGCGCACCGGGCGGCGGCGGTTATCGCTATCGGATGATCTATCCCGATATCGTCTTGCTGCGCGATATTATCGAGGATGTGACGGGCAGGGCCTTTCACGGCACGCCCTCCTTTCCAAGATTTCTGCCGCGCGATCCGCAGATGGCGGCGGCTTTCCAGATGGCGCATCGGCGGCTGGAGGAGAAATCCGGCGCTCTGGAGGCGGATGAGGGTATGTTCTCGGTTCTTGCCGCCCTGTTCGGCAGGCACGGCAGCGCCATTATCCTGCCCGTCGAAACACGAGAGAAAACGGCGGTTTATACCGCCCGCGACTATCTTTCCGACAATTACGAGACCGATATCGGTCTTGAGGAACTGGCCTCCATCGCCGGTCTCAGCCGCGCGCACCTCATTCGCGCTTTCAGGAAAGAGTTTCACATCACCCCGCACGCTTATCTGACGGATGTGCGCATCCGCAGGGCGCGCCGGCTTCTGCGCGCCGGCGAGATGCCGGCCGAGGTGGCGGCAATGTGCGGTTTTGCCGACCAGGCGCATTTCACCCGGCATTTCAAGGCCCGCACCGGCGTCACACCGGGGCAGTTCCGGATGGCCTGAGTTCAAAGCCCGCATTTCCGTTCGGAAATGTAACAAAAGAAAAAGCGACGCTTCAGCGGAAAACCGCCTGACGTCACTTTCGTTCAAGACCGAAGAATGTCGCAAGCGTAATCCCTCTCTTTCGAAAGGGAGAATGCGATGTCCATATCGGGAAAAGGCACGGAATTCAGCGCGGGATTGCGGGCAGCCGCGCCGTTGCTGGTCGCCATGGTGCCCATCGGCGTGGTGTTCGGTGCGGTCGCCATCGGCAAGGGTCTGTCGCCGCTCGAAGCCTCGCTGATGTCGCTGCTGGTCTTTGCCGGCGGTTCGCAATTCGTGGCGATGGATCTATGGACGCATCCGGCAAGCTGGAGCGCACTCGGCTTTGCGGCGCTGCTGGTCAATCTGCGCCATGTGCTGATGAGTGCCTCCATCGCCGGCAAGCTGGATGATTTCAGGGGCTGGCGCAAATATGCCGCCATGCTGGTGCTGACGGATGAATCCTGGGCATTGTCGGAATTTCGTGTCATTGCCGGCCGGTTGACGGCGGGTTTCTTCACCGGCGCCGCGCTCTCGATCTATCTAGTCTGGAACCTTGCAACCCTTGCCGGCGCGCTGCTCGGCTCGGTGGTGGGGGACATGTCGGTCATCGGTCTGGATTTTGCCTTTCCCGCCGTCTTCATCGTGCTGCTCATGGGTTTCTGGAAGGGCAGGGAAACCGGCTTCGTGCTTCTGGCAAGCGCTGCCGCTGCCTGTCTTACCCACGCGCTGGTTCCCGGCGCCTGGTATATCGCCGCCGGCGCGCTGGCGGGTCTGGCCGTCGCCGCCTTCGGCCACGAGGAACAGGCGGAGCAGCCGGCATGACGCTCGATCCGAATACGCTGCTGACAATCCTTGCCATGATGGCGGCAACCGTCGCCACGCGCCTTGGCGGCCTTTTGCTGGTCACTCATTTTACGCTGACACCGCGCCTGAAAAAGGCGCTCGGCGTGGTGCCGCCCGCCGTCCTGATGGCCGTGGTGACGCCGACGGCGCTCGCCAGCGGACCGGCGGAAACCATCGCCTGCGCGATAACCGCGGTTGCGGCGCTGCGCCTCAGCCTTCTGCCGGCCGCAACGCTCGGTGTTGCCGCCGTGGCGCTGCTGCGTGGAATCGGATTGTGAGACAATCCGGTCAAACCGTTGAAAAGATTCCGCCCTTGGGAGCAGAACGGGCGGGATAGGGCGCAAACCCGTTCCATGCGGAATATTGAATGTGAACGGAGTACGATAGTCCGGACTTGAGCAGGCGCTTCCAAGCCGTTATCCAATGCCTGCCGTATCTTTCAAGCAGCGCCGGGCGGGAGAGAGTGATGACAGGCAATCGCGAAGTTGCATTCGGACCGCTTTCCCGAATCTATGCCGAAGACCTGAAGACGTCATGGCCGTCCATCACCTTTTTGCTGCTGACGATCCTGCTCGGGTCTGTTCTCGCCACCGCGGGGCCTTACGTGTTTTCCCGCCTGATCGACGATCTGCCGGATGCGCCGCTGCAATGGATGCTCGGTTTTTCGCTCTATGCGGGCCTGACGGCACTGGCGAGGGGTATTCAGCGCTCCACGCAATATATGTCGGTCATCCATTCGGAGCGGCTGGAATATGTCGCGACGACACGCTTCTTCGAGCGCATCGTCCATAAAAACCCGTCGTTCTTCAACGATCACAACCCGGCGGAAATTCAGGCTGCGCAGACAAGGGGCGCTTCGGCCGCCTCGGCGATCATGCAGATCGGCCTTATTTATTTTGTGCCGGGCATCGCCACGTTCCTGTTCAGCACCCTGTTATTGGGAACGGTCCTCAGTGCGGATCTGGTCGCCATCGTCGTCGTTTACGGCGCGGCCTTCATTGCGCTCACGCTCGCTTCGAACCGCCTGACCACGCCTTTTCTGGAAAAGGCCATCGAAGCCGGGCAGGAGAATGCCGGTTTTGTCGGAAACGCCATCGGCATGATCGAGCCTTTGCGGCACACGGGCAGCACGGCGTGGATGAAGCGTCGCTTTGCGGATAATGCGGGCTCGATCTATCATAACTGGCGGCTTTATTCCCTGCGCCGGATCGGCTTCGTCTTCACCATCTCGCTCGCACTCGCCATGCAGATGGTTATCGGCTTTTATCTCCTGTTGCCGCGTTACGAGGCGGGAGCCCTGTCGATAGGCGATATCGTTCTCTTCAACACGCTTCTGCTTCAGCTCAACATGCCTTTTGAACTGATCGGGCAGTCGATCAGCGAGGCGGTTCGTTCCTTCGCCCACTTCGCGCCCTATGCCCGCATGTGGAATGCGCCGGAAGAGGAGGAACCGCCCCATGCCAACCCGCTGCGGCTATCGGGCAAAGCGATAGAATTCGACGATGTGGGGTTTCGCTACGAAAACGGTCGCGGCGTCGAAGGTGTTTCTTTCACTGCAACGCCGGGACGTATGACCTTCATTATCGGCGAGACCGGTTCCGGCAAATCGACACTCTTCCGGCTTCTGCAGAAAACCATGGCGCCGCAATCGGGTCGTATCACCATCGATGGCACCGATCTGACCGCAATCGGCCGCGACGACTGGTTTGCCGTTGCCGGCATCGTTCCGCAGGAGGTGCAATTGCTGAACGATACGCTGCGCAGCAATGTCGTGCTTGGGCGGGTGCTGGATGAGGAAAAACTGCGCCGCTCGGCTGAGCGCGCCGCGATACTCGACAGGATAGAGGCGATGCCGGAGGGTTTCGATACGATTGTCGGGGAAAGGGGGCTGAAGCTTTCCGGCGGTGAGCGCCAGCGGGTTGCCATTGCCCGTGCGCTTTACGGCGAACCCTCCATTCTGCTGCTCGATGAGGCAAGCTCGGCGCTGGACGAGGAGACGGAGCGGGAAATCATGGACCAGTTAAGACGGGTCGACAGCGATATCACCATCATCGCCATCACCCACCGCCAGAGCAGCATCCGCGCCGGCGATCAGGTCATTGCATTGCCGAGCGGTACAATCGATGAATCGGCTTCTGAGGTGTCAGTCCCAAGCCATTGAAAAGATTCCGCCCCATCCTGAAGCAGGACGGGGCGTTTTTATCGATGGCCGGCGTTGCTGAGCCTCAATGTTCTTCGTACTGGCTGAAGCTCGGATCGGCCAGATCCGTAAAGCGGGTGAATTCGGACTGGAAGGCGAGCTTCACCGTACCGGTCGGTCCGTGACGCTGCTTGGCGATGATGACGTCGGCCGTGCCTTTCACCTTGTCGAACAGGGCCTCCCATTCGGCATATTTGGGATCGGAAATATCGCGCGGCTCCATGTTCTTGACGTAATATTCCTCGCGGAACACGAAAAGCACCACGTCGGCGTCCTGCTCGATGGAGCCCGATTCACGCAGGTCGGAAAGCTGCGGGCGTTTGTCTTCGCGGCTTTCCACCGCACGGGAGAGCTGTGACAGCGCGATGATCGGAACGTTGAGTTCCTTGCCGAGTGCTTTCAGACCCGTGGTGATCTGGGTGATTTCCTGCACGCGGTTTTCGCCACTCTTGCCGGAGCCGGTCATCAGCTGAACGTAGTCGACCACCAGAACATCGAGGCCGCGCTGGCGTTTCAGGCGGCGGGCGCGGGCGGAAAGCTGGGCAATCGAGATACCACCGGTCTGGTCGATGTAAAGCGGCACCTTCTGCATCATCTGGGAGCAGGCGACGAGCTTTTCGAAATCGGCCTCGGTAATGTCACCGCGGCGGATTTTCGAGGAAGATACTTCCGTCTGCTCGGAAATGATACGGGTGGCCAGCTGTTCGGACGACATTTCGAGCGAGTAGAAGCCGACGACGCCGCCGTTCTTGGCCTTGTACGACCCGTCCGGCTGTACTTCCTGCTCATAGGACGCGGCAATATTGTAGGCGATGTTGGTCGCAAGCGAGGTCTTGCCCATACCCGGACGACCGGCAAGCACGATAAGGTCGGAACGCTGCAACCCGCCCATGCGGGCGTCGAGCGAATGAATGCCGGTGGAAATACCGGAGAGATTGCCGTCGCGTTCGAAGGCGGCGCCCGCCATGTCGATCGCCAGCGCCACCGCATCGTTGAAGGACTGGAAACCGCCATCGTAACGGCCGGTTTCCGCCAGCTCGAACAGGCGGCGTTCGGTGTCTTCGATCTGCGCCTGCGGCGGCATGTCGAGCGGCGCGTCATAGGCGATGTTGACGACATCCTCGCCGATCTGGATCAGCGCGCGGCGCAGCGCCAGATCGTAGATCGCGCGACCGTAATCTTCCGCGTTGATGATCGATACGGCTTCCGCCGCCAGACGTGCGAGATACTGCGCCACCGTCAGATCGCCGATCTTGTCGTCGGCGGGCAGGAAGGTCTTGATCGTTACCGGATTGGCGGTCTTGCCCATGCGGATGATATCGCCCGCCACCTCGAAAATCTTGCGGTGCAGCGGTTCGTAAAGATGCACGGGCTTCAGAAAGTCCGACACGCGGTAATAGGCGTCGTTATTGACGAGGATGGCGCCGAGCAGCGCCTGTTCGGCCTCGATGTTGTTCGGCGCTTCGCGGTAATGCGGTTCCGCCGGTTGCGCGGGGGTGATCTTTCTCACAGCGTCGTTCATGGTTTGCGCGATCTCCCTTTGCCTTTGTCCTTGAACCTCGGGTTTGGCTTTCTGGGGCATGGCAGTCAATGATAATGTTGCAACACTCTATGGCAGGCTGACGTCCGCTCTGCGAAGCTCGATCACTTCTTCAGTTGTCCCCAGCAATCCACAGGCGGGTTGGGGACAAGGCGCCGGATCCTTCCGGCAAGGTGATTCGCTGCCATGAGTTTATCGCATGGCAGACCCGGCGTGAAAGAAACTTGAAAATCGTCAGTCTTACGAATAAATAGGCAGAAAATAAGTAGTGTGCTAATTATAAGGCTTGCTGACATGTCCCGCGAGACCGACAAGGAACAGCTTCTGGATGAAGTCTCCGCTTTCACCCGCAAACTGCGCGCGTTTTTCGATGCGCGGGTGGGGGAGAGCGGGCTGACGCTTGCGCGCGCGCGCGCGCTCTTTGCACTCTCGCGTCGTGGACCGCTGACGCAGACGGAGCTTGCCGAGGAAATGGAAATCGAAACGCCGACGCTGGTGCGGGTGCTGGATGGCATGGAGAAACAGAACCTCATTGAACGCCGTTCCGATGAGAACGACCGCCGCGCCAAACGCATCCACATGACGGCGGAAGGGGAGAAAACCTCCGAGACGGTGCAGGCGATGGCGAAGTCGCTGCGCTCCGAGATTGCCGCCGATATTTCTTCGCAGGAACTGGCCATGGCGCTCGATGTCATGCGCCGGCTTTCGGCCAATCTGCAAAATCTGGCGGCGGGGAGGGTGCAGTCGTGAGTACCCCTGTGCCACAAACCGCAGATGAGGCCGCTGCCCGAAATGCTGAGGCGGTCTCCAAGCCCGCCGACCTTCCGGAAGAGGTTGTGACGCCGATGAGGGCTTCGGGCGCGGGTGAAACCGGGCCAGAGCCTGCCGCCGCCGCACCTCAGCCGGTCGAGCGGCCGCTATGGCTGCGGCTGTGCTTCATCTTCGCGGGCCTGTCGTTCTTCATTACCCAGGGTCTGGGCATGAACCTCGTCATGGCCAATATCTACCAGTTGCAGGGCGAGTTTTCCGCCACCGTGGCCGAGGTCGCCTGGCTCTCCGCCGCCTATATGGCGCCCTATGCCACCTTTTCCATCGCGCTGTTCAAGGTCCGGGCGCAATATGGCCTGCGGCCCTTTGCCGAAGTTTCGATTATCGTGTTTGTCGTCGCTTCCTGTCTCAACCTTTTCGTGACAGACCTGCATTCGGCAATCGTTATCCGTTTTGTCAGTGGCATGGCCGCCGCACCGATCTCGTCGCTCGGCTTTCTCTATATTCTGGAGGCCTTTCCGCCTGCGCGGAAATTCTCGCTCGGTTTCAGCATAGCGCTGACCGGCACTTTGCTGTCGGCGCCGCTCGCGCGCATCGTCTCGCCATCCCTCTTGGAAATCGACGGCTGGAATGCGCTCTATTCCATGGAAGTGGGATTCGCGCTGGTCGCTTTCGCCATGATCTATGTGCTGAAAGTCACCCCACCACCGCGCGCGAAAGTTATCGAGCGCATGGATATTCTGAGCTATCTTCTGTTTGCAGGTGGTCTCGGCTGTCTGGCGGTCATGCTCACGCTCGGCCGGTTCTACTGGTGGTTCGAAACCTGGTGGCTGGGCGTTCTTCTGGCGACGTCGATCGCACTTCTGACCCTCATGGCTTTCATCGAATTGCCGCGCAAGAACCCGCTGCTCGACCTGCGCTGGATTTTCTCGAAAACCAACCTGCACATTATTGCGGTCTTGCTCGTCTACCGTGCGGTTTCCTCCGAGCAATCTTCAACGGCGGTCAGCTTTTACCAGCAACTCGGCCTGCTGAACGAACAGACGACGACACTTTATGCACTTGTGCTGTTGGCGACTATTCTCGGCGGTGCGGCCTGTGCGTGGCTGATGCTCACGAAATACGTCGATACTGCCCACGTGATTGCGCTGGCGCTGATCGCCGCCGGTTCGTTCATGGATAGCCAGTCCAACAATCTAACGCGGCCGGGTGAGATGTATCTCAGCCAGATGATGATCGCCTTTGGCGCGGCCATGTTCCTGCCGCCCGTCATGGCCAAGGGTTTTGCCGCCGCTCTGGCCCGGGGTGCGCCCTATCTCGTGAATTTCATCACAATCTTCCTGTTTACGCAGATCACCGGATCGATGCTGATGACCGGCCTGCTCGGCAGTTTCGTGACGCTGCGGGAGAAATTCCACTCCAATATTCTGGTGGAAAATATCCTGCTCACCAATCCCGTGGTCGCCCAGCGCGTCTCGCAGCTTTCCGGCGCTTACAGCCATGTCATCACCGATCCGGCATTGCTGAAGGCCGAGGGGCTGTCGCTGCTTGGCCAGCAGGTCAGCAAGGAGGCCTATGTGCTTGCCTATAACGATACGTTCCTGCTGATCTCCGTCGTCTCTGCGCTGGCGCTGGCCACGCTTTTGATCCACCTTGCATGGCTGCGCATCCGTCCTTTCCTTTTCCGGGAAGAAATCGATGCCGTACCGGCACCACAGTCTTGACCATTCCAAGAGTGACAAAATGCTGAAGAAGTTTTTTACCCCCGTTTCCATTCTCGTGCTGCTCGGCGGTCTCGCCGGCGTGGCGCTGGTGCTTTACGCCTGGCGGCTGCCGCCGTTCCTTTCCACCGTCGAAATGACCGACAACGCCTTCGTGCGTGGTTATGTCACGACGATGAGCCCGCAGGTGAGCGGCTATGTGGTGGACGTGCCGGTGAAGGATTATCAGGAGGTCAGCCAAGGCGCGCTTCTGGCGAAGATCGATGACCGCATCTACCGCCAGAAGCAGGCGCAGGCGGAAGCAACGCTCGATACGCAGAAGGCGGCTCTCGATAATTCCCGCCAGCAGGAAAATGCGGCCAATGCCAATATTCTTTCCAGCCAGGCGGCGGTCGACAGCGCGCAGGCCTCGTTGAAACAGGCGCAGCTCGCATCCGACCGTCAGGATAACCTCATCAAGAGCGGTGTGGGAACCTCCAGCCTCCAGGAAGAGGCCCATGCCGCGCTCGAAAAGGCGCGGGCGTCGCTCTCGCAGGCCAAGGCGGCGCTTGAGGTTTCGCGGCAGGATCTGCAAACCATCATCGTCAACCGCAGTTCGCTGCAGGCGGCCGTCGCCAATGCTGAAGCGGCGGTCGAACTTGCCCGGATCGACCTTGCCAATACCGAAATCCACGCGCCCGTGGATGGCAGGCTCGGCGAAGTCGGCGTCCGCACCGGCCAATATGTCACCGCCGGAACGCAACTGATGGCCGTCGTGCCGCATGATGTCTGGGTCATCGCCAATTTCAAGGAAACCCAGCTTGCGGGCATGCAGGTCGGCCAGCCGGTGACGATCGCCGTGGATGCGCTGCATCGCCGCAAGCTTACCGGCCATGTGGAACGGTTCTCGCCCGCCACCGGCTCGGAATTCGCCGTCATCAAGCCGGACAATGCGACGGGCAATTTCGTGAAGATCGCCCAGCGCCTCGGCGTGCGTATCGCCATTGATGCCGATCAGCCGCTGGCCGCGGATCTGTCGCCGGGCATGTCGGTGGTGGTGCATGTGGACAAGAGCGTGGCGCCGGAGGGGGCGGAGACGGCGGCGAGGTAGTATTACGCCGAATTTGCTGCGGGACACCCCCCTCTGTCCTGCCGGACATCTCCCCCACAAGGGGGGAGATCGAATCGTGGCTTGCGCTCGACAACCTCAACGTTGCGGCTGTAGCGATGTGGGATCGCCCTGCTGATCTCCCTCCTTGTGGGGGAGATGTCCGGCAGGACAGAGGGGGGTATCCCTCCACACATTCGACCTAACCGAAAACCAAAAAACCCCGGATGTCTCCATCCGGGGTTTTCCTTTGACCTTTAAGCCAAATCTTATTCGTCGTCGCCGTCGCGATCGGCTTCCGGATCGAAGAAGTCTTCCGGACGCAGTGCGTCTTCGTCAACGCCGTAGATGGCGTCAGCGGAGGTGAGGCTTTCGCCCTTGGCCTGACGCTCTGCTTCTTCAGCCGAACGGGCAACGTTCAGCTCAACCTGCAGCTCGACTTCGGCATGCAGGTGAAGGGTGACGTTGTGCAGGCCGATGGTCTTGATCGGCGTGTTCAGTTCAACCTGGTTGCGGCCGATGTTGAAGCCTTCGGCAGCCAGGATTTCAACGACGTCGCGAGCAGCGACAGAGCCGTAGAGCTGGCCGGTTTCGCCAGCCGAACGGACGACGATGAAGGACTTGCCTTCGAGAGCCTCGGCAACCTTCTGGGCTTCCGACTTGCGCTCGAGGTTACGGGCTTCGAGCGTTGCGCGCTCGGTTTCGAAACGTGCCTTGTTGGCAGCGTTGGCGCGCAGCGCCTTGCCCTGCGGCAGCAGGAAGTTACGGGCGTAGCCGTCGCGAACCTTTACGGTTTCGCCCATCTGGCCGAGCTTGTTGATGCGTTCGAGAAGAATGACGTCCATCTTCTTGATCCTTTCTATGGTTTGGTTTCGTTCGTATTGTCGGTTTTCCGCGTCGGAGTAAGAGAGATCGTGCTGCGCACGTCGCTCAGGCCGAACACGAGAATGATGAACAGCGGAAAGACAAAGACCGCCGAGAGATATGCGAGAATGAGAACCGGCAGCCGCCAGTCCTTGCCGCGGGCGCGTTTGTGCAGCGAGGCGTAACCCGCCATCAGGAAGCCCGCGCCGAAGGTGCCGCAGATGACCGCGCCGACCATGGCCGCGACGCCGCCGAGGAACATGGCGACGATGCCGGCCAGAAAAATGAAGATGGCGTTGCGGTGCATGCGCAGCGCGGAAGCGATGTCCTCGCGCGGGCGAAGGCCCTTGCCGAAGGAGCCGACCAGCCGGGTCGCGAAATAATAGGCCGCAAACAAAAGGATGACCCACAGGCCGCCCTGCACGATCGGCAGCATCAGCACCAGCAGCGATTTCGTCTGGGCGAGCGCCTCGGCATTGGGTTCGAACAGCGGCTCACGGTTCTGCACCGAGGTCATCATGATATCGACCATGCGGGCGACCAGATCGGGACCGTAACCGATCATCCAGCCGAGAATGACGACGGCGATGGAGACCAGAATGCACAGGTGCAGGACGATGCCGGAGAGCGGATACCAGGCGAGAAGATCGTCCGGGCCGCCGAGTTCGGAAGCCGGGCGCGCCAGATTGGCGAGATGCGAAAGCCAGCCCGCCGGGATCAGCGTGAAGATCGCGATGGTCAGCGCAAACAGCGGCGACATGACAAGCGCGCCGATGATGGCCGTGGTGATGATTGCGACGATGGCGGCGCGATTGCCCCAGCCCATGCCTGCGATCAGGATCGGCATGGCGGAACCGGCATAGAGCAGGAAGGAAAAGGACGACTGTGCCGTTGCGCCAAGCGTCAAAAACGCGGCGCATATGCCGGCGAGAACGCCGGTGATCAGCACTGTCTGGTTCAACTTTTGCACTTCGCTGTCCTGCTGAAACGAAAGCAGTTAGAGGATCGCTCCGTGGAGCCTCATCCCCAACATGGGTTTTATGGTATCGATCCGCGCCCAACGCGGAAGGATGAGGACCCTCTGGTTTGGGACCAGAGGGTCTTCGTTTAGTGTATTACGCTACGACGTAGGGCAGCAGGCCGAGGAAACGGGCGCGCTTGATCGCCTGGGCGAGTTCGCGCTGCTTCTTCTGGGAAACGGCCGTGATGCGGGACGGAACGATCTTGCCGCGCTCGGAAATGTAGCGCTGCAGCAGACGTACGTCCTTGTAGTCGATCTTCGGAGCGTTTGCGCCGGAGAAGGGGCACGTCTTGCGACGGCGGTGGAACGGGCGGCGTGCCTGGGAAGAGGATGCGTCAGCCATTGGTCAAAACTCCTTCTTATGCACGGTCTTCGCGCGGACGGCGCGGACGGTCTTCGCGGTCGCCGAAGCCACCTTCGCGCGGTGCGCGCGGGCCACGATCTTCACGCGGGCCACGGTCCGGACGGTCGCCATCGCGGCGCGGACGGTCGTCACGGTCGCGCTTCTGCATCATCGCGGACGGGCCTTCTTCGTGGGCTTCGACGGCGATGGTCATGTAGCGAAGAACGTCTTCGTTGATGCGCATCTGGCGCTCGACTTCATGGATGGCGGCCGCCGGAGCGTCGATGTCCATGAGAGCGTAGTGAGCCTTGCGGTTCTTCTTGATGCGGTAGGTGAGGGACTTCAGACCCCAGTTCTCGATGCGTCCGACTTTACCGCCGAACGATTCGATAACGCCCTTGTACTGCTCGACAAGTGCGTCGACCTGCTGGGCAGAAATATCCTGCCGGGCAAGGAAGATGTGTTCGTAAAGAGCCATTTAAGCTTTGCCTTTCTTGCGTTTCGTCCTTCACCCGGCAACGGCGCTAAGCCTCAACGACTGCTCTTGGGTAAGGCGGTAAGGCCTTGAAGCAAGAAAAGCGTTGTTCGAGACGGTCGAGAGCGGAGACACGGGAGGCCGGAAAAACCTTATGGTTCCTGCTGTTCCGTTACCGGAACCAGCCCTCCGTTCAGCCACCAGCCAATTGGACCGGGTGTTGTGAACAGCGCGCTTATACGCAGTTTTGCCCGGAATGCAAGGGCCTTTGCCCATAGGGGGAAGTTTGAGACTGGAAAGCCGCGCGGCAGCGAAGGATTTGCCGTGCGGCCTGCATCGTTTCTATCAGGCGTATGCGCCGTCTGATTCGATCGGATCGTTCCCAAGCCGTTGTCGCGTCGTATTGGTGCGAACGATTTCGGCGACCCGGTTGAATACCGTTGCTTCCCTGTGCTCACTGACCATTGACGATACAACGAACTGTTTGAACTGTTTCGATGTTTCCGGCCAGCGCAGCATGACGATGAAAAGTGCTGAACTCATGGCTGTTTCAATATCGTCCATGACGTCCGGCCGTTCGATACGCAGTTTGGAGACGGCGTCTTCGAACCCGCTGCTCTTGGTAGACCGAGGCTTGGTGGTCAGAAGTGCGCACATTTTTATCGCGAGCTCGCGATCATTCAGCGCATTCGTGACAGAAATCATCGACCGCTTTATTTTTTCGGGTACGGCCTCGTGGGCAATAATTCTGTCCATCGCGTCGTAATGCGAGAGCATTGCCTTACGTGTTTCCTGAAGATCGCGGAGCCGTTCCCTATGCTGGGCGATCCGGCGCTTGTAACTCCACGCAACCAGAATTCCCACAAGGAAAGCGGCGAGGGGCGCTACGGTCATTTGTAAATCGAACATTGTTGCCACCTCCTATCTTCTTGCCCTTGGTACGGAAGAGGCGATCTGCCCCTGCGGTTTCATTTTCTTCCCATATGCTTTCGCAAGGCTTGCAGCTCTGGCCGCTTCAAGTTTGTCCAGATCGTGCTTGGCCATCGCAACAGCATGTTTCTCACTTCGCTCCTGCCTTACAATATACACGATATAAAGCGCCATGGGCATACCGCAAGCAAGCCACTCGTTCACTTTCATGTAGACCAGAGTGATAGCCACTGTCGAAAGACCGAAAAGCAAAAGCGCTTCGGAGTTTTTATCAAGACCTTTAGCGATCCGGCCGAATAAACCAGAGAATGGTAACATAGATGTGAAATATTTCTTTATTAAATTACTGAGCTTAATTTGAGTAAACGATATATTGTATTGTCGCGAAAAAGTCTATGGCGTCATTATGCAAGCGCCCCAAAAGAAGCGCTTGCGATGGTTCATAGGCTCGATATCAGATCGCCATCGGATATTGGCGATGGATTGCCGCAATCCCTTTTAGTACCTCTTCCGACAACGTCACATCCGCAGCCGCAATATCCACCTTCAACTGTTCGATCGTCGTTGCGCCGATGATGGCCGAGGCCATGAAGGGACGTGTCAGGCAGAAGGCGATGGCGAGCTTTGCCGGATCGATTCCATGCTGCGCGGCAAGCTCCAGATAGGCCTTGACCGGCGCTTCCTGGAGCGGCTGCAGGCGGCCGCCGAGGTCTCTGTTGATGGTGCCGCGCGATCCCGCCGGGCGCGCGCCGTTCTGGTATTTGCCGGTCAGAAGACCCGCCGCCAGCGGCGAATAGGCGAGCAGGCCGACATCCTCGTGATGGGCGACTTCCGCCATGTCGAGATCGAAGCTGCGGTAGAGCAGGTTATATTCGTTCTGGATCGTGGCGACGCGCGGCAGGCCGTTGGCCTCGGCGATGTCGATATATTTCTGCGTGCCCCAGGCGCTCTCGTTGGAAAGGCCGATGGCGCGGATCTTGCCGGCCTTCACCAGTTCGCCGAGCGTTTCGAGCTTTTCGGTGATTTCGGCGAGCGTGCGCTGCTTTTCCTGACCGGAAGCGTCGAAGCTCCAGACGCCGCGGAAATGATAGGTGCCGCGGTTCGGCCAGTGAATCTGGTAGAGGTCGATGTAATCCGTCTTCAGGCGCTTGAGGCTGGTATCCACCGCCTCGCGGATGGCGGCGGCGTCGATATCGCGGCCGCCGCGAATATAATCGCGTCCCGAACCGGCGACCTTGGTGGCGAGCACGACCTGATCGCGCTTGCCGGTCTTTTCGAACCATGTGCCGATATAATCTTCCGTCCGGCCCTGGGTTTCGGCGGAAACGGGGGTGGTGGGGTAAAGTTCTGCCGTATCGAAGAAATTGACACCGTTTTCGACGGCGTAATCCATCTGCGCATGCGCGTCGGCTTCGGTGTTCTGCGTGCCCCACGTCATCGTGCCGAGGCAGATTTCAGACACGGAAATATCCGTGCGGCCCAATAGTCTCTGTTTCATGGAAATGTCCCGGTGCTTGGCCAGATAGTTTGGAAGGTGGTGTGAAAGTAATGGGGAATTGCCGCAGTGCAAGAAAAAATATGATGAAAAGAAAGGGGAAAACAGGACGGCAAAACCCCTGACATGGGCCTGCCATGGGGCTTCAAGCCTTGACTTCGCTGGCGGGAATGTGAATGGAAGTCCGAAAGAATAAAGGCAAGGCCAGACAAGAAGGACGACATCCCATGGGTATTGCATTCACATTTCCCGGACAGGGAAGCCAGGCCGTCGGCATGGGCAAGGAGCTGGCGGATACCTATCCGGAAGCGCGCGCCGTGTTTCAGGAAGTCGACGAGGCGCTCGACCAGAAGCTTTCCGATATCATGTGGAACGGCCCGGAAGAGACGCTGACGCTGACCGCCAACGCCCAGCCGGCCCTCATGGCTGTGTCCATGGCGGTCATGCGGGTTCTAGAAGCGCGGGGTTTCAAACTGTCCGATACGGTTTCTTATGTCGCGGGCCACTCGCTCGGCGAATATTCGGCGCTCTGTGCCGCCGGCACCTTCTCGGTTGCCGATACCGCCCGTCTTCTGCGCATCCGCGGCAACGCCATGCAGGCCGCCGTGCCGGTGGGCGAGGGCGCCATGGCGGCGATCATCGGGCTGGAGCATGACGCCGTTTCGGCAATTTGCGAAGAGGCGGCCATTCTCGGCGTCTGCCAGATCGCCAACGACAATGGCGGCGGTCAGCTCGTCATCTCCGGCGGCAAGGCCGCTGTCGAAAAGGCTGCGGCGATCGCTTCCGAAAAGGGCGCCAAGCGCGCCATCATGCTGCCGGTTTCCGCCCCCTTCCACTCCGCGCTGATGGCGCCGGCGGCGGAAGCCATGCGCGAGGCGCTGGCGGCCGTCGAAAAGCACAACCCGGTCGTGCCGGTTATCGCCAATGTGCGCGCCGCCCCCGTTTCCGATGCCAATGAGATCGCCGCCCTGCTGGTCGAGCAGGTGACGGGTCAGGTGCGCTGGCGCGAGACGGTGGAATGGTTCGCCGCCAACAATGTCACGCAGCTTTTCGAGATCGGCTCCGGCAAGGTGCTGACGGGCCTTGCCCGCCGCATCGACAAGACGGTGAACGGCGTTGCCGTCAACGGCGCTGCCGATATCGACCAGCTTCTTGCCACCCTCATCGGCTGAGACGGGATACTCCGGCTGCCGCATTCATCGGGCGCAACTGCGCTGAACATTTTCAGTCCGAAGCTCTAAAGAAGGAATAGGACATGTTTGATCTGACAGGCCGCAAGGCTCTCGTAACCGGCGCGACCGGCGGCATCGGCGAAGAAATCGCCCGCCTTCTGCACAGCCAGGGCGCAACCGTTGGCCTGCACGGCACCCGCGTTGAAAAGCTCGAAGCGCTGGCGGCGGAACTTGGCGAACGCGTCAAGATTTTCCCGGCGAACCTTGCCGACCGCGCCGAGGTCAAGGCGCTCGGCGAAAAGGCCGAAGCCGAGCTGGAAGGCGTCGATATCCTCGTCAACAATGCCGGTATCACCAAGGACGGCCTCTTTGTGCGCATGAGCGACGAGGACTGGGACAACGTCATCGAAGTGAACCTGACGGCGATGTTCCGCCTGACGCGCGAGCTGACGCATCCGATGATGCGCCGCCGTTTCGGCCGCATCATCAACATCACCTCCATCGTCGGCGTTACCGGCAATCCCGGCCAGGCCAACTACTGCGCCTCCAAGGCCGGCATGATCGGTTTTTCGAAGTCGCTGGCCCAGGAAATCGCCACGCGCAACGTCACCGTCAACTGCGTGGCGCCGGGCTTCATCGAAAGCGCCATGACCGGCAAGCTGAACGACAAGCAGAAAGACGCCATCATGGGCGCTATTCCCATGAAGCGCATGGGAACCGGTGCTGAGGTCGCATCGGCCGTTCTTTACCTCGCCTCCAACGAGGCGGGCTACATGACCGGCCAGACCCTGCACGTCAATGGCGGCATGGCGATGATCTGACGGCACTCGTGACCGTCATAAAAGGATTGCGGCGCTGTTTAAGCACCTTCTTGGGTAGCTGGCGCCGCAAGGCCCCGCCGGCTGGTTTTCGGCGAAATTGCCTGTCATACGCTGTGCTTAGCGCGTTTTCAGGCTTTTCGACCGATTGAAACCATGTTAAGCGGGCCAAGACTGTGAACAGTCGTCCCGGAGAGACAGGAAGCCGTTGCGATTTTGCGTGACGATGTCTAGCTTGGACCGGGTTGAACGGGTTTGCCAGCAGTGCCGGATTTGAACGGCGCATGAGGGCTTCTAACAGGGCAGGGTGCCGCAAGGCATTCCCTTCAAAATAAAGGTCGAGGAAACCGACATGAGCGATATCGCAGAACGCGTAAAGAAAATTGTAATTGATCATCTTGGCGTTGACGCCGACAAGGTTGTCGAAGGCGCCAGCTTCATTGACGATCTGGGCGCTGATTCGCTCGACACCGTTGAACTGGTCATGGCTTTCGAAGAAGAATTCGGCGTTGAAATCCCCGACGACGCAGCTGACTCGATCCTGACCGTCGGCGACGCCGTAAAGTTCATCGAGAAGGCCCAGGCCTGATCGACCTTGATGGGGGAGGTGCAATATCCTCCCGTCCTTGGCCCGGCTCGTCCGGGCCAATGTTTTATAGGCAGACGGTAACATGCCCCCGACGGTGCGTGTTCCGGGCAATGCATGGGGTCACGGGCCCGGAAACGGCGCCCACAACCGTCATGCTGAGATTTGAAATACTGCAGCATCCGATGAACATCTCCTGATGTCCGGCGTTGCATGAAGACCGATGATTTGGATAAGGGCGGAGCATTGGCGATGAGGCGTGTCGTTATCACCGGTACCGGCATGGTATCTCCTCTTGGATGTGGGACGGAAGTGACCTGGGAGCGGCTGCTGGCCGGCCAGAACGGCGCCGGTCTCGTGACTGAATTCGAAGTCGAGGACTTGCCCGCAAAGATCGCCTGCCGTATTCCCGTGGGCGATGGTTCCAACGGCACCTTCAATGCCGACGACTGGATGGAACCCAAGGAACAGCGCAAGATCGATCCTTTCATCCTGTACGGCATGGCTGCCGCCGACATGGCGCTTGCCGACGCGGACTGGCATCCGGAAACGGACGAGGACCAGATCGCGACCGGCGTTCTGATCGGCTCCGGCATCGGCGGCCTGGAGGGCATTGTCGAGGCGGGCTATACGCTGCGCGACAAGGGCCCGCGGCGCATTTCTCCATTCTTCATTCCCGGCCGCCTGATCAACCTCGTATCCGGCCAGGTTTCCATCCGCCACAAGCTGCGCGGACCGAACCATGCCGTGGTGACGGCCTGCTCGACCGGCGCGCACGCCATTGGCGACGCCGCCCGTCTGATCGCGCTTGGCGATGCTGACGTCATGGTCGCCGGTGGCGCCGAATCGCCGGTCTGCCGCATCGCGCTTGCCGGCTTCGCCGCCTGCAAGGCGCTCTCCACCCAGCACAATGACAATCCGGAAAAGGCCTCGCGCCCCTATGATCGCGACCGTGACGGTTTCGTCATGGGTGAAGGTGCGGGCATCGTCGTTCTGGAAGAGCTGGAACATGCCAAGGCGCGCGGTGCGAAGATTTATGCGGAAGTCGTCGGTTACGGTCTTTCGGGCGATGCCTATCACATCACCGCACCGTCCGAGGACGGTGAAGGCGCCTATCGCTGCATGTCGATGGCGCTGAAGCGTGCAGGTCTCACGCCTGACGATATCGACTACATCAACGCCCATGGCACCTCGACCATGGCCGATACGATCGAGCTTGGCGCGGTCGAGCGGCTTGTCGGCGAATCGGCTTCGAAAATTTCCATGTCCTCCACCAAGTCGGCCACCGGCCATCTTCTGGGTGCGGCGGGCGCTATCGAGGCAATCTTCGCGACGCTTGCGATCCGCGACAACATCGTTCCGCCGACGCTGAACCTCGACAATCCCGATGTGGAGACGAAGATCGATCTCGTGCCGCACAAGGCGCGCAAGCGGCAGGTCGACGTGGCGCTCTCGAACTCCTTCGGCTTCGGCGGCACCAACGCCTCCCTCGTGCTGCGTCGTTACGAAGCATAATTGCGGCGGCGGCTCTGCCGCCGCTGGCGCCCTCCCACCGGGTGCTGACAAAGGACGTTCTTTCCTTTGAAGAACGCATTGCGGCTTGCGAAGGCCATTCCGGTTTTCGCGCCGATATTGTAGTCGTTTATGGGAAGCGTTTGCCGGTTCGGGGTAATTTCCGGCCGCAGGCTGCTTCCTCCATCGGCTTTGTCCGAAACGATGTTCGTGAAGCGGAATAGCAAGGCTTCACGATATCTCTATGTGGTGCAGGAAGACATTCCGAACCTGTTTTTGCCGCATTACCTGCGCAAAAAGCGCTGACAACGCCGAACTGAAAAGGACCGACGGTGAGCGACACGAACCAGAACAGCCAGGGACCATACGGACAAAACGGCACGGGCGAAGGCAATCGCGGCCCGATCATTCCGAAATCCCCGACGGAAGCACTGCGGCCGGAGAAAGTGCCGGCTCCGCCCAAGCGCTCCCGCAAGGCCCACGGCCAGCTTGTGATCTTTCTGAATTTTCTGATGACGCTCGCGGTTGCCGTCTGTGTGCTGGCCATTGCCGCTTTCTATTACATGATCGATGCGTTCCAGGAGCCCGGTCCGCTTCAGACGAACACACATTTCACGGTGCGCAACGGCGCCGGCATCATCGAGATCGCCAATAATCTCGAGCGTAATGAGGTGATCTCCAACGCCCGTGTCTTCCGCCTTATGACCGGCAGCTACCTGCAAAAGGACCAGACGCTGAAGGCCGGTGAATACGAGATCAAGGCCGGCGCATCGATGAAGGATATCATGATGCTGCTGGAGTCCGGCAAGTCGATCCTTTATTCCGTGTCGCTGCCGGAAGGCCTGACCGTGAAGCAGATGTTCGCGCGCCTTGGGGCGGATGAAGTGCTGGACGGCGAATTGCCCTCAGCCCTGCCGCCGGAAGGCAGCCTGCGCCCCGATACCTACCGCTTCACCCGCGGCACCAAGCGCGAAGAAATCATCAACCAGATGAGTGCGGCGCAGGACAAGCTGATCGACATGATCTGGGAACGGCGCGATCCGGACCTTCCAATCAAGACCATCGAGGAATTCGTGACGCTCGCCTCTATCGTCGAGAAGGAAACCGGCAAGGATGACGAGCGCGCCCATGTCGCTTCGGTGTTCTACAACCGTCTGAAGAAGGGCATGCGCCTGCAATCCGACCCGACGATCATCTATGGCCTGTTCGGTGGCGATGGCAAACCGTCGGACCGTCCGATCTACCAGTCGGACCTGCAGAAGCAGACGCCGTTCAACACCTATGTCATCAAGGGCCTGCCGCCGTCGCCCATCGCCAATCCGGGCCGGGCGGCGCTTGAGGCCGTGGCCAATCCATGGCGCACGGATGACCTTTATTTCGTTGCCGATGGCACCGGCGGCCATGTGTTTGCAAAGACGCTTGAAGAGCATAACGCCAATGTGCGCCGCTGGCGCAAGATAGAGGCCGAAAAGGCGGCCTCCGGCGCCAATCCCGATGTTGTCGTGGATGGCCAGCCGGGCGGGGCCGAGGCGGAAAAGCCGGCCAATAATTGATAATCCTGACCGGGCCCTGCGATCCGCACGGGCCCGGTTTTGCACAGCATGACGGGGGCTTCCAGATATGACATTGCAATCGATGACCGGCTTCGCACGCAGCGAAGGGACCTCCGGCCGTTACCGCTGGGCGTGGGAATTGCGCTCGGTGAACGGCAAGGGGCTCGATGTGCGCCTGCGTCTGCCGACCGGTCTTGAAGCGCTGGAAACGGCCCTGCGCGAAATCGCGGGCGAGCATCTTTCCCGCGGCAATATCCAGGCGGGCCTGACGCTGGCGATTGCGGAAAACCGGCTGGAGGCGGTGATCAACCGCGATGCTCTGGCGGCGGTTCTGGCGCTGAAGAAGGAGCTTGGCGATGTCGTGGAAGACAAGCCGCTGAGCTTCGACACACTGCTCACGCTGCGCGGGCTCGTCGATTTTCGCGAGGCGGAAGATGACGCGGAGGCGCAGGCCGCACGCAACGGCGATGTGCTTGCCGGCTTCGCTGCCGCCGTCGAGAAGCTGAAGGATATGCGCGAACGGGAAGGGGCGTCGCTGTTTGCGATCCTGTCCGGTCATATCAACCGGATCGAGCAGCTCGCGGACATCATTGAAAACGATCCTTCCCGCCAGCCGGAACAGATCGCGGCACGGCTCGCCCAGCAGATCGCCCTCATCGGCGACGGCTTGCATGGTCTCGACCGTGACCGGCTGCATGCCGAGGCGGCGCTGCTCGCCACCAAGGCGGATCTGCGCGAAGAGATCGACCGGCTGCACGCCCATGTTCAGGCGTCGCGGGAGCTTTTGGCCAATGGCGGGCCGGTAGGACGCAAGCTCGATTTTCTTGCACAGGAATTTAACCGCGAGTCGAATACAATCTGTTCCAAATCGAACGCCAGTGCGGTAACCGCAGCAGGCATAGAGCTGAAAGTGGTGATCGACCAGTTCCGCGAGCAGGTCCAAAATCTGGAGTAGACCCCATGGTCCCCGTGAATAATTCTCCCGTCACGATTGCCCGCAGAGGGTTGATGCTGGTGATTTCTTCGCCATCCGGCGCGGGCAAATCCACGATTGCGCGCAACCTGCTCGACAAGGACAAGAATATCGGCCTGTCCGTCAGCGTCACGACGCGCCCGCGCCGCCAGAGCGAGATTGACGGCATCCACTACCATTTCATTTCCACGCGTGAATTCGAGCGCCTGCGCGATAGCGATGCGCTGCTGGAATGGGCTGAAGTTCACGGCAATTTTTACGGCACCCCGCGTGGGCCGGTGGAAGATGCCATGGCTGCCGGCCGCGACATGCTGTTCGATATCGACTGGCAGGGCGCCGAGCAGCTTCAGGACAAGATGAAGGCGGACGTCGTTTCGATCTTCATCCTGCCGCCGACCATGACTGAACTTCAATCGCGCCTGCATCGCCGCGCCGAAGACACCGAAGAGGTCATCAAGACCCGGCTCCTCAATTCCCGTGCCGAGATCGAGCATTGGCGCGACTATGACTATGTCATCCTCAATGACGACCTGCAGGCCGCCTTCGAGGCCGTCGAAGCAATCGTGAAGGCCGAACGCGTCCGCCGCGACCGCCGCCACGGCATGTTCGATTTCGTGCGGGCGTTGCTCGAGGAAGAGCCGAAGCTCTGATGGGAGGTAGCGTCTGGCTACCGACCCCAAAATCTTGAAATCGAAGCGGTTAGACGTTATGTATATCCCAGCAGGATATACGAGGCTCTGACAATGGCTACGTCAACGGTTTTTATAAGCAATCGCAGTCAAGCTGTAAGGCTACCGAAGGCCGTGGCTTTTCCTGATGACGTGCATAAGGTCGATGTTCTGAAAATCGGTCTTGCGCGTGTTATAGTGCCGCAGGGAAAGCGCTGGGACGACCTTTTTCTGACTGGCCCTCGTGCAACGGATGATTTTCTTTCCGTTCGCGAAGAGCCTGCATTGGATGAGCGCGAGTCCTTCTGATGCTCACATATATGCTCGATACCAATATATGTATCTATGTGATGAAGACTTATCCTCCGGAACTGCGGGAGAAATTCAACGCTCTGGCAGATCAACTGTGTATTTCGAGCATCACACTTGGCGAGCTTTATTATGGTGCTGAAAAATCCGTCCGGCGTCACGAAAACATCAACGCCATTGAAAATTTTACCGCGCGTTTGGACGTTCTGCCTTTCGCCGACAAAGGCGCCGCACATTACGGCCAGATCAGGGCCGAACTTGCCAAGGTTGGAACGCCGTGCGGCGTTCATGATATGCAGATTGGTGGTCATGCCCGTAGCGAGGGGCTGATTGTCGTAACCAATAATATGCGCGAGTTTGTCCGGATGCCCGGTTTGCGAGCCGAAAACTGGGTATAGTCTCAGAGCTTCGCATTTATCCCAGCGCGTTCGCCAAAGTGACGAATTCCTCCACGGACAGCGTCTCCGCTCGCCGTGTGGGATCGATCCCGGCTTTTTCCAGCAGCGTTTCGCCGCCAAGGCTTTTCACGCTCTGGCGCAGCATCTTGCGGCGCTGGCCGAAGGCGGCTTCCGTCACCTTTTCAAGCTTTGTGACATCGCAGGGCAGCGGCTTGTCCTTCGGCAACAGGTGCACGACGGTGGAGGTTACCTTCGGCGGCGGGCTGAAGGCCTGTGGCGGAACGTCGAAGGCCATTTCGGAAACCGTGCGCCAGCCGGCGAGAACGCCCAGCCGGCCATAATGGTTATCGCCTTCTTCGGCCACGATGCGCTGGCCGACTTCCTTCTGGAACATCAGCGTCATGGAGAGCCAGAAGGGTGGCCATTGTTTCGGCAGCAGCCAGTTGACCAGCAATTGCGTGCCGACATTGTAGGGCAGGTTGGCGATGATCCGCACCGGCTCGCCGACGGGAACCAGAGCCTCGAAATCGGTCTTGAGGGCGTCGCCCTCGATGACTTCGAGCCGCCCGGGATAATGCGCTTCGATTTCCGCCAGCGCCGGCAGGCAGCGGCTGTCGCGTTCGACGGCGATGACCTTTTTCGCCCCGAGCGAAAGAATGGCGCGGGTGAGGCCGCCGGGACCGGGGCCGACCTCTATCACCGTCACGCCGTCTAGCGGTCCTGCTGTCCTTGCGATCTTCTGGGTAAGGTTGAGGTCGAACAGGAAGTTCTGGCCGAGCGATTTCTTCGCGTCGAGCCCGTGGCGCTGGATGACATCGCGCAGCGGCGGTAGTCCGTCGATGGCCGCCATTATGCGTTGGCCCGGCTGCGGAGGGAAATGTCCGCCGCCATCTTCAGCGCCGCCACAAGGCTCGCCTCATTGGCTATGCCCTGGCCGGCAATGCCGAAAGCGGTGCCATGGTCGGGCGAGGTGCGGATGAAGGGCAGGCCGAGCGTGACATTGACGGAATCGTCAAAGCCGAGCGCCTTGGCCGGAATGAGCGCCTGATCGTGATACATGCACACCGCCACGTCATAACGCTTGCGTGCGGCATCGTGGAACATGGTGTCGGCGGGCAAGGGGCCGAAAGCATCGATCCCGTCCTTCCGCAACCGCATGGTCGCCGGGTGGACGATATCGCGATCCTCGGTGCCGAGTGCACCATCTTCACCCGCGTGCGGGTTGAGGCCGGCAACCGCCAGACGCGGCGCCTCGATGCCGAATTTCTGCCGAAGATCGGCATCGATGATCCGGCAGGTCGTGACGATCAGCTCTTCGGTGAGAGCGGCCGGCACGTCTTTCACGGGGATATGGATCGTCACCGGGACGACACGGACCTTGGGGCCGGCAATCATCATGACCGGGAGGACTTGCTCGCCGGTCTGGCGCAGGGCGAGATCGGCCAGAAATTCCGTGTGACCGGGAAAGCCGAAACCCGCCTCATAAAGCACCGATTTCGCGATCGGATTGGTGACGACGGCCGCAGCCTTGCCCTCGACCGTCAACGAAACGGCCGTCTCGATGGCCTTGATCGTCGCGTGCGCCGCGCCGACATGCGGCTGACCCGCCTGCACTTCGAAGCCGACAGGAAGGGAGAGGATGGGGAAAGCGCGCTCGAACAGGCCTACGGCATCACCCGCTTCGCAGGTCTCGATATTGACCGGCACGCCGATCAGCGCCGCACGGCTCGCCACCACATCGGGGTCGCCGATGAAGATGAAGGGCGGCACGCCGTTCTCCCGGCGCTTAGCCCAGGCGGTGATGGCGATGTCGGGGCCGATACCGGCTGGATCTCCCTGTGTCAGGGCAAGCGGCAGGGATGCATATGTCACGGAAAGACCCGGCTCTCGTATCAATATCAGGTGTTGACGATCTGCGCCTTCTTGCGCAGCTCATCCATATATTTCTTTTCGTTCGGGTTTTCGCCGTCCTTGGCCTTCATCAGGTCTTCGGACTTGAACACCATTTCCGCCGCATAGTCGTCAGAAACCTGGCGCTGCTTGCAGATGGCCAGATATTCGACGCCCTTTTCGGTGACGCGGGTGCCGGTGGTGCCGCCTTCCTTGGTCTTCTCCACCAGCGCCTTCCAGTCTTCCGGCAGCTCCGGCGCCAGAATGCGGCCAAGGTCCTTGATCGCCACATCACGCATGGTCGCGGCGAAGCTCATGGCCTGGTCGCAGCCGGGGTAACGCTTGCGCGAGGCCTCAGCCTCGGCCTTGCGCTTGCCGGTAATGGCGTTGCGTTTCGATTCCGGGATAACGAAGATGACCTGCTGCAGGAAATATTCCGTGGTGACGGGCTTGTCGCCGCGTTCCTTCAGGCGGGTAACGAGATCCTGCGTCGACATCTTGCCGCGTGCGCCATAACGGGCGTTGACGAGGCGCGGCCAGCTCATCTGAACGGCGATGAAGGCCTTGAAATGGTCGGCTCCAACACCCGCCTGCGCAAGCACCTTCGTCAATTGCTGCGGGGTCATCTTGTTGTTGCCGGCAAAGCGTGCGAAGGCCGCATCGACATCGTCGGTGCTGACCGACATCTTGACGCGGCCGATTTCCTCGCGCTTCAGCGCTTCATCGACAAGCTGCTCGCGCGCCTTTTCATTGAGATTGCCGGACTGGCGCTGCAGCTTGAGGAAGGCGACGCGCTTGGCGATATCGTCATTGGTGATGGGGGTCTTGTTGACGACGATCTTCACGGTGCTATCGGCGAAGGCCTGGCCGGCATAGGGCACAACGGCCATGGGAACGGCGAATATCGCAAAGGCGAAAGCAGCGCCACGCAAAGCCGTCTTTCCGAAATTCATCATATCCTTCTCCCTTTCGTCGGGCAGGGTCCTGTTGCCCTGTCCCGCCAATCTGTTCTGCCTGATGAGGGAAATATTGAACTCCCCCGCTTTTCAGACCTGCACCTGTGCATCCGCACCGCGAATTTGCCACGTATATATCATCGCGATCCGCAAGACGGCAATGTGTCGGTTTGTTGAAAGAAAACCCGATAGGTTCCATGTGCGGCCGACATTGGCGTGTTGTTGCGGCGAAACCGTGGCTTTACTGGCCAAATGGTAAAAAGGCAGGTCACGATGCTGCGTAACCTGCCTCTAAACTCAGTAGTTGTTTGGCTTCCAGCCAATATCCATGTCGCTCCAGTCCTCATTGGCCGAGCCGACGCTGATATCGCCGAGCGTACGGAAGGCCAGACGGGCGTTGATCGACCAGTCATTGGCGGCCTGACGGCTGGAATTGATATTGCCTTCGTCGGAATAGCTGACCGTCAGGATCGTGCACTCATCCTGATAGGCAATGCCGATGCGGCGTTCGGCGGCAAACTTCCCGTTCAGATCGTAATTGATCGAACCGAACAGCGACCAGTTGTCGTCCATGCGCAGCGAACCGGACGCCTGGATGATATCGCGGTCTTCGTTATAGCCGTATTTCGGCTGCGCCTTGACCTGCGTATAGCTGAGCTTGCCGGTAAGGCGACGGTCCGAATAGCTGATGCCGGTTTCCGAGCGGTTGATGTCGAAATCGTCCTTGTCGAGACGCAGGCTCGACGACAGCGAAAGTCCGATCGGCGCATCGAAAGCGGCCATGGCGACGTAATCCGAACGGTCGGATTCGAGGCCCGAATTGGCGCCTGCATTGACGAGATCGTAGGAGGCGAAGGAATTGTCGCCCGCCAGATGGAAGGACTGGCCGGCAATGGCGCGAACGCCGTAGCCGTTGTCGAACGTACCGTTATAGCGGAAGCCGATATTGGCGCGCGTGCCGCCTTCGATCCGGTCGAAACCGGAGAATTTGTCGCGTTCGAAGAGATTGGTCGCGTCGAAGACGAATGCCTGTGCATCCTCGTTCGGAAGGCGGCCGGCATATTGTTCGTTCGGACGCACGAAAATCTGTGCAATGGGCTCGATCACGTGGCTGCTGTTGAGCGCGGTGAACAGCCATGGATAACGCACTTCCAGACCGCCGGTGACCATGCCGCGGAAAGCTGCGCCGTCATGCATCATGCCCTCATAGGCATAGGAGGTCCCACCCGAGGTGAAGGCTGCGGGAGACATGTCCGTCCAGAGCGCGTCGCCGCGCGCGGCAAGGATCGGCGTGATCTGCAGACCGCTATCCATCGTGAAGGTACGTTTCCATTCGGCTTCGGTGGAAAGGCGCGTATAGTCGCCCTCAAGCCCGCTGAAACGCGGATAACCGCCGAGCGCGTAAGCATCCTGCCGCAGGCGCGTGATGCTCGTCAGGTTGGTGGTCAGCGAAAGTTCGCCGCCATAAACCGGATCCGGCACGAAATAACGGTAGTCGACGACCGGATGGACGATTGCCTGTTTGCGTTCCTTGGCTTCGGTATTGTCCGTATCCTGAACGTTGAAATAATAACCGCGGGCTTCGAAGCTGTTACGCTCACTCGCACCGGTCAGATAGATCTGGTTGGTCTGAACGTCGTTTTTATAACCCTTCAGCCCATAGGTGCGCGAAAAGTTATTGTCGGTCTGCACCATGGCATCCCAGCCGAAAGCCCAGCGCGGGTTGATCGAGAAATCACCCTTGCTTGCGATCATGCCGCGATTGTCGTTGAGGGCGTCGCTGGTGCCGGCCGTGAAGGTTTCGGACTTCTGCTGGCTGATGCCCGCGATCGTGACCGTGTGCATGCCGGTTTCGAAGCGCTGGCGCAGTTCCGCCTGCAGCAGCAAACCCTGCGTCGTGTAATAGGTCGGGGTGACGGTCACGTCCGAGGTGTCGGACAGCACGTGGAAATAGGGGACACCGATACCGAAACCGAGATTGTCGGTAATGCTCATCTGCGGGAACAGGAAGCCGGATTTACGCTTCACCGTATTGTCCGGAACCGTAAGGAACGGCAGATAGGCGATCGAATGGCCGAAAAGCTGCAGGCGGGCCTTTTCCAGCCGCACCGTATGGGTCTTGCCGTCCTGAACGACGCGCTCGGCCTTGACCTGCCACAAAGGCGCCTTTTCGGGCCGCTCGGCGCAGGGCAAACACGCGGTGTAGACACCGTTGTTGAGCACCATCAGGTCGCCTTCGAGACGCTCGGCGCTTTCACCGGCGATACGGGTATTGTCCGTGGTCTCGACGCGCAGCGCATTGACGAAGCCCTGACCGAAATCGTCGGTCACGTCCATCTCGTCGGCATAGATCTTGTTGCCGCCCGGCTCGATCAGCTCGATGTTGCCATGGGCGATCACGCGGCCGGACTGCTGGTTATATTCCACTTGCTGGGCCACCATGCGGTAGCCCGAATATTTCATGCGAACCACGCCCTTCGCGATCACGCGCTGGGAATCGCGATTATAGGTCAGTTCATTTGCTGTAAGCAGGAGTTTCGAATCGTCTTGGCTTGCCGACGCAAGCAAACCATCCTGGCCGAAAGCGACCGGGCTGGATGCCAAATACGCGCACACAGCGGCACCTGTCAGAAGGGCCGTCCAAAGCCGCCTGATATTCCCGCGGTCAATTACCGCCACTTAGCCGTCCTCCTGATGAAGCAGAATGGTTGCCCCCAAAGCCAACGCCACGATGACTGGAACCCAGACCGCGACGGTGGGAGGGACAACACCACCACTCCCGAATGCCCTTACGAGCACGGTTACTACATAAAGCACGAAGCCGGAAACGATTCCACCCAGAATCACGGAGCGCGATTGGGCGAAGCGGCTGAACTTTAATGAAACGGTCGCGGCGATCAAGGTCATCGCGACCAGAAGCAGGGGCGTCGATAGCAGGAAATGATACTGCGTCTCAAGCGCCTTCGAAGATAGTCCAAAGGACTTTGCAACTTCGATCTTGTGAGAAAGGTCAAAGAAAGCAACGGTTTCCGTCTGCGTCATGCGCTCCTGAACGAATTCCCGTCTCAGATTGGTACTGATCCGCGTGCTTTCTTGCCGAACTGGCACATGCCCGGCGCGCGTTTCCGAAACGCCGTTAAGAAGCCAGTAACCATCTTCCAATTTAGCCGACTTCGCATCCTTACGCGAGACGATGTTTCCGTCCTTGTCGATGTCGATCAGAACCACGTCGAGAAGCAGCGTTCCATTGTCCTCGAAGCTCTTGGCGCCGATGATCGTATCCTGGCCGCCGCTTGCCTGGCGCATCCACGGAATGATCTCCTGCTGGCGGCCGCCGCCCGCTTCGTTGCGCAGACCGGCTTCCATCGCCAGCGACTTGTTCTGGCCCCATGCCGCGATGGGGTTCAGGATGGTGACGGACAGGATGCCGATGAAAACCGCGCCGAGCACGAAGGGAAGGATGAACTGCCAGGCGGAAATGCCGGCGGCGCGCGTCACCACCAGTTCGTAACGCCGGTTGAGCGAGATCAGCGTCGTCATACCGACGAAAAGCGCGATGAAGGGCACGGTCTGTTGCAGGATCAGCGGCAGGCGAAGCGCCGTCAGGCCAAGGGCGGCCGGAACGGAATAGCCGGGCAGGCCGGACATGCGCCGTGCCGTTTCGCTGAAGTCGGCAAGATAAATGATCGAGGATACGCCGAGCACGAACCAGATGGCGGTGATCAGATATCGCTTCAGGAAATACCGGGAGAGCGTGTTGAAAATCATGCGTTGCCGCTCCCAGAGCTTTTCGCCATCCGGCTGGAGAAGAGACGGCGCAGACGACCCATCGCATCGGCGATGATTTTCGGCATTTTCGGCTTGCGGCCGGTCAGCAGAATGAAGGCGGCGGCCCCGCCGCTGAGGCCCGGCACGGCATAGACCAGCGGAATGAAGGCCGCGCTCTGCTTGATCTGATTGGTGACGTAAAAGCCAAGCCACCGCAGCATGAAGGCCGTCACCAGCGCGGCCACCATCGGATGCAGGCGCGCTTCGCGGTGAGAACGGGCATCGGCGGCGATGACCAGCGAAATCAGCGCGAAGGAGAAAGCGAACATCCAGTCCGACAGGCGCTTGTGCAGCTCGCTGCGGAAGGCTTCCGGCGAGCGCTTGTAGCTCGCATTGTTCTCGTCGGGCGAAAGAAGGAAACCGAGGCTGGCATCGCCCGGCGAGAGCGACGGCTCGGAATCCTGCTTTTCCGACATGGTCGAAAGGTCGAAGGCATAGGACAGGAACTTGACGATCGAGACCTTGCCGTCCGGCGTCTTCTGCTGCACTTCGCCGTCGCGCATGGTCAGCGACGTGCCGCTTTCATCGATCATGCCTTCCTTGGCATAATAGATGAGATCGAAATTCGGATCGCGGCGGTCGGCGACGAACAGGCCCTTGAGGATGCGGCCCTGCCGCTGGGCGATCTGCACATAAAGACCGTCCTGAATGGTACGGAACGTCTTTTCTTCGATCACCGAGGACAGCAGGTCGGCATAGGCGGCGGCCACCATCTGCCGGGCGGAGCTGCGGGCGGGCGGCTCGATGAAATTGGTGATGGTGAAGGAAAACACGCTCAGAATGGCGGCCAGAACGAGAACCGGGCGATACATGATCGAACGGGGCGATCCGGCCGCATCGATGATGGCAAGCTCGGAATCGTTGTTCATCGTCGTGAAGATCTGAGTGATGCCGATCACCAGCGCGAAAGGCAGGACGACCGGGATCAGCGTCGGCAGGATCATCGTCGCGAGCGCCATGAAGGAACCCATCGACTGGCCGGTATCGGTGACGAGATTGATTCTCTGGAGAACCTGGATGGTCCAGATGATGGCCAGCACCGGCAGCAGCGCGACCAGAAACATCTGCGTTGTCCGCCGCAGGATATAGTTCTCGAGAAGCTTCATACGGCCCTGTTCGACATTGTTTTTCCGTGCGATCGCTCGCCGAATTTCCGCCTATCTAATCGCATCGTTTGCAATTGGCTATTCCGGCGTGCTCACAAATATGTTTTGCGCGATGATTTTTCCATCGCCTGTGTCTTTTTGTGGAACAAGCTGTCGGTTTCATGACGCGATTTCGCATTCCGCAAAAATGCCTTTCCTTTAACGACTGTAGGCCTTTAAAGAATGCGGGGTTGCGCCCGGGGCCGAAAAGGCCATGATCATGCGCATCGTGCAAGTCGTAGAAGAAGAGCAGGAAAACATGTCCGCCAAATTCGATATTTCTTTCGCCAATTCCGCCGCGCTTGAAAACGCGCTCGCCGTTGTGCTGCAGGCCTCGGGTGAGGCTCAGGCCGTCGCCGGCGCCTCCGAGGCCGATCCGGGCGGTGTGATCGAAAGGGCGGCGAAGATTTCGGGCTTTTCTGCAAAATCCATGACGACGCTCGACGTGATCGCGCCGCAGGGTTCCGCCGCCGACAGGCTGCTCGTTATCGGCCTCGGTAAGCCCTCGAAACTGGTCGCCCATGACTGGCTGCGCGCCGGCGGCACCGCCGCCGCCAGTTTCAAGAAGGCGGACAGGGTCGTCATCTATCTCGATGCGCCGGGCGTAGAGGTCGGTGCGCAGGCGGCTGCGGATTTCGCGCTTGGCCTGCTGCTGCGCGCCTATAGCTTCGATGTCTACAAAACCAAGAAAAAGTCCGACGAAGAGAAGACGCCGAAGAAGGTGGAGATCGTCATCGTCACGGCCGCCCATCAGGAAGCGGAAAAGGCTTTTGCCGTCTCCGAGGCCGTTGCGGGCGGTGTTACCCTGGCGCGCGATCTCGTCAACCTGCCGCCGAACGCTCTCGGCCCCGTCGAATTTGCAGAGAAGGCGGAGGAGCTGCGCAAGCTCGGCGTCGAGGTTGAAGTCCTCGGCGAGAAGGAGCTGAAGAAGCTAGGCATGAATGCGCTTCTCGGTGTGGCGCAGGGATCGGCGCGCCCGCCCAGACTTGCGGTGATGCAGTGGAACGGCGGCAACAAGAAGGATGAGCCGATTGCCTTCGTCGGCAAGGGCGTCGTTTTCGATACCGGCGGCATTTCGCTGAAGCCCGGCCTCAATATGGAGGATATGAAGGGCGACATGGGCGGGGCCGCCGCCGTGACCGGCCTGATGCATGCGCTCGCCGCCCGCAAGGCCAAGGCGAATGTGATCGGCGTCATCGGCCTTGTGGAAAACATGCCTGACGGCAATGCCCAGCGTCCGGGCGATATCGTTACCTCCATGTCCGGCCAGACCATCGAGATCATCAATACCGATGCCGAAGGCCGGCTGGTTCTGGCCGATGCGCTCTGGTACACCAAGGATCGCTTCAACCCGAAATTCATGGTGAACCTCGCCACGCTGACGGGCGCGATCACGGTGGCGCTCGGCAATCTTCAGGCCGGTCTTTTCTCCAATGACGACGAGCTTGCAGCGCGCCTCACGCAGGCGGGCGATGTGACGGCCGAAAAACTGTGGCGCATGCCGCTCGGCAAGGATTACGACAAGATCATCGATTCCAAATTCGCCGACATGAAGAACAGCTCGGGCCGTCTGGCGGGTTCCGTCACCGCTGCGCAGTTCCTCAAGCGTTTCGTGGGCGAAACCTCCTGGGCGCATCTCGATATCGCCGGCACCGCCATGGGGTCGCCGCTGACCGAGATCAACCAGTCATGGGGATCGGGCTACGGCGTCAGGCTGCTGAACGAACTCGTTCGAGCCCATTACGAAGATTGAAGCGAGCGGAGCGGCACGTCTGCGGATGACTGAAATTCTTTTTTACCATCTGACGGAATCGAAGCTGGAGGATGCTTTGCCGCCTTTGCTCGAGAAATCGCTGGAACGCGGCTGGAAAGTCGCGATCCAGACGGTGGGCGAGGAGCGCCGTGATTTCCTCGATACGCATTTGTGGACCTTTCGTGAAGATAGTTTCCTGCCGCACGCCACCGACACTTCGCCCGCACCGCAAAACCAGCCGATTCTCCTGACGGCGTCCGACGAGAACGCCAACGCGGCAAGTGTCCGCTTTCTCGTCGATGGCGCCGAGCCGCCGGCGGTCGAGGCTTATGAACGTATCGTATTCATGTTCGACGGATACGATGCCTACCAGCTCGAAATGGCGCGGAATCACTGGAAAAGGCTGAAAACAGAGGGACATTCCCTGACCTACTGGCAGCAGTCGCCTGAAGGCCGCTGGCAGAAGAAGGCCTGATCGCACCGCCGATTGGGTATCCCAAAGATTGGTTCCATACGCAAACAGACCGGCAAAAATTCGCACGTGGCGCCAATTGCCGGTTTTTGCATTATGCGCCCAAAGGAAACGTAACGGAATGGGCTTCTGCTTCGATCGAGGCGGCTGGTTTGACCTGCTCTGCCTCGGGGCGGCTTCCTGTAGCGCAACAGCAGAAGGACATGGGTATGGGACGGGCGATATCGCGACCGGAGGGAGAAACCGAGCGTCTGGTCGCGGTGCGGTCGATCATGTCTTTCAAGAATGCCGAGATGCCGGAGCTGAAAGTGCTGTCACAACTGGGGCAAGGGGTTTTTGGCGTGGCGCGTGCGAGATGCGGCGATGACCGATCCGCTGACCGGTTTTTACAATCGCAAGGCGCTGGAGGCGATTGTCGATGGCCAGCTCGGCGCGGCCCTGCGTGCAAACGAGGCCTTCGGTGTCCTCTATCTTGATCTGGACGGTTTCAAGACCATCAACGACACGTTCGGCCATCCTGCCGGTGACCGGGTTCTGGCCGCCGCCGCCGGACGCATCCGCAAGGCAATCCGCAAGGAGGATATCGTCGTGCGCATGGGCGGCGATGAATTCGCGATTTTTATACCGCGACCCCGCAGCCCAGATGTCATGAGCGGAATGGCGGCCCGGCTTCTGGCCGCCTTCCGAAACTCCTTCGACGTGGACGGGCAGGAGGTGGACGCCCGTCTCAGCATCGGCGGCGCGCTTGCTCCGCAGGCGGGTGCCAACCGGGCAACGCTGCTATGCAGCGTCGACGAAGCGTTGTATCAGGCCAAAAAATCAGGGCGCGACCGTTTCGTCAGCCGCGCCCTTTGAGGCATTGTCCTTCGGGAAGCGTTTCTGCTTCTCAGTCGTAGAAGGAATCCACGAATTTGTGGCGGCCGAGCAGGAAGGCGTCGGCCACGTGGGTCAGCGGCGCGAGATCGACATCGGAACGGCCAGCCTTGATGATCTCCGAGAAACGCTCGTAAAGCGCCGGATATTCCCGCTCGGGCTGGGAGAGTTTTTCCTCGCCGTTGATCGAGAGCTTTGCGCCGCCTTCCGAAAGCACCATCCGTCCCGCCGCCGTCTCGGCAACGATATCCCAGCTCTGCTTGCCGGTCTGGCGCCAGTCGAATTCAGCATGGACGGGCGTTTTCGTCACATCGGAAAAATGCAGGTCGGCGGCGATCGGGGCGTCGCGGTTTTCCGGGAACTCCAGCGTCGCCTTGGTCAGAAACAGCGCGCGCGGCAGGATATGGGTGATGATCGAAAGCGCGTTGATGCCGGGGTCGAACACGCCGAGACCGCCCGCCTGCCAGATCCAGGCCTGGTTCGGGTGCCAGTGGCGCACATCCTCTTTCCAGATGACATGCACGCTGTCGATTTTCGTGGAAGCCAGGAACGCCTTCGCAGCCTCGACCGCCGGCGCATAACGCGAATGCCAGCTTGCAAACAGCGAAAGGCCCTTCGAATCCGCCAGCCGGACGAGATCCTGCACTTCCGAAAGGGTGGCGCCCGGCGGCTTTTCGAGGAAGACGTGCTTGCCGGCATTCAGCGCCGCGTAAGCCGCCTCGTAGCGATATTGCGGCGGCATGCACAGCGATACCGCATCGATATCGGGCACAGCTTCCAGCATGGCTTCGATGGTGCCATAAGAAGCGACGCCGTCCACGGTGCCGTGACGGCTTGCGGTGCAGATCAATTCAAAATCCGGATTGCCTGCAATGGCGGGAAGATGCTGGTCGCGAACGATTTTGCCGACGCCGACGATGGCAAGCTTGGTGGCTGACATGAAGTGGAACCCGTGTGAGTGCTGCATGGGATAAAGTGTGATTTTTACAAGTTTTTAGCAGAAACGATCAAAGGAGCAAGGTGATCGTTTCCATACGGCACGTCTTTTTTCAAGCTGTAACGTCATAACAAATTTCGCATGTGTATTCTTTTATTGTGTAGTATTTGAGAATAAAAAATACTATTTTGAATCTTTAAGTGATATTTTTTGTTGGTCGGCGGTTTTAATGTTAATTTTTTAAGGTATGTTCCGTAATTATTGATGTCAATTTCGTATTTTACTTTAATATATTTTGAGTGGCAGGTGTGTGGTGATTTTATTTAAAGATGACCGTTTGTCTGGCTTCGTTCAGAAAGTCAACGAAAGCAGCCGGCAATTCAATACATACGGATTGATTTTCGGTGTCATCCTCTACAATCTCTACGTGTTTGTGGACATAAGTCTGGTCCCGGAGATCATCTGGCTGGATCTGACAGTCCGCCTGTTTGTCATCACGCCGCTTCTGTTTCTTTATTTTCCTGCGCGATATTATGCGTTCAGGATGCGGCCGGATGCCGTGGCGCACGAGGTCCTTCACGGGCTGGGCTGCATGTTGGTCGTCGCATCGATCATGTTCATCTATGCCAACGCGCAAACCTCGTCGGCGAGCGAATATTACATGGGCATCGTCACCGTCGTCCTTTATATGAATACGATACATCGCAAACCGTTTCCGCTTGCGGTTATGGGCACGGTCGGCTGCATGGCGGTTTTCATCGTCGGCATGGAATATGTCACGGTGACGAGCGAGGTAGCCAAGCTGCCGGCGATCATGTGTTCCGTCGGAATCAGCGCCGTCTCGCTGTTTGCGGCCTATCGTATCGAGCAGGTGGAAAGGCGGGACTATCTGGCGTCGCTACGTGAGAAGACCCTGGTGCAGCGGATTCAAACCGCAAATCACGAACTTCAGCAGCTTTCCAATACCGACCAGCTCACCGGCATCCGCAATCGCCGCAGCTTTGACGAGGCGGCGAGCGAGGCTTCGGGCGGCAGCGGCAGGCCGCGGGCGCTCATCCTTCTCGATGTCGACTATTTCAAGAACTACAATGACTCGGAGGGTCATGTGGCCGGCGATGACTGCCTGCGCAGGATCGCCGGCAGGCTGCGTAGCGCGCTTCGCAGGGACGATGGCGACAGAAGTTTCGTCGCGCGTTATGGTGGCGAGGAATTTGTGGTTCTGCTCGACAATTGCGTTGTTTCCGCCGCGCTCGCCATCGGCGAAAGACTGAGATTGGCTGTGATCGATGAGGCCATACCCCATCTCAACCGTCCCGACGGGCGGGAAATAGTCACGGTCAGCCTCGGCGTTGCCGTTTCCGGTGACGGCAGGGAAATCATATACGAGATGGTGAACCGGGCCGATATGGCGCTCTACGAGGCGAAGCGTCAGGGACGCGACCGGCTGGTGCTCGCCTCCGGGCATATGGGAACGATTGTCGGGCCAGCGGAACTTTACGGCATCGAAGCCGCGATGTCGGCATAGGATACTAAGGGCTTGGCGGCGCGCTATAAATTCTGTCCCGCGGGAAGCGGGATTTTTGAGCCATGTGCCGGAATTCCGGCGCCAGAACACATAATAACCGGGGAACGCAGATGATGGAATTGATCGCCGCACAAGCGGCAGCGTCGGCTGCCGAGCTTCCATTCCTGCTGCTTCAGGCGGCCGCCGTGATTGGCATGGTGTCCGTGCTTATCCTTCTGCGGCGAAACATTGCGCTCGAGGATCCTCGCTACAAAGTCTATTACGGCATCATTTTCGGAATGGCGGGCTTTCTGCTGACGCTGCTGGTGTCCGAGTTCATCAAGCTGCCTTCCAAACCCTATATCCGCTCCGACCTGCTGTTTCTGGCCGGGGTGCTGGGGTCCTGGCAGGGCGGGCTGATCAGCCTGTCCCTCGTGGCGGCCGGGCGTTTCGTGTTCGGCGGTCCCGTGCTGTTTTTTGCGGCGCTGCAGGACATGGTCGTCATTTCGGCCTGCGGCATCATCATGTATGGCTGGATGCGCAAGCGCCGCCTCGCCAATCTGGGAATTCGGGATATTCTCACCGTCTTCGCGGTCAGGTTCATCGCCGTGCTGCTTGCCATCTCGATCTCATTCGCTTTTGGGCTGGTCGACCAGGCACTGTTTTTGAGTGCAGTGGGCCGCCGAACGCTGGGCGCGGTCGCCGTCGGCCTGCCGATGATCTTCTGCCTGTTCATCCTTCTGCGCAGCGAAGCGCGGGCGCGGGAAGAGACAAGGAAACGCGAGGTGGCGGCGCGGACGGATGCATTGACCGGCCTGCCCAACAGACGCGCCCTCAAGGACCATATAGAAGCGACGATGCGGCAGGAGCCGGCCGTTCCGCACGCCCTCATTCTGATCGAGATAGTCAATATTGCCGATGTCGCTGCCTGCGAGGGCGAGGACTGGAGCGATCTTTTCTGGCCCAGGCTGGCGCGGGAAATCTGCGACGGGGAAGACGGCCTGCTATGCAGGTCCACTACGCCCCGCAGCTTCATGTTCGGCGATACGACACTTGCGGTCGTCATGCGGGGGATTTCGCTGGAGAAGTCCGAAAGTGCGAAACTCATGATGCATCTGCATGACGGGTTGAGCGCATTTTGCCGCTCGGCGGAGGCGGGGCCGGTGCCGCATCTCAAGATCGGGGCGGCGAATCTGGACCGGCTTTCCCAGCAGAACGTAGCCTCCTTCCTCAGACACCTCAGCCTTGCGCTGAAGGGAAGCGATCATCCGGTGCAGATTTTCCCCTTCTCCTTTGCCGAGAAAGCGACACGGGACGAGGCGGTGCGGCAAATGCTGGTCAACTGGATCAAATCCGGCACGCCGCCAATTTGTTATCAGCCGAAATTCGAAATGCGCAATCGCCGCATGATCGGTGCCGAAGCGCTGCTGCGCGCGGTCGACGCGCGGGGGCAGGCGCTTTCGCCTTATTATGTGCTGGAGATCGCCGAACGCCATCGGCTACTGGTGGAATTCGAATGGTCGACGATCGAAGCCGTCGTGCGCGATCTTCGCGACCTGCACGGCCTCGAGGCGGATTTTCATCTGGCGGTGAATATTTCCGCTTCGTCCTTTGCGAGCGCGCATTTTGCAGACCGGGTCGTGGCGCTGCTGCACGAAATGACGGTGCCGGCGCATCGCCTCTCGATCGAAGTGACGGAGATGAGCAGGATACCGACCACGGATGTCGTACAGCAGAATTTCGATACGCTGATCGCCGCAGGCGTCCGGCTGGCGCTCGATGATTTCGGTACCGGTTATGCCGCCCTCACTTTGCTGGCGCGGTTCCCGTTCGAAGAGGTCAAGATCGATCACTGGATGACATCAAGGCTCGACCAGTCGCGGTTCAGGGAGGCCATCGCGCTCGCCTTCGAGAGTGCGGAGCGTTACGGCGCAAAACTGGTGACGGAAGGCATAGAAACCGAGGAGCAGAGCCGGCTCCTCATGCAGATGGGCATTCGCTTCGGGCAGGGTTATCTTTATTCCCCCGCCGTACCGCTCGACCGCCTGCAACCGCGCAGGGCATGCGCCTAGGACATCTCCAGTTTAACCGAAAGCGCAGTCGCGCATCACCCCGCCATTGCTTCTTCATATTCGCTCGAAAGCAGCAGCCATTGCTCCTCCGCATCCGAAAGCTTCGCGGCGGCCTCGCCGCGCTCCTTCACTTTCTGTGCGGCCTTGGCGGGCGCTTTTTCGTATAAGACGGGATCTGCCAGCTCGGCGTCGAGCGACTGAATCGTTTTCTCAAGCTTTGCCGTCAGGGATTCGATTTCATTGATCTTTTTCTTGAGCGGCGCGAGCTGGGCGCGCTTTTCCGCGCTTGCCTTGCGTTGATCGGCTTTGGAAGCCTGATCGGCCACAGCGTCGGTCTTGTCTTCCTTCTTTTTACCGGAGGAAACGACGAGATCGCGATATTCCTCCATGTCGCCTTCGAAGGTCTTGACCGTGCCGTCAGCCACCAGCCACAGCCGGTCCACTGTCGCCTCGATGAGATGGCGGTCGTGCGAGATGAGGATAACCGCGCCGCTGTAATCGTTCAGCGCCTCGATCAGCGCACGGCGGCTGTCGATATCGAGATGGTTGGTCGGTTCGTCGAGGATGAGAAGGTTCGGCGCATGGAAGGCCGCAAGTCCCATCAGAAGCCGGGCCTTTTCGCCACCGGAAAGGTCCTTTGCCGCCGTCGCCATCTTTTCGGTCGCGAGACCCATCTGCGCCACGCGGGAGCGCACCTGCGCCTCCGGGGCCAGCGGCATCAGCTTGCGCACATGTTCGACCGGCGTTTCATCCGGCACGAGGTCATCGAGCTGATGCTGCGCGAAGAAACCGATCTTGAGGCCAGGGGCGACGCGAAGATCGCCCGCCTGTGGCGCAAGCCGGCCGGAAATGAATTTCGCGAAGGTGGATTTGCCGTTGCCGTTGGAGCCGAGCAGCGCAATGCGGTCGTCATTGTCGATCCTGAGATTGAGCTGCTTCAGAATGGATTTGCCCGGCTCGTAACCCACAGCGCCGCCATTGATGGCGACGATGGGGGAGGCGGGCTGCTTTTCCGGCTCCGGGAAGGTGATCGGCTGGACGTGATCCTCGATCACGGCGGCGACGGTGCCCATGCGCTCCAGCGCCTTGATGCGGCTCTGCGCCTGCCGCGCCTTGGTGGCCTTGGCGCGGAAACGGTCGATGAAGCTTTGCAGGTGTTTGCGCGCGGCGTCGTTCTTCGCCTTCGCCTTCATCTGCAATTCGTCGGCCTCGGCCTTCTGCCGCTCGAACTGGTCGTAACCGCCGCGATAGAAGGTCAGCTTCTTCTGATCCAGATGCACGATGGAGTTGACGGCATTGTTGAGAAGATCGCGGTCGTGGCTGATGATGATGACGGTATGCGGATAACGCCGGATATAATCTTCCAGCCAGAGCGTGCCTTCGAGGTCGAGATAGTTCGTCGGCTCATCGAGCAGCAAAAGGTCGGGTTCGGCAAACAGCACAGAGGCGAGCGCCACGCGCATGCGCCAGCCGCCGGAGAAGGAGGAGGCCGGGCGAAGCTGCGCTTCGTGATCGAAACCGAGGCCGGCAAGAATGCTGGAGGCGCGCGCTTCCGCCGAATGGGCGTCGATATCGACAAGCCGCATCTGGATTTCCGCGATACGGTGCGGATCGGTTGCGGTTTCCGCCTCGGCCAAAAGCGCGCTGCGCTCCCTGTCGGCCGAAAGCACGATGGAAATCAGCGATTCTTCGGTGCCTGGGGCTTCCTGCGCCACCTGGCCGATGCGGGCCTGTTTCGGGATTGTCACCGAACCGCTTTCCGCCGAGAAATCGCCGGTGATGACCCGGAACAGGGTGGATTTGCCGGCGCCGTTGCGGCCAACAAGGCCCGCCTTCACACCGGCGGGAAGCGTCACGCTGGCATGGTCGAGAAGCAGACGCCCGGCGATACGGGCGGAAAGATCGGTAATCGTAATCATGGCGCCGTTTTGGCCGAACTGTCTGGCCAAGGCAAGAGCGCCCGCGCCACATCGGGCGAGATTAAACTGTCAATCGCCGAGCTGCGCCAGATAGCTGCTGCGGCTATGCTGCGCCACCTCCCGCGAATAACCGACGACGCAGTTGCGGGTGCCGCAGCGGGCCGAAAGCAGAGCGAGTTCGGCATGGCTGAAAAATTCGGCGGGCGTTGCGGTTCCATCCACCGCGGCGACGCCGATAGAAACCGTCAGATGTTCGCCATCGCCGCCAGTGGTCGCAAAGCGCAATGCCTCCACGCTTTGCCGCAACCGCTCAGCAATGGCCTCGGCCGTGTTTTGCGGCACGCCTGCAAACAGAAAGGCAAACTCATCGCCCCCGATGCGAGCGACGAAATCGTCCTTCTTGATGGTCTTGCGAAACAGGGCGGCGAGACGTCGCAACGCCTTGTTGCCGGCAGACGAGCCATATTTGCCGTTGATTTCGCGGAAATGGTCAATATCCAGCAGCACCAGCGAGGTGGCTGAGGCCGCCCGGTCCCGTGCAAAAAGAGCGCCAAGCTTTTCGAGAAAGGCCGCCCGGTTTGGCAGTGCCGTCAGCGCATCGCGCAGCGAGGCGGCCTGAAGCTCCCCGCGGTTTCTTTCAACCTCGCGGATTTTCACCAGCCCCATGGCGATGAAATGCCGAAGGCTCGTCTGTTCTTCGTGGATATCGCCAAGCAACTCCACGAAGCGTTCCGTTGCGGGCGGCTCGCCATCCTCATCCTGCTCAAGGCTGGCCAGGAAAGTCTCGGTGCGCTGAAGGCTTGCATCCAGCCGCGCGGAAATCTGCGTCAGTGTATCGAAGGCCTCGCTTGCCATCTGTTCGGCTTCGATGCGGGAAAAGCCGGGCAGATTGTGCCGCTGGCCGATGAGATCGATTTCATGTTGCTGCGGCGCATTGCCGAGCGCGAGAATGTCACGGCCCATGGCCGGATTGTGTCCGGACAATATTTCATAGATCAATTCATAATTGCGTGGCAAAGGTGCAATGTTCATCTTGGCGATGAACTGCGTGATCTTGGTAACGACAAGAGTGCTTCTTGCCTGTTCGCGTTTCTTATCGCCCGCCGATGTCGTCACTGACAGCCCCAATAGCAATGGATTATTATGAATGGACCGGCGATAACCGATTGTTGAACGGCGTTATTCTTACAAGCGACGGTTTAAAATAGAATAAATCCACAAAGAATTTTGCCGTCCCGAAGCATAGATTCCGCGTTGTGGAAGACGGGTGTGCCCCAAGCGTTCCTTGATCGATAATATGACAAATCCTGATTTGATTTCGGGCGGCGACCGTTTTTATATCGCTCCATCGATGTTGCAGAAGAGGGGCAGCCCATGACGACTTCCAGAACGCTCTATTCGCTATGCGGAAGCGATACTTCCCGGCCATTTTCTCCCCATTGCTGGAAAACCGTGCTTTCGCTGGCGCATAAGGGGCTGGATTTCGAGGAGCGGCCTTTACCCTTCACGGTGATCCCGACGGTGGAGGACGGGTTTTCGAAGACCGTGCCGACCCTGCGTGACGGCGACGAGCTGGTGAGCGACAGTTTCGAAATCGCGCTTTACCTGGACGAGGCTTATCCGGAGCGCCCGTCGCTGTTTAACGGCGAGGGCGGCAAGGCCATGGCCCGTTTCGTCGAAAGCTGGTCGCAGACGGTGCTTCACCCGGCCATCGTGCGCATCGCCGTGCTCGATATCCACAATATGCTGGACGAGCCGGACCGCCGTTATTTCCGCGATAGCCGCACGAAAGCGCTCGGCCGTCCGCTCGAGGATGTGGTGGCGAACCGCGAGGCGGAAATCGCAACCTTTCCGGCATTGCTTGCGCCGATCCGGCGTATGCTGAGCTTTCAGCCTTTCATCGGCGGCACATCGCCGCTTTTTGCGGATTACATCGTGTTCGGCGCGCTGCAATGGGCGCGGATCACCACCGGGGCGGATTTGTTCGCCGATAACGACCCCGTGCGGGACTGGTTCGAAGGCTGCCTCGATCTCTACGATGCGAGAGGCCGCAGTGTGACAGCGGCGTGAAATGTCTGGCATCATCGTCGCAATCTCGTCGATCCCCCTTGTTTTCGGGCCTTTGGGCGGGTAAAGACCGCCCACTTTCTCTGAAGGAAAAGGAAACGGACATATGGCGATTGAACGCACATTTTCGATGATCAAGCCGGACGCAACCAAGCGTAACCTGACGGGCGCGATCACCAAGGTATTTGAAGACAACGGCCTGCGCGTCGTCGCCTCCAAGCGCGTCTGGATGAGCAAGCGCGAAGCCGAAGGCTTCTACGCCGTTCACAAAGAGCGTCCCTTCTTCGGCGAACTCGTTGAAGGCATGACTTCCGGCCCGACCATCGTTCAGGTTCTGGAAGGCGAAAACGCCATCCTCAAGAACCGCGAAATCATGGGCGCCACCAACCCGGCCCAGGCCGCTGAAGGCACCATCCGCAAGACCTTCGCGCTCTCCATCGGCGAAAACTCCGTTCACGGCTCCGACGCTCCGGAAACCGCCGCACAGGAAATCGCCTACTGGTTCGCCGAAACCGAAATCGTCGGCTGATTCAAAATCTCAACGGCTTGAATCGCTGTTGCAGGCGATTGCATGAAGCTGCTGAAAAGACTCGAAAAAACGGAGCCGAAAGGCTCCGTTTTTTTGTTTTGGAGCACTGCCTGCAAGACGGTGTGTTTCTGCGGAGACCTCACCCCATACTCCGTCACCCCGGACTGGATCCGGGGTCCAGCGCGATCAAGTCCTTGATCGCAAAGACTCTTAGGCCACGCAGACGCGCGACTGCTGGATGCCGGGTCAAGCCCGGCATGACGGAAGAGAGGTTTGCCACCCCCTACAGAGAACTGAGCTAAGGCTGCAATTTTTTGTTAGGACGCCGGACACCCCTGAACCGGCCGCATATCCGTCGTGCCATCCGGTTTGAACACCTCCGGATTGGGCGTATAAAGCGGGCCGACCACCAGCGGCTTGGCGGGAAGAAGCGACTGGTCGGTGTCGGAGCGGATCGTGGTTTCGATCGTCTGGAGAATGTCGCCTTCCGGCCCCTTGATGCGGATGGTGACCTTGTAGGGCCTGTCCTGCTTCACGCATTCCACCGGTGGGCTCTGAACCGTGATCTTTTCGTCTTTCGGGAAAATCTTCTCGCGGCTGGTGAGGTCTGGACCGCCGCGCGGGTTTTCGAACGTCGCTTCCACGGTGCTGCCATCGCGAACGGGGGCGATGCGCTGAAGCGTCACCAGATAGGTGGCGATGGCGACGCGATAATTGAAAACGAACATCCGGCCGGAAACCTTCGCCACTTCGCGCGGTTCGTCCCGCTGGCAGCCGGAAAGAGCGAGCATTCCCGCAATCGCCAGCAAGGGAAGGGCAATTCTTCTCATGATCGCACGTCCTTCTTCCGGTGATAGTGCCGGCTGGCTTTCTGCCGGTTGCCGCACACAGCCATATCGCACCAGATACGGCTTCTGTTCTTGCTGCGGTCGATGAAAAGCCAGCCGCAATTGCCGCAGATTCGCAGCCGCTCCTTTGTCTCGCCGGCAAGCAGCGAAAGGGCGGAATGGGCGGTGGCGTTGCCGAGGTTTTCGGCAAGCGGAAACGTCCGCAGCGCCGTGCCGCAGGCGAAGAGAAGCCCGGCCAGCCCGCCGTCGCCATCGTCGCCGCCGGTAATGGCGGCGCGGAAATAATCGTCGACAGCCTCGCGAAGATCGAGAAAAACCGCCTGCTTTTCCGCCTCGGGCGCAATGAGCGTGGGAAACCTGTCACGTTCCGCACCGAGCCTTGTGGCCGCTTCGGCAAAGGCCGCGATCTGCGCCGGCACGGCAAAACGGTCGACTGATTTTGCCGCATCCGAGCGCAGGATCACGCTGTTGGCGACATCCAGCGCCAATGCGCCGCCTGCGAAACGATGTTGCGTCCAGCGAAAGGTCATGCTGCACATTATAACTATTAAAATGAGTTTTAACAGTTATAATCATGGCGGGAGGACGCGCTTGGCCTATTTCCTGCAACAATTGCTGAATGCCGTGCCGGTCGCCTCGCTTTATGCGGTTCTGGCCTTTGGTTATGCCATCGCCTTTTCGGTCACCAAACGCGCCGATGTCACCTATGGCACCATATTCGCCTTTGCCGGCCAGACCTGCCTGTTATTTGCGGATTTCGGCTGGAACCGGCTGTGGCTGGTTCTGCCGGCAACATTGGCGCTCGGGGCAGGGGCGGGCCTGTTGGGCGGGCTGTGGGCGGCGGGTTTTGTCGGCAGGGCGGTGATGCGGCCGCTGGCGAAAGCCTCTCCCAATGCCGTGACCGTCGCCTCCGTCGGTGTGCTGATCGCGCTGACCGAAAGCGCGAGGCTGGCCGCCGACACAAGGCAATTATGGCTGCCGCCGCTTCTGTCTCAGCCGGTGCGTTTCTGGGCCGATGGTGGTTTTGCCGTGACCCTGACGCCGATGCAGATGCTGAACACGGCGGCGTTCTGCCTGCTTATTCTCGCAGGGTCGTTTTATCTTGGCCGTTCTGCTTTCGGCAGGCGCTGGAAGGCGGTCTCGGACGATGCTTTCGCCGCGGCTTTATGCGGGGTGAATGCCGGCCGGATATTTCTCGTCTCCTATTGTGCGGCGGGCCTCGTCGCCGCCATCGCCGGCGTGCTGGCCACACTCTATTACGGCACCATGGATTTCGGCGCCGGTCTGGTCTTTGGCCTGAAGGTGGTGCTGATTTCGGCGGCGGGCGGTTATGCCAGTCCGCTGATCTGCGGCCTTGGGGCCGCCGCCGTCGGCTTTGCGGAAACTTTCTGGGTCGGTTACGGACCGGCCGCCTGGCGCGATGCGGTGGTTCTGGCGATGCTGGTCGGCTGGCTGATTGTCATGCGCAGCAGGGTGGAAGCACCCTGAGTCTGGCCCCTAGAGCGCTTTGTTTCGTTGCATTTCCGGACGGAAAACCGGGCTCCACTTTTCCTGGAAATGCTCTATCGCCACTTGTCCTTCGCCGCGTCGTCGGTTGTCTTTGCCGCAACCCAGTCGCCCGCCGAGCCATCCTTGCCATGTTCCTTTTTCCAGAACGGGGCGGATGTCTTCAAGTAGTCCATCACGAAATTGGCGCCATCGAAGGCGGCCTGTCGATGCGATGAAGCTGCGATGACGAGGACGATATTTTCGCCGGTGGCGATCTTGCCGTGGCGGTGGATGGCGGTGAGGCCGAGAAGGCCGAAACGCTCCATGGCAAGTTTGGCGATGCGGGTTATTTCCGCCTCCGCCATGCCGGGATAGTGTTCAAGCTCCAGCGCCGCAAGCGTGCCGCCATCATCCCGACAGAGCCCGGTGAAGGCCACGACCGCGCCGATGCTCCTGTCACCTTCCGTCAGCCGGCGGGTTTCTTCCGCAGCGTCGAAATCCTCTGCCTGCACGCGGACCGTCGGCTGCATCCGCTCATCCCCCCGTCATCGGCGGGAAGATGCCGATCTCGCGCGCGCCGACGATGCTTTCATCATGCTCGACATGTTCCTGATTGACGGCGACGCGGATCACATTGGGGAATTCGAAGGCAGCTTCGTAATTCTCGCCGCGCGTCGCAAGCCAGACGATCAGCTCGCCGGCGGTGGTGACGGAGGAGGGGATGTCCAGCTCTTCCTCGTCCGTGCCGATCTTCTCGCGAACCCAGGCGAAATAAACGATCCGTGTCATCAGTCTTCGTCCACGATGTGCTTCAGGCCAGCCTTGAAGTAATCATAGCCGGTATACATGGTCAGCGCCGCCGCGATCCACAGCAGGGTAATGCCCATTTCGGTCGTGTAGGGCAGAACCTTGTCGCCCGCAGGACCCGCAAGCAGGAAGGCGATGGCGACCATCTGGATGGTGGTTTTCCATTTGGCGATGCGGGTGACGGGAACGCTGACCTTCAGCGCCGCCAGATATTCGCGCAGGCCCGAGACCAGAATTTCGCGGCAGAGAATGGTGATGGCCGCCCAGAGCGACCAGCCGGCAATGGTGCCGTCCGCCGCCATCAGAAGCAGCACCGAGGCGACCAGCAGCTTGTCGGCGATCGGGTCCAGCATGCGGCCGATATTCGACGTCTGGTTCCAGATACGTGCCAGATAACCATCGAGGAAATCGGTCAGCGAGGCGATGATGAACAGCCATAATGCCGTCCAGCGCGCGAAATCCGAGCTTTCCAGTTTCCCTTCGATGAAAAAGCACAAAACGATGACAGGAACCGCGAGGATGCGGCCATAGGTGAGTAGGTTGGGAATGCTGTATGCGCGCGAAGCCATGGGAAACCTGTCAGTCTAAGATTAGCTGCCTTGATGCCGCCGCCAGGGCATAGCGTCAACATGTGATTATGTTTTTTTAGCAGTTCGCCACGACGGCGCGGCATCAATCGCCGCCGCTCTCGTGGAAGTGATTGTAGATTTGCCGCGCAACCGTCTCCGAAATGCCGCTGACAGCCATCAGATCGTTGAGACCGGCGCGGGAAACCGCCTTGGCCGTGCCGAAATGCTGCAGCAGGGAGCGCTTGCGGCCCGGACCGATTCCCGAGATTTCGTCGAGCGGATTGCGCACCATTTCCTTCTTGCGCCGCGCCCGGTGCGAGCCGATGGCGAAGCGGTGCGCTTCGTCGCGCATGCGCTGAATGAAATAGAGCACGGGATCGCGCGGCGGCAGCGAAAAATCGCTGCGCCCATCCGCAAAGAAGCGTTCGCGGCCCGCCTCGCGGTCCACACCCTTGGCGACGCCGATGGCGGTCACACAGTCGCGAATGCCGAGTTCGTCGAGAATGGCCCGTACCGCCGTCATCTGGCCCTGACCGCCATCGATCAGGATCACATCGGGCCAGGCGGGGAAGGGCATATCGGCGGCTTCCTCCGGCGTTGGCGTCTGCGTCTGCCCACGGTCGGGCTTACCCTCTTCCTTCAACAGGCGCGAGAAGCGACGGGTCATCACCTCGCGCATCATGCCGAAGTCGTCACCGGGGGTGATGTCGGTCGATTTGATGTTGAACTTGCGGTACTGGTTCTTCACGAAACCTTCCGGCCCCGCCACCACCATGCCGCCGACGGCATTGGTGCCCATGATATGGGAGTTATCGTAAATCTCGATCCGGCGCGGCACATAGGAAAGACCGAAGGTTTCCGCAAAGCCCTTCAGCAGCCGCGCCTGAGACGAGGTTTCCGCCAGCTTGCGGCCATGCGCCTCGCGGGCATTGGCGAGCACATGGTCGGTGATGTCCTTCTTCTCGCCGCGCTGCGGCACGCTGATGGTAACCTTGTGCCCAGCCTTTTCCCCAAGTGCTGCGGCCAGCAGCTCCTGCTCCTCCACCGTTTCGGAAAGCAGGATTTGCTTCGGCACCGGCTTGTCGTCGTAAAACTGCGCCAGGAATGCATTGAGGATTTCCGAGCCGGGCAGGGAAGGGTCGGCCTTCGGGAAATAGGCGCGGTTGCCCCAGTTCTGGCCGGTGCGGAAAAAGAACACCTGAATGCAGGAAATGCCGCCTTCATGGTGGATGGCGAAGACATCCGCTTCCTCAATGCCGGCTGGGTTAATGCCCTGATGGCTCTGGACATGCGAAAGCGCGGCCAGCCGGTCACGATAGACGGCGGCGCGCTCGAAATCGAGGTCCTCGGCCGCCTCGTTCATCTGCCGCGCAATCGCGGTCTTGACGCTCTGGCTCTTGCCGGACAGGAAATCCTTGGCTTCCTTGACGAGCTCTTCATACCCCTGATCGCTGATCTCATGCGTGCAGGGGCCGGAACAGCGCTTGATCTGGTAAAGAAGACAGGGACGCGTGCGGGTTTCGAACACACTGTCGGTGCAGGTGCGGATCAAAAAGGCGCGTTGCAGCGAATTGATGGTGCGCCCGACTGCGCCGGCCGACGCAAAGGGGCCGAAATAATCGCCCTTGCGTGCCCGCGCCCCACGGTGTTTGAAAATCGCCGGCGCGCGGTTGTCTGCGGTAATGAGAATATAGGGAAAAGACTTGTCGTCGCGCAAAAGCACATTAAAGCGCGGCCGCAAGCGCTTGATGAGATTCGCTTCCAGAAGAAGCGCTTCGGTCTCCGTGCGGGTGGTGACGAATTCCATATGGGCGGTCAGCCGCACCATCTGGGCAATGCGGTTGGAATGCACGCGGCCCTGCGCGTAGTTGCCGACACGCTTCTTCAGCGAGCGCGCCTTGCCGACATAAAGAACGTCGTTCGCCTCGTTGAACATGCGATAGACGCCCGGCGCATTCGGCAGGTGTTTGACGAATTCGCCGATCAGATCCATGCCCTTCAGGCCGGATTCGTTCTTCCAGCCCGCATTCCAGTCCATGCCGGCAACGTCGTTCGATGCCTCGGCCGCATCGGTCGCGGCAAGGTTTGCATCGTCGTCTTCATCGTCGGTTTCATCGAAGAGAATACCGCCATCAGGCAGCTTCTTTCCGTTCATTCATTTATCTCCGCCACGTCAGGGGTTTCCCAGCCAAGATGCTGGCCGCCGTCGAGCGCGATCATTTGTCCGGTGACCGACGGCGTGTCGAAAAGAAAGCGAATCGTCCGCCCGAACTCGTCCGGTGCGGGACCACGCTTTAATATAAGGCCGTCGATCTGCGCCTGAAAGTCCTCGGGCGCCTGTCTTTCGCTTTTGAAGGTGGGACCCGGCCCGATGGCGTTGACCCGCACACGCGGCGCAAAGCTCTGCGCCATCGTCCGCGTGGCCGTCCAGAGCGCCGATTTCGAAAGCGTATAGGAATAAAACCGTGGCGTGAGCGCAAGCACGCGCTGGTCGATGATATTGACGATCAGCCCGGATTCATCCGCGGGCAGTTGTTCGACAAAGGCGGCGGCGATGAGGGAGGGCGCCCGCACATGCACGGCGAAATGTGCGTCGAAGATCGCCGGATCGGGCTTGTCCGCCGAGTCGTCCAGAAAAACCGACGCATTGTTGATAACGACGCCGATAGGCCCCAGCGCTGACGCAGCCTGTTCGATGAGCCCCGAAGCAGGGCCGGATTGTGTCAGATCCGCCTGAACGGCAACGGCTTTGCCACCTTTCTGCCTTATTTCGTTAGCGAATTCCTCGGCGCGGACCATGGATGCATTGGCATGGACGGCGATGGCGAAGCCATGGGCGGCCAGATCGGTGGCGATTGCCCGCCCGAGCCGCCGGGCGGCTCCCGTTATCAAGACTGTCTTTTGTATATTTTCTTTCACGGCTGACCTACATTTGCTCATATCCGTCCTATTTGCTGGATATAAATGCAAATCGCAAGCTGTCCATCGGCCCCAAAAGAATTGGGCGATTTTTTATTCACAATGCAATTTCGGTTTAATTTGAATATAACTAAGTTTAAAGGCGATCTATTGCTGGTTAGGCTTCTGTTAGGGTTAATAAACCCCTTGTGGCAATTAGGCAACGTCTAATTCTAGTCACGTCGCTGCCCCAAACAATTCACATTTTGGCTCTTTGATCTCCGCATTCTCCTATCAAATTCAGTTTCCAGAGGGGCGATTAACCCGACGAGTTTACACCGCGTCTGAGAACAATAGTTTTGAGTACAGAGCGGTCCTGAAAGGAGAATAGCATGCGTATTTTCGTAGCAACCCTTATGGCTTCGACCATGGCGGCCGCCGGCTTTTCGGCTGCTCACGCCGCTGACGCCGTAAATGAAGTGCCGCAGGCACCGGTGTCCTACGACCAGCCCGCGCCGGTCAAGGATTGGTCCGGTGCGTACCTCGGTGGTACGGTCAACTACGATTGGGGCCGTTTCAGCTCCAGCAACGACGGTCGTGACGCCAAGGGCGCTGGCGGCGGTCTCTACGGCGGTTACAACTGGCAGAACGGCCAGCTGGTTTACGGTGCGGAAGCCGACGTCAACCTCGGTGACGAGCGCGGTTCTGCCGGTACGGTTGCAGGTAACGCCATCGAAGGCAAGCAGGGCGTCAACGGCTCGTTGCGTGGCCGCGTCGGTTACGACATGAACCCGTTCCTGCTCTACGGTACGGCCGGTCTTGCTGTCTCCGACAACAAGGTACGTGACGCGACCTCCAAGGACAGCGCCACCGCCCTCGGTTACACCGTCGGTGCCGGTGTAGAAGCCATGGTGACCGACAACATCACCGCTCGTCTGGAATATCGCTACAGCGATTACCAGAAGAAGGACTACGGTCTCGACTCCGGCGCGTTCTCGCGTGGTTTCGACGATCACTCCGTCAAGGCCGGTATCGGCGTCAAGTTCTGATCCTTTTGGGATCGGTAAAAGAAAGGCCGGGGTTCACGCCCCGGCTTTTTTGTTTTGCGGCATAGGGCCAGAATAATGCCCGGCGATCAGGCCGGGCACTGTTCGTGTCAAAGTCTTAGGCGGCGGCCTTCATCTCCGCATAGGCTTCGAAACGCTTGCCGAAGGTTTCCGGCCACCCGGCCAGCGCATCGCGTCCTTCTGCCCATTCGCCGGCGAAGCGCAGGTCGAGATAACCGATCATCGCGGCAAGGGCAAAATGGCCGCCATGCAGCTTCTTGCCGGTTTTCGGCAGGTTGGTGTTGAGATAATCAAGCCCGCGGACCACCTTGCTCCACTGCTTGTCGATCCATGGCTGGTGGATCTTGTCTTCCGGGCGAAAACGACGCTCGTAAACGATGGCGAGCAGGCAATCCATGATGCCGTCGCACAGCGCTTCGAGAATTTCCACATCCGTGCGCTTGCCGTTCTTTTTCGGGTAGAGCTTGCCGCCCGAAAGACGGTCGAGATAATGCATGATCGCCACGCTGTCATAGACCGAGCCGCCTTCATCCAGAAGCAGGACCGGAATCTTGCCGAGCGGATTGTTGTCCATCAGCGTTGCGGGCTCGGCACTGGTATCGACACGCACGGAGGTAATGTCGATGCCGAGATGGCGCGCGGCCATACGTACCTTGGCGGAGTAGGGGGAGGCGGGCGAGTAGAGCAGTTCCATGGTCGGGTCCTGTGGGTTGTCGTCTGGGGACTGGAATAGTCAATAAAACTGCATAGCGGTTTTATGTCTGGAAAATGTGTAGAGACGAGAAATAGAGCGCATTCGACGCGCTCTAGCGAATGGGAATGATTTCCGTGGCGTTGGCGCGGCAGCCCTTGCGGTCAAGCTCGGGGCAGTCGCGGAATCTCATGTCCCTGTTGAGGCAGATGCGCACTTCCTCAAGGCGCCTGCCGTCGCAGCTGATGGAGATGCCGCGTTTCGACAGGCCGGGATTGGCGTCGGTGAAGGCGGTTTCGATGGCGTCGGCGGAGAGAGTGGCGGCTTCGGCGCCCGAGGCGATCTTTCCCGGCAGTCGGATGGCTTCGAATGCGGCCCGTGTCGCCGAGAAATAGTCCCTCTGCGACAGGCCGGAGCAGGAGCCGTGCTTGCGCCACTGGTGGCCGATCAGGCCCATGGACGGCATGATGTCGAACATGGTGCGGCCGATCGCGTCCGGAACACGGTCGGGCTCGCCGCTCTGGCAGAATTCCGGATAGCCGTTTTCGTTCTGCGGCCATAGCCCATGCACCACGAAACCGTAACGCCTGTCGCTGCCGCATTGCTGGCGGTTGCCCGACCCTTCGGAACTGGCGCAGAACGCCGGTGACCAGGAGAGAGACAGCACGTAAAAATCGAACCCGTTTCCGCGCGGCGCAGGGTTCTTGCCCGTCTCCTGTCGGGAAACGTCGCGCCCTGGAGCGTCCAACCGGGAATTACCGGCGGCCTGCGATTGGGATTGTGTCTGCCGGTTGCCGGCGGGTTCGGTCGGAGCCGGATTTTCCCGCGCGAACCACAATGCGCCGAGCGACAGAAGGCCCAGGGCGATGAAACCGGCATAACGCTTCATTCCGTGTACGTTCTCCGGAAAGTGGACGACCTCACATCGCCGGCGGGCGACGATCCGGTCTTACATCAACTTGTGAACGGGGCAAACCGCCAATCTTTGATGAAAAGGTTGAAAGCTTTGCCGCATAACGAATAAAGTCGAACGAATCTTCCGCAAAAGACGGAACAGGGCTGGGGTGAGGCTGGAGGAAATAGGCGGGCATGACCGCATGAAATTCAAGAAATATATCTGGCCCGTCGTTGGCTTCGCGACGATCGGTTTTTCCGCATGGTTGCTCTTTCACGAACTGCGCGGCCTGTCGCTCGATGATCTCTGGGACAGTCTGAAAGCCATTCGCGTGCGGGACTGGCTGTGTTCGGGCCTTGCAACCCTGCTGGCCTATGCCGCGCTCGCCGGTTACGACCGCATCGCGTTGCAGCATCTTGGCCGCAAAGTGAACTGGTTCTTCATCACGCTCACCTCTTTCACCACCTATGCGCTGTCCCACAATGTCGGGGCCTCGGTATTCTCCGGCGCCGTGGTGCGATATCGGGCCTATACGTCCAAGGGGCTGAGTGTGGCGGAAGTGGGCGTGCTCGTTGGCCTCTGCTCCTTCACCTTCCTCATCGGCACGATCATGCTCATCGGGCTGGTGCTGCTTTACGAGCCTGACATCACCGAACGGTTTACCGGCATTCTGCCCGTCGAAGCCTCCACCACGACAGGCGTGCTGCTGCTCCTTTTCGTCGGCCTCTATATTCTTGGCAGCCTGCTCAGGCTGAAACCCCTGAAAATCGGTTCCTTCGTGCTGCCGTACCCCGCGCCGAAGCTTGTTGCGCAGCAACTCGTCATCGGCCCGATTGAGCTGATCGGCGCGGCGGGCATCATCTATTTCGCGCTGCCAGAAGCCGGAAATCCCGGTTATATGGTCATTCTCGGCATATTTCTGGTTTCCTTCTCGGCGGCGCTCATCTCGCATGCGCCGGGCGGCCTGGGGGTGCTGGAGCTGGTCTTCGTCACCGGCCTGCCGGACATGAACCCGGCGGATGTCATCGCGGCGCTTCTGGTCTTCAGGCTGTTCTACCTCATCATTCCCTTCATCATGGCCCTGTTCGTGATCCTGTTCTTCGAACGGTCACAGCTTGCGCAGGCGCAGAGGCGGGAAGGGCTGAGATAGCCCCTCAAATCTCTTACGATTTTTCCTCGCCGCGCAGCCAGAAGGCGCGCTGCGAGGCGAACCTGTCCTGCGCCAGCGTTGTCTTCAGGTAGGGCAGCAGCGTGTGCAACTCGTCCTTCAGCGTATAGGGCGGATTGACGATGATGAGGCCGGAGCCGCTCAGGCCATCCAGCCGGTCGCTTCTGACGGAAAGTTCCGCGCACAGCATCTTCGGAATGTCGAAGGATTGCAGCCGCTCGTGGAAGTCCTTGATCGGAGCGCCTTTCTTCAGGGGATACCACAGGCAATAGGTGCCGGTGGAAAAACGCCGATAGGCCTTGTTCAAGCCGTCGGCCAGACGCTGATATTCATTCTCAAGCTCGAAAGGCGGATCGACGAGGATGAGGCCGCGCTTTTCCTTCGGCGGCAGATGCGCGCCGAGCGACAGCCAGCCATCCAGCTCGGTGACACGCACCTGGTAGTCCCCTTCGAACAGGCGTGCGAGCGCCCGACTGTCATCCGGATGCAGTTCCATGGCCGAAAGCCGGTCCTGCGGGCGAAACAGCATGCGCGCGAGTTTCGGTGAGCCGGGGTAGAATTTCACGCCACCTTCCGGATTGAGTTCCTTCACGGCGTCAAGATAGGGCTCAAGCAGTTCGGCGATGGGGGCAGGCAGATCGGCCTCCATCAGCTTGCCGATACCGGTCTGCCATTCGCCGGTCTTCTGCGCCTCTTCCGAGGTCAGGTCGTAAAGCCCGATGCCGGCATGGGTGTCCAGCACGCGAAAGGCCTTGTCCTTGTTCTGCAGGTAGCGCACGAGGCGGGCGAGAACGGCATGTTTGAGGACATCCGCGAAATTGCCGGCGTGATAGATGTGGCGGTAGTTCATGGATGTGTCTCGCTTGCCGTTTATCCGGATGAATGGTCAGGATGAATATTCTTGATGGACGTCACTTCGGCCTTTTTGCCGCATCGTTGATGCAATATACAAAAGACATGAACGTTGCGACCCCGATTTCCGCTGAAAAAGCCGCCCCGAAGTCCGAAGTCCGTATCGGACACACGGTCTGTCCGCATGACTGTCCGAGCGCCTGTGCGCTCGAGGTCGACATCAATGCCGATGGCCGCATCGGCCGCGTGCGCGGGGCTAACGCCAATACTTACACCGCCGGCGTGATCTGCGCCAAGGTGGCGCGTTACTCCGAACGCATTTATCATCCCGGCCGTCTTCTGACCCCGAAGCGCCGCAGGGGTGCGAAGGGTGCCGGCGACTGGCAGGAGATTTCCTGGGAAGCGGCTCTGGACGAGGTGGCGGACGCTTTCGTCAAGGCCGAGGCGCAGCATGGTACTGAGGCCATCTGGCCCTATTTCTACGCCGGCACCATGGGGCAGGTGCAGCGGGACTCCATCGAGCGCCTGCGCCACGCCAAGAAATATTCCGGTTTCTTCGGTTCGATCTGCACCAACATGGCCTGGACCGGTTATGTGATGGGCACCGGCGCACTGCGCGGCCCGGATCCGCGCGAGATCGCCAAGGCCGATGTCGTCGTCATCTGGGGCACCAATGCGGTCGCCACGCAGGTCAATGTCATGACCCACGCGGTGAAAGCCCGCAAGGAACGCGGCGCGAAGATCGTCGTCGTCGATATCTACGACAATCCGACCATGAAGCAGGCGGATATGCGCCTCGTCGTCCGCCCCGGTACGGATGCCGCACTTGCATGCGCCGTCATGCACATCGCCTTCCGCGACGGTTACGCCGACCGTGATTATATGGCGCGCTTCGCCGACGATCCTGCCGGGCTCGAGGCGCATCTGAAGACGAAAACGCCGCAATGGGCATCCGAAATCACCGGCCTTTCCGTCGACGAAATCGAGGATTTCGCAAGGCTTGTCGGCACCACGAAGAAGACCTTCTTCCGGCTCGGATATGGTTTTGCCCGCCAGCGCAACGGCGCGGTCGCCATGCATGCGGCGCTTTCCATCGCAACGGTTCTCGGCTCCTGGCAATATGAGGGCGGCGGCGCGTTCCACAATAATGGCGACATCTTCCGGCTCAACAAGGCGGAGCTGATGGGCAGTTCTTACGCCGACCCCGAGGTGCGTCAGCTCGACCAGTCGCAGATCGGCCGCGTGCTGACGAGGGACGCCGAGGCGCTGCGCCACGGCGGCCCGGTGACGGCCTTACTCATCCAGAACACCAATCCCGTCAATGTCGCGCCCGAACAGCGGCTGGTGAAACAGGGCTTCCTGCGCGACGATCTCTTTGTCGCCGTGCATGAGCAGTTCATGACCGAGACGGCTGATGTGGCCGATATCGTGCTGCCCGCCACCATGTTCCTCGAACATGACGACATCTACCGCGCCGGCGGCCAGAACCATATTCTGCTTGGGCCCAAACTGGTGGAGCCGCCGGAAACGGTGCGTACCAATCTCTTCGTCATCGAGGAACTGGCAAAACGCCTCGGTGTCGACCATATGCCGGGCTTCGGCCTTTCGGCCCGCGATCATGTTGATCGTATGCTCAAAGTCAGCGGCTGGGGCGATTTCGACACGCTGGCTGAGGAGAAGTGGATCGATGCGCAGCCGTCCTTCGAGGTGGCGCATTATCTCGAAGGATTCGGTTATGGCGATGGCAAATTCCGTTTCAGTCCCGAATGGGCGACTGGACCGTCTCCGAACAAACCGCCGAAAAACATCGGTGTGATGGGGCCTGTTGCGCAATTTCCGAAGTTCCCGGATCAGGTCGACGTCATCGAAACCGTGGACGGTGACCATCCTTTCCGGCTGGCGACATCGCCAGCACGCAACTTCCTGAACTCCACCTTCGCGGAAACCAAGACCTCCGTGCAGAAGGAAGGCCGCCCGGAACTGATGATCTGTCCCGAGGATGCGAGCGGCAACGGCATCGCCGATGGCGACATCGTCCGCATCGGCAATGCGCGCGGCGAAGTCAGGCTCCATGCGAAAATCGTGGAGGGTGCAAGACCGGGTGTGCTGATCGCCGAAGGGCTGTGGCCAAACAGGGCGCATCTCGATGGCGAAGGCATCAATGTGCTGACCGGCGCCGATGCCGTCGCCCCCTATGGCGGTGCGGCTTTTCACGACAACAAGGTGTGGCTCCGCCGCGATGACGAGGCCCGCGAGGCTTGATATTGCGCCGCAACACGGGCAGGCTGAAATCCCACGACAGGCAAGGACATATCCGGTGACACAGACGCAGGCGAAAAACATTCCGGCCGACACGGATGCGGGCAGAATCCGGCTGGTGGAAAAAGAAACCGTCTGGAAGGGCTTCGTGCATATGCAGAAGCTCGTTTTCGACCAGCGCATGCCGGATGGCAAAACCATCCGCATCGTCCGGGAAGTCCACGACCATGGCAGCGCCGCCGCCATTCTCCTTTATGACCCGAAGCGCGACAGCGTGGTCATGGTGCGCCAGTTCCGCCCCGCTGCCTTCGTGAACGGCGATCAAAGCTTCATGATCGAGGTGCCGGCGGGGCTTCTCGACGACGACGACGCGGCCGTCGCCATCCGCCGTGAGGCGATGGAAGAATCCGGCTATGCCGTCGAAAAGGTCGATTATCTGTTCGATATGTATGCCAGCCCCGGCACGCTGACGGAAAAGGTCAGCCTCTTCGTCGCCCGCATCGATCTTGACGTGCAGGCCGGCAGCGGTGGCGGACTGGAGGACGAGGGTGAGGATCTCGAGGTTCTGACCTACCGGCTGGATGAAGCCTTCGCGATGATCGCATCGGGTGAAATCACCGATTCCAAGACGATCATTCTGCTGCAATGGGCGATGTTAAATCGCGCCCGACTTTGAGGGCAGGGTTATTCGAGCGCATCTGATAAACTCGTACCTCGAGTAAAACCGTCGAAATCAGAAGCGTCCTCTCACACCCATCCCCACGAAAATCGACTGCAAGTCACCGCCGCCGGCATTCTTTTCCGATGACAGGTTTCCGGCGCCTGCGCCGCTGTAGTGGGTGTCTCCGCGCCCGAGGCTGGTATAGTCATATGCGCCGTCGAGATAGATTGAGGCATTCTCGGTCAGGTCATAGGCGACGCCAGCCTTCACCCCGAACATGCCGGCGATGTCGAATTTGTCGGTGAAGCGCATGTCGCGCAGCCAGTGATCGTCCGTCGCCTTGCCGTAGACCATGGCGCCGCCTTCGAGCCCCAGATTGAGCGACCAGTTGCCGAACCTCTGGCCGCCCGTCAGGTTGCCGTAGAAGACCGGGATTTGCTGGCGATAGGTGATCCCCTTGAGGCCATCCTTGAATTTGCCGGAGAAATCGCGGGGGGAGAAAACGCTGTAAACGGCGTTGCCGCCATAAGCCGACCATTGAACATCCGTATAACGAAAACCCACACCGGCGCTGAGATATTGCTGCGGATCGTCCAGCAACATGCGATTGAGTTCGAGGCTTCCCGAAAAATAATGGTCGAGCCGTGTGTCGTCATGCTGGGAACGGTGGCTCCAATTGTCCTTCGAGCTGTCTCTGGAAAAAGGCCAGACCCAGTCATAGTCGGTCATGTAGCCGTCGCCCTCGAAGCCGACGCGGCCTTCCGCCTTCACGCGCCAGCCGGGCGCAAGTTCAAGCCCGAGCGAGCCGCGCAATGCCACGGCGTTTTTGGTTTCCCATTCGAGTTCGCTCAGCTTGCTCCCACCGATATGGACGGTTTCCGTCGCGCGGAGATTGAGAACGCCGGCATCCACTGAGGCTGTAATGCCGCTTTGCTCAGCCGCGACGGGCAGGCTGGCGCCCGCCAGCAGAACAGCCGAAAGCGGCAGGGAAAATCTCGACAATGGCATAATCGCTCCTGAATGAACGGAGGGCCCGAAATAAGGGCCGTTGCGGGCATTAAAGATGATTATGGTAAACGATCGGTTTATTTTCCGAAAAATACCATTATGATTGTTTTTGTACTTTAGTTATAGCTTTATCAGGAGGCGGAGATGAGGTTGGAATACTCAGTTTTACTTTCGCCATCCGTGGAGACCGCCTTGCCGTCTTCCATTCGAACCTTGCCTTCTGCAAGCCGCTTCAGGGTAAGCGGGTAGAGTTGATGCTCGACTGTCAGGATCCGCGCCGCCAGAGTTTCGGCCGTATCGCCGGAAATGACCGGCACCGCACCCTGCGCGATGGTCGGGCCTTCATCCATGCCTTCGGTGACGAAATGCACGGTGCAGCCGGAAATCTTCATGCCGCTGTCGATGGCGCGCTGATGGGTGTTGAGGCCGGGGAAAAGCGGCAGCAGGGAAGGGTGGATATTGATGATGCGCCCTTCATAGGGAGCAATGAAATCCCCCGATATCAGCCGCATGTAACCGGCGAGACAAATGATATCGGGCGCGATTTCACCTAGTGCGGCCAGAATGGCGCCCTCATGCTCGGCCTTGCTGGCATAGGTCTTGCGCTCGAACACCAGCGTGGGAATACCCATGCCCCGTGCCTTTTCCAGCCCGCCCGCAGACGCCTTGTCCGAGATGACGCAGACGATTTCCGCCGGAAAATCCGCCGCCTGACAGGCCTTGGCCAGCGACACCATGTTGGAGCCGCTGCCGGAAATGAAAACGACGACGCGTTTGCGGCCGGACGGGAAGGCGGCGCTCATCATAGGCCGAGAGCGCCCTTATAGATGGTGCCATGCGCGCCTTCTTCGCGGGCGACCATGCGGCCGAGCGGGAAGACGGTTTCACCTTCGGCAGTCAGAACCTCGGTGACCTTTTCGGCATTTTCAGCCGAAACGACGACGATCATGCCGACGCCGCAATTGAAGGTGCGCAGCATTTCTTTCGCTTCAACGCCGCCGGTTTTCGCCAGCCACGAGAAGACGGCGGGAACCTTGATCGCGTCGAGATCGATTTCGGCAGCGAGATGCTTGGGCAGAACGCGCGGAATATTCTCCGGGAAACCGCCGCCGGTAATATGCGCCAGCGCCTTCAGCGCGCCGGTCTCGCGGATCGCCTTCAAAAGCGGCTTCACATAGATGCGGGTCGGCGTCAGCAGCGCTTCGCCGAGCTTCTTGCCGTCCGCGAAGGGGGCAGGGGCGCTCCAGTCGAGACCGGAGATCGACACGATTTTGCGCACCAGCGAAAAGCCGTTGGAGTGGACGCCGGAGGAGGAGAGGCCGAGAATGACGTCGCCTTCGGCAATATCGCCGGCCGGCAGAAGCTGGCCGCGTTCGGCCGCACCCACGGCAAAGCCCGCGAGATCGTAATCGCCATCGGAATACATGCCGGGCATTTCAGCGGTTTCGCCGCCTATCAGCGCACAGCCGGATTCGCGGCAGCCGGCGGCGATGCCGGAAACGATGGCCGCACCCTGGTCGGGGTCCAGCTTGCCGGTCGCGAAATAGTCGAGGAAGAACAGCGGTTCTGCGCCCTGGACGACGAGATCGTTGACGCACATGGCGACCAGATCGATGCCGACGGTGTCGTGATAGTCAGCATCGATGGCGATCTTCAGCTTGGTGCCGACGCCGTCATTGGCGGCCACCAGAACCGGATCGGTGAAGCCCGCGGCTTTCAGATCGAACAGCCCGCCGAAGCCGCCGATTTCGCCATCCGCGCCGGGACGCCGCGTCGAGCGCACCGCCGGTTTGATCTTTTCGACCATCAGGTTGCCGGCGTCGATATCCACACCTGCATCACTATAGGTAAGACCGTTCTTGCCCGACTGGCTCATGGCTCTCGTCTCCGCTGGTTCCTTTGGCGTCGCCATTCGCACGGGACGGGGCCTGATGCAAGGGTTTGAGTGGTAAAAGCTCCGGTTTTTAACGGCTTTGGCGGGGCTTGCCGGATTGGGTGCTCACGATGGCTGCGGCGCGGCGCGACAGACGAGATTGAGCAGGCCGTCATTGGACGTATCGGAATTTTCCTCTATCGGCCGTCCGTTCTCGCCATAACGTGCGGCGATCTCAAAGCCCGCCGCTTCCAGCTGGCGGGTCTGGGCGGCAAGGTCGATGAAATAAAACAGGCCGCTCCAGCGATGCGCCTGATCCGCGAGAATGGCATATTCCGGCGTCCGCCGTGTCGAAGGTTGCAGTCGCAGATAGTTGATCCAGCTTTGCGGATGCAGCGAATTCACCACCTCGCGCGGGTGCCAGGAGCGTCGGTGCAGCGGCATGCCGCCCGCCCGCTTCCATTGGCGATTGTGAAACGAAAAGATGAAATATCCGCCGGGCGCGAGAATGCTTCGCACGGCATGGATGATGGCAAGCCGGTCCTCATGGTCGAAGGCGCTTAGAATCGCGAGCGCGCCGAGCACGCAATCGAAACGTTCCGCGCCGAACTGGCCGATCGCCCGCACATCCATGTCGAGAAACGTGGCGGCTGGAAAATTGCGCCGCGCCAGCGCAAGCATCGGCTGCGAGCGGTCAATGCCGATATAGTCTCCCACCAGCGGCAGAAGCGGCTTCGTCGTTCGGCCGGTGCCGACGCCAAGGTCAAGCAGCCGCTTGCCCGCATAGGCATGGCGGAACTGATCGAGAATGATGCGTTCGGCCGGGTAAAGCTGCTGGTTGTCATACCATTCGGCAACTTCGGGATTATCGAAGAGACCGGCATTATATTCCGCGATGCCATTTTCACTGGTGCTCTGCATCGTGCCCCCCGGCCGCCGGACATGAAGGAGCGCCGCTGGCTCGCCCGGCAATATTTGATAGTTGTCTAATATTTACCGTCGGTCAACCTGCCGTTGCGAGGGGTTGGCCGGAAATGAGGGATTTTACCGCTGTGCGGGCAGTCTCCTTCTGCCGGCGCGCGAAAGCGCCGGTCTTGACCATGTGCATATGCGCATCCTATCTCCATCATGGGCGGTGACGGTGCGGCGATAAAGGATGAACGGATGCAACCCCATGTAAGCGGTACGAGCCTGCGCCGGCAGGTGTTTTTCTGGATCGGCGTGCTTGCCGTCTTTGTCCTTTTCCTGATGGTCTTCAGCTCCATTCTCCTGCCTTTCGTGGCGGGCATGGCGCTTGCCTATTTTCTCGACCCGGTTGCCGACTGGCTGGAACGGCGCGGCCTCAGCCGGTTGATGGCCACCGTCGTCATCCTCGTCTCCTTCGTGCTGCTCTTCGCGCTGTCGCTCATCATCATCATTCCGCTGATCGCCGCCCAGGCTTCGGAATTCATCACGCGCATCCCGCAATATATCTCGTCATTGCAGCAGCTGATTGCCGGCGCCGACACCAATCTCCTGCCGGACTGGGTCAGCAGCCAGATCGACGCCGTGAAGGAGAATTTTTCGAAGCTTCTGACCGAAGGCGCCGGTTTCATCGGCACGCTTTTGACGCAGATATGGAATTCCGGCAAATCGCTGGTCGATGTCATGTCGCTGCTGGTCGTCACGCCGGTGGTCGCCTTCTATCTGCTGCTCGACTGGGACCGGATGATCGACAAGGTCGACAGCTGGATACCGCGCGATTATGTCCATGCCGTCCGCCAGATCGCCCGCGACATGGATAAGACCATTGCCGGTTTCGTGCGCGGGCAGGGGTCGCTCTGCATCATTCTCGGCGTTTATTACGCCGTCGGCCTGTCGCTGGTGGGTTTGAATTTCGGTCTGCTGATCGGCCTTTTCTCAGGCCTCATCAGCTTCATTCCCTATATCGGCTCCATGGTCGGCCTCATCCTCGCCGTCGGCGTCGCCATCGTGCAGTTCTGGCCGGACTACATCTATGTGTTCCTGACGCTCGTTGTGTTCTTTTCCGGCCAGTTCATCGAAGGCAACATCCTGCAGCCGAAGCTTGTCGGCAAAAGCGTCGGCCTGCATCCGGTCTGGCTGATGTTCGCCCTTTTTGCTTTCGGTGCGCTTTTCGGTTTCGTCGGGCTTCTCGTCGCGGTGCCGGCTGCGGCGGCGGTCGGTGTGCTTGTCCGCTTCGCCCTGTCGCGGTATCTTGAAAGCGATCTTTACCACGGGCATGCCGCCAACCTTCCCTGGGACACAAATCCTGCCCTGGAAGAAGGGGAAACATCCTCCGGCAAGGTTGACTCTCAGAGCTGACGATGACTGACCAAATCAAAACCGACAACGCCCGGTCGAAGGCCGAGCAGCTGCCGCTCGCATTCTCGCACCAGTCCGCTTCCGGCAGGGATGATCTCCTCGTCTCCGCCTCGCTTGCGGCTGCCGTCAGCCTCATCGATGAATGGCCGAACTGGCGCTCGCCCGTCGTCGTGCTGGCCGGGCCGCCGGGTTCGGGAAAATCGCATCTCGCCAATATCTGGAAAAATATCAGCGACGCGCGCGACATTCACCCCGAGACGGGCTCCGATGCCGCGCGTGCGGCCGAAACGGGACCTGTTCTTTTCGAGGACGCCGACCGGCGCGGTTTTGACGAGACCGAACTCTTCCATGTCATCAACAGCGTACGCCAGCACGGCACCACGCTTTTGATGACCAGCCGGCAATGGCCGGCCGCATGGCCGGTGACGCTGCCCGATCTGCGCTCGCGCCTCAAAGCCGTAACGGTGGTGGAAACCGGCGAGCCGGACGAGGGGCTGCTGGCGCAGGTGCTGGTGAAACTCTTCGCTGACCGGCAGCTTTACATGGATGACAAACTCATAGGTTACATCGTCAATAGAATGGAGCGTTCGCTCGATACGGCGCAGACGATCGTGGACCGGATCGACCGGCTGGCGCTTTCGCGTGGAACGAGAATTACACGGCCGCTGGTGGCGGAGGTCCTCAATGCGATGGACAACGCAGCGGCGGGCAGCGGACTGGACGTCGATTGACTGTCACAGTTCCGTCGTCAAACTGTTATACGGGCAAGAAGGACGATCGCGCGATGCAGCAGGATCACGGGACGGAAATCGGTCAGGGGATGGAACAGGGAATGGACGCTATCGCGCAGGAAGACTTCAACAAGGTTCAGCCGGTGACCGAAGGCGAGAGCCTGTGGGACAGCCCGGCGCGTTTCATTAACCGCGAATTCTCCTGGCTCCAGTTCAACCGCCGCGTTCTTGAAGAAACGCTGAACACGGATCATCCGCTGCTGGAGCGGCTGCGTTTCCTCTCCATCTCGGCCGCCAACCTCGATGAATTCTTCATGGTCCGCGTTGCCGGCCTCGAAGGGCAGGTGCGCCAGAAGATCACCGTCAAGACGCCGGACGGCAAGACGCCGGCCGAGCAGCTCGAAGATATTCTGAAGGAAATCGACAATCTGCAGATGGAGCAGCAGGCATCGCTTGCCGTTCTGCAGCAATATCTCGCCAAGGAAGAAATCTTCATCGTGCGGCCGGCCGCACTTTCGGATGCGGACCGCACCTGGCTGGAAACGGAGTTCGAGGAACGCATGTTCCCCGTTCTGACGCCGCTTTCCATCGACCCGGCGCACCCGTTCCCCTTCATTCCCAATCTCGGCTTTTCCATGGGTCTGCAGCTCGACAGCGTCAACGGCCGTGAGCCGATGACGGCGCTCTTGCGCCTGCCGCCGGCGCTCGACCGTTTCGTGCGCCTGCCGGATGACAAGAACGCCATCCGTTACATCACGCTGGAAGATGTGGTCGGCCTGTTCATTCACCGGCTTTATCCCGGCTATAGCGTCAGGGGATTCGGCACGTTCCGCATCATCCGCGACAGCGATATCGAAGTTGAAGAAGAGGCGGAAGATCTGGTCCGTTTCTTCGAAAGCGCCCTGAAACGCCGCCGCCGCGGTTCGGTTATCCGCATCGAGACCGACAGCGAAATGCCGCAGTCGCTGCGCCAGTTCGTGGTGCACGAGCTTGGCGTGCCGGATAATCGCGTCGCCGTTCTGCCCGGCCTTCTCGCGCTCAACACCATCTCGGAAATCGTCCGTGCGCCGCGCGATGACCTGAAATTCGAGCCCTACAACGCCCGTTTCCCCGAGCGCGTGCGCGAACATGCCGGCGATTGCCTCGCCGCCATCCGCGAAAAGGACATGGTGGTTCATCATCCCTATGAAAGCTTCGACGTGGTCGTGCAGTTCCTGCTGCAGGCCGCGCGCGATCCCGAAGTGCTCGCCATCAAGCAGACGCTCTACCGCACCTCCAATGACAGCCCGATCGTTCGTGCGCTGATCGATGCGGCCGAAGCCGGTAAATCCGTCACCGCGCTGGTCGAGCTGAAGGCGCGTTTCGACGAAGAGGCGAATATCCGCTGGGCGCGCGATCTGGAGCGGGCCGGCGTGCAGGTCGTCTTCGGCTTCATCGAACTCAAGACCCACGCCAAGATGTCAATGGTTGTGCGCCGCGAGGACGGCAAGCTCAGAACCTATTGCCACCTCGGCACCGGCAACTATCACCCGATCACCGCCAAGATCTATACGGACCTGTCCTTCTTCACCTGCAACCCGAAGATCGCCCATGACATGGCGAATATCTTCAACTTCATCACGGGTTACGGCGAGCCGGAAGAGGGCATGAAGCTCGCCGTTTCGCCCTATACGCTGCGCGCCCGCATCGTGAAGCACATCAACGAAGAGATCGAACATGCCAAGCGCGGCGCGCCGGCGGCGATCTGGATGAAGATGAATTCGCTGGTCGATCCTGAAATCATCGATACGCTCTATCGCGCCAGTGCGGCGGGCGTGGAGGTCGATCTCGTCGTGCGCGGCATCTGCTGCCTGCGCCCGCAGGTGCCCGGTCTGTCGGACAATATCCGCGTCAAATCCATCGTCGGCCGCTTCCTCGAACACAGCCGCATCTTCTGCTTCGGCAATGGTTTCGGCCTGCCGTCGGACAAGGCGCTGGTCTATATCGGCTCGGCCGACATGATGCCGCGCAACCTTGATCGGCGCGTGGAAACGCTGGTTCCGCTCACCAATCCCACCGTGCATGAGCAGGTTCTTTCACAGATTATGCTGGGCAATCTCATTGACAACCAGCAGAGCTACGAGATACTTGCGGACGGAACGTCGAGGCGCATCGAGGTGCGTAAAGGCGAAGAACCGTTCAACGCGCAGCACTATTTCATGACCAATCCCAGCCTTTCCGGACGTGGTGAAGCCTTGAAATCCAGTGCGCCCAAATTGATTGCCGGGTTGATTTCGTCCCGCAAGAAACAGGCTGAATGACTCGATCAGAAGCACAGGGGCGGCTGACCGGCCTTGCCCCCGTTTCCGTCATAGATATTGGTTCGAACTCCGTTCGTCTCGTCGTATATGAAGGTCTTTCCCGCGCGCCTGCGGTGCTGTTCAATGAAAAGGTCCTGTGCGGCCTTGGCAAGGGACTGGCGCTGACGGGCCGCATGCATGAGGAAGGCGTCAGCCGGGCGCTGATGGCGCTTCGGCGTTTCCATGTCCTTTCCGAGCAGGCGCAGGCGCAGAAGCTCTACGTGCTGGCGACGGCTGCGGCGCGTGAGGCGGAAAACGGCCCGGATTTCATCCGCGAGGCCGAAGCCATTCTCGGCTGCGAGATCGAGGTACTGTCAGGCGAAAAGGAAGCGCTTTATTCCGCCTATGGCGTGATCAGCGGTTTCCATGATCCAGACGGCATCGCCGGTGACCTCGGCGGCGGTTCGCTCGAACTCATCGACATCAAGGGCAAGAGCTGCGGCGAGGGCATCACCCTGCCGCTCGGCGGCCTGCGACTGTCGGAGCAGTCGGACGGCTCGCTGGAAAAAGCGGCGACGATTGCCAGAAAACACGTCAAATCCTTCGCCAAGCTTCTGGCGGCTGGTGAGGGGCGCACCTTTTACGCGGTGGGCGGCACCTGGCGAAACATCGCCAAGCTGCATATGGAGATATCGGGCTATCCGCTGCATATGATGCAGGGCTACGAATTGCCGCTGGAGGAAATGCTGAATTTTCTCGAAGAGGTCATCGTCTCCCGGGATAGCAAGGACCCGGCCTGGCAGGCGGTCTCCAAGAACCGCCGCTCGCTTCTGCCCTTCGGCGCCATCGCCATGCGCGAAGTTCTGAAAATGATGAAGCCGGCCAGGATCGCCTTCTCGGCACAGGGCGTGCGCGAAGGTTATCTCTATTCGCTGTTGACTGAAGAAGAACGGGATTCCGATCCGCTGCTGGTCGCCGCCGATGAACTTGCCATTCTGCGCGCCCGCTCGCCGGAACATGCGCGCGAACTGGCGGACTGGAGCGGCCGCACCTTCCCGGTCTTCGGCGTTGACGAGACCGAAGAGGAGAGCCGTTACCGGCAGGCGGCCTGCCTTCTCGCCGATATCAGCTGGCGCGCCCATCCCGATTATCGCGGATTGCAGGCGCTCAACATCATCGCCCATTCTTCCTTCGTGGCGATCACCCATCCCGGCCGCGCCTATATTGCGCTCGCCAATTATTATCGCTTCGAAGGTCTGAACGACAACGGCACCACACAGCCGCTCGCCGCCATGGCGGGCGACCGGTTGCAGGAGCTTGGTAAATTGCTCGGCGGCTTGCTGCGCGTCGTCTATCTCTTCTCGGCCTCGATGCCGGGCGTCGTCGACCACCTCAAATTCCGCAAATCCGGCAATCCCGATCTCGATCTGGAATTCGTCGTGCCGCACGATTATTGCGATTTCGCCGGCGAGCGACTGGACGGGCGTTTGCAGCAACTGGCGAAGCTGACGGGCAAGCGGCTGGCGTTCGTGTTCGAATAACGAACGGCGCGTTTCTGTTTCGCGACAGGACGGTTCTTGCGTCCGCTAGGACCAGCGCTCGCAAAAGGCTTCTATGTCGCTCGACTGAAAGTCTGAAAGCCGCGCCATGATAGTTTCGAATGGCCAGTCCCACCATGCGATTGATGCAAGCTTTTCCGCGATGGGTCGCGAAAATCGTTCGCGAATGATCTTTGCGGGAACGCCGCCGACGATGGTGTAGGGCGGCACGTCTCTGGTGACGACCGCGCCGGCGGCGAGCACTGCCCCGTCTCCAACCGTGACACCCGGCAAGACGATAACGCCGTGACCGATCCAGACATCGTGACCGATGACGGCGCGGTCCTCCCTGCGCCGGTCGAAAAAGGCGTTATCGCGCACGGCATCCGCAGAATAATATTCAGGGCAATAGCTGAAACGGTGCATGGATGGCCGGTCCATCGGATGGTTCGGAGCGCCTATCCTGACCTCTGCGGCGATGGCGCAGAATTTTCCGATCGTTGCATCGCCCACCATGCAACGGGGGCCAAGATAGGAGTAATTGCCGAGGTCGGCATTGTGCAGGGAGGTGTCAGCCAGAATTTCGCAGCATTCGCCGATATCGGAATCTCTTATGCGCGCCGTCGCATGGATGACGGTCTCTGCGATTTTCGGGCGCTTGATCTGTACGGTCGAATCCATTCCAGCCTCCCGGATTTGCGCCTGCTTAACCGGCGATGATGAAGGTGCTGTGACGTGGAATGGCCATAGGGGCCGGGCCGGGCCTCCTTTCTAAAACGCAGATCACGCGCGATACCGCGTGACGCGAAATCCTGTCGTCACTCGGAATGTATCACTTGCCGGGGACATCCGCCGCGGCAGGCGTTTTCTTCCAATAGTGGTCGGATATGTTTTGCGCGTTCCGAATGATGTGGCCGGCAATTTCGGGGTCTCCGCCCTCGAAGGTTTTCGGGTCGGCTCCGCATAACATCAGGAAGAGCTGCTGATGGGCGACAGCGGCAAAATAGTCGTGGGGCGGCGGCTGCATGTCTGAATCGACGGCCCGGAATGCCTCAGTGACCTCTTTGCTGGCACGCTCGAGCGCTGCGTGAATGGTGGCCATCATCGCTGCTTCCGTGCGCTCCAATATGTCCTGTACCTGTCGTTCCGCCGGTGTCAGGACCGGACAACTCTCACTCATCGAATATCTCTCCTGTCGGTGCAACCATTCCAGCGGGCGATATTATCGCAAGGATTGTGTCCGCTTTGCAGGAAAGATTGACATCGTGGTCCTGAAACGCAACACCCTGGCTGGCCACCGTGCCGCGATGCGCGGATCGAAACGGCAATGGGCTGGCACTATTTTGCTAACGGCTCAGCTGTGCCCGAGCGCCTTGCGGATGCAGGCGCTGAGATAGGCATATTGCAGCGGCGTTATCGTCGCCATGGCTTCCGTGCGGCTGGCAAGCCTGTCCTGATAACCGACCGGAATATCGAACTGGCTGAAGGTAAAATCCCAGCGGGTGCCTTCGACGATATTGTAAAAATGGTCGGCACCGCTGACAGCGGTTTTGGCAAGCTCGCCGCCGAAAATATCCTGCACCACCAGCGCGGTGACGCTGCCTTGCCCCTTGGCAGGGTTTTCGCGCGACCAGAGGCCGCTCGTCTCGCCCGACCAGCTTTTCTTCAGGGCGTAATAAAGTCTTTCTGCATGGTCCTGCATGAAACGTCTTCTTTTCCGCTAGCTCTGGAAAATCGGAACGGAGCGCCATGCAGACATTTGTGTCTGCCGGGCGCTCCGTCCGGATCATTCGCGGCCGTCAAAGCAAGTGACAGCAGCCGTGGTCTTACTTCGCCTCGAGCAGGTCCTTGACGTCCAGCAGGACGAATTCGTTGTCGTCAGCCTTGTCCAGCGCATGGCCGGCCGAGAAGGGCAGGTTGTTGTCGTTGCCGACGATGATATGGGTGGCATCGACGCGGTCGACATTCTCGATGGTGACGAAAGGCATGTCGTAATAGCCGTTGCCGCCGCCCTGACGCTTCTTGTTATCCGGGTCGGAAATCTTCATCAGGTCGATATAGCCGATCTTGCGGGCGGCCTTGCCGACATTGGCGTCGTTGAATTCGATCTTGTAGATGCGCTTCAGCTTGGCAGGGCGGGCGAAGCAGTCCGCAGCCGCAGCCTTGGGGTCGGCGCAGGCCTTGTCGGCCGTGCCGGCGCCGTTGTCGCGCTCAATGACGAGGGCGGTGGTGTCATCCAGCATGTTGAAGTCGCCGATTGCCTCGCCGCCTTCCGCCAGCGGATAAAGCCAGCTGCGGCCGGTCCACGCCTTCTTGGCGGTGTCGAGTTCGATGATGCGCAGCGCGGTCGCGCCGTCTTCGGTTTTTTCCACCTGGCCGTCGGCCATGTAGAGCGGGCCTTCCAGCAGGCCATAGAGCTTCGAACCGTCCTTGGAGAGTGCCATGCCCTCATAACCGCCGGAACGCTTCAGGTTGAAAGCGGGCATTTTCTGCGTGGGATTGCCGGGCAGGGCAAGAGCCGGATGGTCGGGAGATTTCACCTCGATGTCGCCGGCCTTGGTCGAGATCACATCGGTCAGCTTGCCGTCGCGGGTGAATTTCAGAATGTAGGGGCCGAATTCTTCGCCGACCCAGAAACCGTCAGCGACCGGCTGAATGGATTCGACGTCGAAATCCGCACCCGTCAGATAACGCTTGCTCGAACCTTCCAGAACGATGGGGAAGGGCGCCTTCATGTCGGGATCGGAGAGGAACACGGTTTCAAGCGCGTTGACCTTGCCGGCGTCCCAGTCGAACTTCAGATGGTGAAGCATCAGCATGGCGTCACTGGAATTGAGCTTGGAACCGAAACCGTTGTCGGAAAGGCTCCAGAAGCTGCCGTCCGGCATCGCCCTGATGCCGGAAAAGCCCTGCATCGGCTGGCCGTTGAACGGCATGGAAAGGCCGGTCAGGCGCACGCCGTCCTTGCCGGGCACGGTGCCGAGGCCCTCGGCGCGCTTGCGGTCGGCCGTGGTGAATTTGGCGGAGGTCTTGAGGTGCTCCGGCGCATCGGCAGGTGCGGCGATCATGGTGTTGGCAGGCAGAATGGCGTGCGAAACGAGCTTTGCCGGAAACTCCTTTTCCGCCGCATGCGCCGCGGCGGCGAGCGCGAGAACCGCGAAAGGTGCAAAAAGAATGTGCTTCATGATGGAGACCCCTCTCAATACCTGTTGAAGACAGGATTGACGCGATAGGGTGGTCGCATGACAGGCAGGTGATTGCCGTTTGAAGCTTTGATGAATTTTGATGACGGCCATCGTCGGCAGATGGGCCGCACGGCTTTTTTCCGCCGATTGCCCTTATGCGGCGGGCGCCTGGTATTGGCTGAGCGTGCAGACGCCCAGCGTCTGGCCACGGCCCTTCACCGCATGTTCGCCCAGATATTCGCTGCGCACGCCCTTCGGAAGCACCAGCTGATGGGCAAGGTCAGCGGAAATCAGCACCGGGTGGCCGAGCATCTTGCTCAGCGATTCGAGCCGCGACGTTGTGTTCACCGTATCGCCGAAATAGGTGATCTTGTGGTGATCGACGCCGATTTCCGCGGTGATGACCGGCCCGCCATGAATGGCGAAGCGCAGGCGCGGCACCTCGCCGAAGCGGGAAAGCCACATGTCGCGGGTGTTTTCGATGGTCGCCTGAATTTCGAAGACGCAGCGCACGCAGGCCGCCCGCCTTATCGCCATGTGATAGGGCCAGGTGATGATGGCGGCGTCGCCGATATAGTCGTCGATGACGCCGCCGTGTTTTCTGACCGGTGCGGCATAACTTGCAAAAATTTCACCGAGAAATTCCTGGGCCTTCAGGTCGCCATGGGTTTCGGCGAAGGAGGTGGAGCCGACGAGATCGATGAAGATGAAGACGCGGTCTTCGCTGACCGGCCGGCGATAACGCCCCAGGATGAGGTCGATGAAGATATCGCGGCCGAGAAGCTCGCGCACCCGCATGATGAAGACGATGATGCCGCAGACAATGAGGGTGAAGATCAGCGTCTGCACCTCGGCATGGACGGCGCGCTTCCAGGTGCCTGGAAATATCCCGCTCAACCACAGGATCGTGCCGCCAAGCCCGAAGCCGCAAAAGACGAGGATGGCATAGATGACGAGGCCGACGGCGATATAGGCCGGTGTCGGCAGGGCGCTCACCTGCCGCGACAGGCCGGGCATGATGTAACCGCGCTCGAAGGCGAGGATGGGTGCGCAGGCAAACAGCGCATAGGTCGCGCCGATCAATGCACCGCCGCCATATTCCAGAAAGGCGTAGGCCACGCCGCTGCCGGCCACGGCAACGAAGAGCACCACGTAATCCAGAATGGGCAGCAATTTTCTCATGTCGGTTCTTGGGTCTCGGGAAGGGAAGGCTTTGGTCTTGGGAAAGAAGGGCAGGCCGCTCCCTTCGGGCGAAGCTTCTGTTCAGGTCATATGCGACATTAATGTGGAAAAAGCGCCGCAAAAAGTGAGCAATCGGTAAGGTTGCATGAAGGATTGGTAAGGCTGTTGCGCCGTTGCCGCAAAATCGGCGTTGCCGCCGTTATACGCCTGATAGGATGTTCTGTAATAGACGGTTTCAAGCGGGGATTGCGGCCGGTCATCCGGCGAGCGGTTCGACCATTTGACAGGGAAGGCGGAAAAACGCAGCCAATTGCCGTCGATCCAGGCCCGGCCGAACAGGGTTTCTCCCTTACGGGCGAAGGTGATGGCGGCGCAGGTGCGGCCGTCAACGTCGAAGGGAATGTTCTCCTTCCAGCCGCTCAAGCCGCAGCCCATGCCTTTCGGGTCGCGATTATAGCGGTCGACGACGTCACCGTTGGGGTGGAAAGCGGCGGGCCGTTACGGCTCGCTTGCGGCAACCTCCACCGCCTCGACCTTCTTGCCGGCGAAACGCAGAGCGACTTCGCCATTGATGAGTTTCAGCGCCACATCGCCGAAGAGTTCCCGCCGCCAGCCGGTCAGCGCCGCCACGGTTGCCTTTTCGCCCTCGGCGGCGATCTTGTCGAGATCGTCGCTATTGGCGATGACCTTGGCGGCGACGCCGTGCTTGTCCGCCGTCAACTTCAGCAGAACTTTCAAAAGTTCCACGGCAGCGCCGGAGCCTTCCGGCGCGTGGCTGTGACGCGGCGCCTTCGGCATTTCCTCTTTCGGCAGCGCCAGCGCCGCATTCACCGTTTCGACGATGGCGGTGCCGGAGGCGGAGCGCTCCCAGCCCTTGGGAATGGTGCGAAGCCGCGACAGCGCCTCGGCGTCCTTTGGCTGCTGCTGGGCGATTTCGAAGATCGCATCGTCCTTCAGGACGCGCGAGCGCGGCACGTTGCGGGAGCGCGCCTCACGCTCGCGCCATGCGGCGGTGAATTTGAGGATCGCAAGTTCCGTCGGTTTGCGCAGGCGCGACTTCAACCGCAACCAGGCATCGTCGGGATGCATGTCATAGGTATCGCGCGATTCGAGAATGTCCATCTCTTCGGTCAGCCACAGCGAGCGGCCTTCGCGCTCGAGCTGGGCTTTCAGCGAGAGATAGACATCGCGCAGATGGGTCACGTCGGCCAGCGCGTAATCCAGCTGCTTTTCGGTCAGTGGGCGGCGGCTCCAGTCGGTGAAACGCGAGGATTTGTCGATCTGCACGTTTTTGATCTTCTGCACCAGCTGGTCGTAGGAGATCGAATCGCCAAAACCGCAGACCATGGCGGCAACCTGTGTGTCGAAGATCGGGTGCGGAATAAGCCCGCCGAGATGGTAGATGATCTCGATATCCTGTCGCGCCGCGTGAAAAACCTTCACGACATCGGGATTGGCCATCAGTTCGAAAAGAGGGGTCAGGTCGAGACCCTTCGCCAGCGGATCGACCAGCACTTCGAGCGTCGGGCTTGCCATCTGCACGAGGCAGAGTTCCGGCCAGAAGGTCGTTTCCCGCAAAAATTCGGTGTCGATCGTGATGAATTCCGATTTCGCCAGTTCCGTGCAGGCTTCGGCGAGGGCGGCAGTCGTTTCAATCATTGTTATTGGCCAATCGTGAAAATTATCCGTCTTACTTTCCCTTTGCCGGGCGCATGTCAATACAAAGCCCGCTTTTGAAGGCTCAAGGATCGTTTTTCTCGGGCGGATGGGGCTCCGCTTCATCCTTTTTGGGTGGCGGAGCCGCGGCGAGCTTCTGGAAATAGGCTGAGGTGCGCAAAAGCGAGCTGAACCGCCAGTTCCGCTCCTCCACGGGCACACCTTCGCGCACCTGCAGCCGGTAGATGGTATAGGCTATGAAAACGATCTGGATCGCGGCCGTATAGCTGAACAGTGCCTTCGGGCCGAACTGGTCGATCAGCACGGAGGCAAGCAGCGGCCCGACGGTGGCGCCCACCGACCAGAAGAACAGCAGTCCGGCCGACATCATCGCGTGTTCGCCTTCCCTGGCGTGGTCGTTGCCATGGGCGGAACTCAGCGAATAGAGCGGCAGGGCGAAGGCGCCGAAGATGAAGACGCCGATGATGTTGCTCCATTCATCCGTGCCGGCGAAGAAGGCGAGAAACAGGCCGACGACGACCGAGCCGGCCGTGGTGGCGAGAATGATGATGCGCCGGTCATAACGGTCGGAATAGACGCCGAGCGGATATTGCAGCACCACGCCGCCGATGATGCCGGCGCTCATGAAGGTTGCGATGGCGGTGACTGAAAGGCCGATCTGTTCGGCATAGATAGGGCCGATATTGCGAAACGCCGCCATGCTGAGGCCGACGGCCACGCAGCCGACCACGGCAAGCGGCGAGATGCGCCACACCGCGAAGAGATTGAAGGGTATCTGTTTCGGCGGCGCGGGGTTGGATTTGTCGGCAAGCGAGATCGGCACCAGTGACAGCGTCAGCGCCATGGCGATCAGCGAAAACACCACCGGTCCGTCGATGCCCGCGACGGGAATGACATATTGGGCGAGCGTCACGGAGCCGAGATCGACGAAACGATAGATGGAGAGCGTGCGCGCCCGATTGGAATTGGTGACCTGCGCGTTGATCCAGCTTTCGATGGCCGCGAAAAGACAGGCGACGGCAATGCCGGTGACGAAGCGCATCAGCATCCAGAACAGGGGATGGATGAGGAGCGGCATGGCGATCGCTGCGGCGGATGCGACGGCCGCCATGGTGGCGAAGGTGCGGATATGGCCGATCTTGCGCAGAAGTCGCGTCACCGAAATGCAGCCAAGCGCGAAGCCGAAGCTATAGGCGGCGCTGATGAGGCCGATGGTGCTGGCGGAAAACCCTTCGGAGAGACCGCGCAGCGCTATATAGGTTCCCTGCAGGCCGTTGCCGCCGATCAGGATACCGGCGGTGACGAGAAGCGGGATAAGAGGTCTGATCTGGCTCATTGCGGGCCGACTCGGTTTGGCGGGCTGGATTAGCCCTATCTAAAGCGAAGGCAGGGGAAAGGACAGGCTGAAGGCGACATTGTTGTGCTTTGCCTTGACAAATCAGGCTGGCCATGCGCTTTTCCGGCAAATTTCGACAGTGCCGCCCATCTGGCCTCCATCGGGCCCACGACACGTTCCAGGATAAAAAAATGCATCGTTACCGCAACCACACCTGTGCCGCTCTCCGCAAGTCCGACGTCGGCGAAACCGTTCGCCTTTCCGGTTGGGTTCATCGCGTGCGAGATCATGGCGGCGTTCTCTTCATCGACCTTCGCGACCATTACGGCATCACCCAGGTGGTGGCCGATCCGGACAGCCCGGCCTTCAAGGTTGCCGAAACCGTGCGTGGCGAATGGGTCATCCGCATCGACGGCCTCGTCAAGGCCCGCTCGGAAGACACCGTCAACAAGGGCATGGCCACCGGCGAGATCGAGCTTTATGCGCAGGAAATCGAGGTTCTCGGTGTTGCCAAGGAATTGCCGCTGCCGGTCTTCGGCGAGCCTGATTATCCTGAAGACGTTCGCCTGAAATACCGCTTCCTCGATCTTCGCCGCGAGACGCTGCATAAGAACATCGTCAAGCGCACGCAGATCATCTCCGCCATGCGCACCGGCATGGCCGATGCCGGCTTTGCCGAATATACGACGCCGATCCTCACCGCTTCCTCGCCGGAAGGCGCGCGCGACTTCCTCGTGCCTTCGCGCATCCATGAAGGCAAGTTCTTCGCCCTGCCGCAGGCGCCGCAGCAGTACAAGCAGCTTCTGATGGTGGCCGGTTTCGACCGTTATTTCCAGATCGCGCCGTGCTTCCGCGATGAAGACCCGCGCGCCGACCGCCTGCCGGGCGAATTCTACCAGCTCGACGTCGAAATGAGCTTCGTGACCCAGGAAGATGTCTGGACCACGATGGAGCCGATGATGACGGCCGTGTTCGAGAAGTTCGCCGAAGGCAAGCCGGTTACCAAAGAGTGGCCGCGCATTCCCTATGACGAGGCGATCCGCAAATATGGTTCCGACAAGCCGGACCTGCGCAACCCGATCGTCATGGAAGCCGTCACCGAACATTTCGACGGTTCAGGCTTCAAGGTCTTCGCCAACATGATCGCTTCCAACCCCAAGGTTCAGGTCTGGGCCATCCCGGCCAAGACCGGTGGTTCGCGCGCTTTCTGCGACCGCATGAACGCATGGGCGCAGTCTCAGGGCCAGCCCGGGCTCGGCTACATCTTCTGGAAGGAAGAGGACGGCAAGGTCGGCGGTTCCGGCCCGCTCGCAAAGAACATCGGCGAAGAACGCACCGAGGCGCTGCGCCAGCAGCTCGGCCTTGAGGCGGGCGACGCCTGCTTCTTCGTCGCTGGTGATCCCGCCAAGTTCTACAAGTTCGCCGGCGAGGCGCGCACCCGCGCTGCCGACGAACTGAACCTGATCGACCGCGATCGTTTCGAAATGTGCTGGATCGTCGATTTCCCCTTCTTCGAATATAACGAGGAAGAAAAGAAGATCGACTTCGCCCACAACCCCTTCTCCATGCCGCAGGGCGGTCTGGAAGCGCTGGCGGGGCAGGATCCGCTCTCCATCAAGGCGTTCCAGTATGACGCGGTCTGCAACGGCTTCGAAATCGCCTCCGGCTCGATCCGTAACCAGTCGCCCGAGCTGATGGTCAAGGCCTTCGAAAAGGTGGGCTTGAGCCAGACTGACGTGGAAGAGCGCTTCGGCGGTCTCTACCGCGCCTTCCAGTACGGTGCGCCTCCGCATGGCGGCTGCGCTTTCGGCATCGACCGCGTCGTCATGCTGCTGGTCGGCGCCAAGAACCTGCGCGAAATCACGCTGTTCCCGATGAACCAGCAGGCGCAGGACCTCCTGATGAACGCGCCGTCGCCGGCAACGCCGACCCAGCTTCGTGAGCTGGCGCTGCGCGTCGTTCCGTCCAAGAAAGACTGATATGGTGAAGACGCTGCTCGACCGCGTTCGTGCAGCCTTCACCCGTGCATTGGCGGCCGCACTTGCGGCCGCTTTTGCGTTCTGGGTCGCGCACCGGTGGCTGGGCCACCCGCAACCCGTCTTTGCCGCAATCAGCGCGCTTATCTGCCTTGCTCCGGGAATTCCAAGCCATGTTCGTCAGGGCCTTGGCCTGATGGTCGGTGTCACCATCGGCATTCTCGTCGGAGAGATTGCGCTCCTTGTCCCGCATGACTTCGCTGAAATCCGGTTGGCCTCGGCGACCTTCATCGCCATGATTCTTGCGTCCATGTTCGGCCTGCCGCCGGTCGTGCCGATACAGGCTGGCGCTTCAGCCATGCTGGTGCTCTTGATGGGGCCGCAGGCTGCCGGTTTTGTCCGTTTTGTCGATGTGATCGTGGGTGTGGCGACCGGTGTAGCCGTAGCGCTCGTCTTCTTTCGCGAGCGGCTGAAGCTCTAGCGGTCTTGTCATAAAACCTTAATTAAACTGACAAATCCGGTAGAGGAGTTCTTAAACCTTCTCAATCATTCATCCCATCGTGAAATCTGCAAACGAGGGTTGAATGTTTTCGCTGATCTCGACGTTTAAAATTGCGCATCGCGTATCCATGCTCGCACTGGCTGCGCTGTGCGGGATCGCCGTCATCGCGGGCATGCTGCTCTGGCAAAGACAGATGGAGGCGCGTTATCGCGTCGCCGAAGAGACGCTGATCGAGCGGGACGGGGTGCTGGCGGCGCTGGAGGACGGTTTGCATGAAAGCCGTCTTCACCAGAGAGATTTTCTGCTGACCCGCGATATGAAATCCGTTGCGCGGTTTGACCAGACGATGGATCAGGTCCGGCAATCTTTGAACCATCTTGCAGACGAGGCTACACCGCAGACCCGGACGCGGCTCGAAGCGCTCGCGCAGGGTGCTTCGACCTATTCCGACCGCATGAAGGCGCTGGTCGCCAAGAATGCGGAGCTGGGCCTCACGCCGACAGAGGGCCTTGAGGGCGCCATGCGCAATGGCGTGCATTCCATCGAAAAGCTCATCGATACCGTCGCCAATGCCGAAATCCGTGCCAGCATGCTGATGATGCGCCGGCATGAAAAGGATTTCATTTTGCGGCGCGATGAAGCCTATACGGGCAAACATGCCGCCGAGGTGGAAACCTTCAAGGCGCTGGTGAAGCTGGAATACCGGCCGGGCGCGGAGCGCCAGCGCATCATGGATGCTCTGGAAATTTACACCGCCTCCTTCCGCTTTTATGCTCAGGCCGTGCTGGAGGAGGAGAAGGCGCGCGAAACCGTCGCCTCCGCCTATAATGCGCTGCTGCCCGTGGTCGCAGAGATTTCCACCATTTACCGGCAGGAGCGGGAAGCAAGCGCTCTCGAGAACAGCGCGGCGGCGGATAGAACGGTTTCGATTGTCGTCGCCCTTATCGCGCTCACCGTCGCGAGCCTTTTTGCCGGGGTCTATCTTATCGGCCGTTCGATAACCCGCCCGGCGACCGCGATTACCGGAGCGATGCGCCGTCTGGCCGAGGGCGAAACGGAATTTGCCGTTCCCGGTCTGCACCGCCGGGACGAATTCGGCGCCATGGCCCATGCACTGGAAATCTTCCGGCAGGCGGCCATCGCAAAAATCGAACTGGAGACGCAGGCGCTTGCGGCCCGGCAGCAGGCCGAAGCCGAAAAGGCGCGATTCCAGCGCGAGGCGGAAACCGAAGCGCAGGCAAGGCTGATGCAGGCGACGACCGGCCTTGCGGCCGCACTTCGCCGCCTTGCCGACGGCGATCTCTCTTTCGAACTGAACGAGCCTTTCGCCCCGGATTTCGAAGCCCTGCGTCACGATCTCAACCGGACGATCCGCCAGCTCGATGCCGCCATGTCCGGCGTCGTGCAGTCGAGCGTGGCCATCGATGGCGGCAGTCAGGAAATCAGCCAGAGTGCCGCCGATCTCGCGCGCCGCACCGAGCAGCAGGCCGCCTCGCTGGAGGAAACCGCCGCCGCGCTGGATGAACTGACGGCGAATATCCGCATTTCGGCGGAACGTGCGGTGGAAGCCCGCGCGGTCGCCCATTCGACCGACCAGGACGCCAGCCGCACGGCCGACCTCGTTGTCGATACGATCATGGCGATGGAGAAGATCGAGCAATCGTCAGGCCGGATCGGCAATATCATCGGCGTCATCGACGAGATTGCCTTCCAGACCAACCTTCTTGCGCTCAATGCCGGCGTGGAGGCGGCGCGCGCAGGCGAGGCGGGGCGCGGTTTTGCCGTCGTCGCGCAGGAGGTCAGGGAACTGGCGCAGCGCTCCGCGAAGGCCGCCGCCGAAATCAAGGTGCTTATCCATGCCTCCGGTACAGAGGTGAAGGACGGCGCGCGCTTCGTGCGGGAAACCGGCGCGGCCCTGTCGCGCATTGGTGGCTCTGTGAAGACGATCAACGACCATATCGAAGCCATCGCCGCCGCGACGAAAGAGCAGTCGCTGGGGCTCTCCGAGATCAACACCGCTGTCAATCATCTCGATCAGGGCACGCAGCAGAACGCCGCCATGGTCGAGGAGAACAATGCCGCCAGCGCCATGCTGGCGGGCGAGACGGCGCGTCTCAAGCAACTGGTCCATCAGTTCCGTCTGGGCGATGCAGAAATGCGGGAGTATGGCGGGCGCGAAGCGGCCTGAAGCGTACGATCGCAGACATCGAAAGCGGGCGCGCAACTTGCGGCCCGCTTTTTTGCTGTTTATAGGTGAGTTACTCACCACGGACCCGGTGAAACCCCGGGTGGCTCTTCTGGCCGCCGATCCGCCAGACAACGCAAAGCACCGACATTTCATTTCAATCTACCGGACATGGCTCCGGCCGGTGCGTCATTCTTTGCGAAAAAATCAGATGAACAGATTTCAGACTTACAGACGTGAGTGGTTTTCCAATATTCGCGGCGATCTCCTTTCCGGCATCGTCGTGGCACTCGCCCTCATTCCCGAAGCCATCGGCTTTTCCGTCATCGCCGGGGTCGATCCGAAGGTGGGATTGTTCGCCTCCTTCGCCATCGCCTGCGTTTCCGCCTTCACCGGTGGCAGGCCGGGCATGATCTCGGCGGCAACCGCTGCCACCGCCGTGCTGATGGTCACGCTCGTCAAGGAACACGGGCTGCAATATCTCTTCGCCGCCACCATCCTGATGGGCGTGCTCCAAATTCTGGCGGGCCTTGTGAAACTCGGCCGGGTGATGCGCTTCGTCTCGCGTTCGGTCATGACCGGCTTCGTCAATGCGCTGGCGATCCTGATCTTCATGGCGCAATTGCCCGAGCTGATCGGCGTGCCGGTCGAAACCTACGTCATGATCGCGGCCGGTCTTGCGATCATCTATCTCTTCCCGCTGGTCACCAAAATCGTTCCGTCGCCGCTGGTCGCCATCATCGTTCTCACCTGTGTCGCCGTCTTCTCCGGCATGGATATCCGCACGGTCGGCGATCTCGGTGAATTGCCCTCGACGCTGCCGATATTCGCCCTGCCGCAGGTACCACTGACCTTCGAGACGCTGCAGATCATCTTTCCCTATTCCGTGGCGCTCGCCGCCGTCGGCCTGCTGGAATCGCTGCTGACCGCGCAGATCGTTGACGACATGACGGATACCGGCAGCAACAAGAGCCGGGAATGCATCGGGCAGGGGACGAGCAATATCGCCTCCGCCCTCATCGGCGGCATGGGCGGCTGCGCCATGATCGGCCAGTCCGTCATCAATGTCAGTTCCGGCGGTCGTGGCCGCTTGTCCACCTTCGTCGCGGGCGCGTTCCTGCTGTTCCTCATACTGGTGCTGGATGATCTCGTACGCATCATTCCCATGGCCGCGCTGGTGGCGGTGATGATCATGGTCTCCATCGGCACCTTCTCGTGGCGTTCCATCCTTGATCTGCGCCGCAACCCGCCATCGTCAAGCATCGTCATGCTGGTGACGGTCGGCACGGTGCTTGCGACCCACGATCTTGCAAAGGGCGTGTTGGCCGGCGTCCTTCTCTCCGGCGTGTTTTTCGCGGGCAAGGTGTCGAAACTCTTCCATGTCCGGCCGGAGCTTTCAGCCGATGGCCGGGAGCGGATTTATCGCGTCGATGGCCAGATTTTCTTCGCCTCGACGGAAAGCTTCATTGCCGCCTTCGATTTCGCCGAAGAGGTTGAGGCGGTGACAATCGATGTCACGCAGGCGCATCTGTGGGACATTTCCGCGGTCGGCGCTCTGGACAAGGTGGTCCTGAAATTCCGCAAGGCCGGCAGGCGGGTCGAGGTGATCGGCGTCAATGAGGCGAGCGCCCACATGATCGACCGCTTCGCCCTGCACGATAAACAGGATGGTGCTGCCGCGCCGCTGCACTGAGCGGAAAAGAAAAGCCCCGGCATGACCGGGGCTTTTTTAGTTTTATTCGTTTGCCGTCACCGTGACGCCGAGCATTTTCGGCAGGGTGTTCGGCGCGCCCATCGCAGCGCCCATGATCATCGGGAACGGAACCGGCTTTTCCGGCTCCGCCGTGATCGAGAAGTTCTTCGGATTGTCGACATAGGCGTTGACGGCCGCCGACACCATGTTCTGCAATTCCGGAACGTTGAGCGAGGCCATCATGATCGGGGCCATGCCCTTGATGGTCTGGGCAAGCTGATCGCCTGTCATGCCCTGCTGGCTTGCGGCATAGTCGATGGCGCGCTTGGTGATGCTGGCGTCTTCGAAGCTGATTTCAGCGTTGATGAAGGAGAGCTGCTGCATCAGGCCGAGCATGGCAAGGCTTGCCGCCTGGTCCGCCTGTTCCTTGTTCGGATTGGCGGCCTGCGCCTTCACCGTCTCCTGCATCGACTTGATGAAGGCGAGCGTGTAGCCGGAGAAACCGAACGACATGTTCAGGCGGCCGACATCATCGAGGTCGATGGCATATTCTTCAACGTCGATGGTGCCGGAAGCCACTTCCCAGCTGCCGCTCATGGTCATGTCGCCGGAGAGCGCCTGCAGCTTCAGCTTTTCGATTGCGTCCTTGGTCGCAGGATCGGTCACTTCGCTGAGATCGGCCTTGAAACCGGAAGCATCGAGTTCGAAGCCGATAGAGTTCTTGTCATCGCTGACCGACATCGTCGCGCTGGTTTCCTCAAGCGAGAAAGCCGGCTTGCCGTCGATGGAAACGGAAACCGGACCGCTATGTGCTTCGTCATAGAACATCAGCGCATCGACGGTGCCGGTGGTGGAGTCTGCGGGAATGACGAGACCGGACATGTAGATGTCGCTTGCCTTAATCTCCACATTTTCCTGCTTGTAGTCGATATTGTCGAAGCGGGCGTTCTTGATCTTGTAGCCGCCGTTGTTTTCCTCGACGCCTTCGAGCGTCACATTGCCGACCGGAATCTTCTTGGCCGGATCGGCGACTGCGTTGAAGGTCACGCTGTTGAGGGTCACCGTCGAGCCGTTGACGGCGACGGAACCGGCAGCGATCTCGCCGCCCTGCGCGGCATAGGCCGCATTGATCTTCTTCAGCACATCCCCGCCATCCAGCGCGAAAGCCGGCGCCGAAAGCGTAAGAAGCGCGGCGCTCGCGAAAAGAACCTGCCGGGTGGATTTCAGTCTCATGATGTTTCTTCCCTCAACGTACGGCTGTGTACCGTGTTCGAATTCGAATGCTGATACTTATATTCGCGATTATTCAAAGGTCTATAGGATTTAGATCGATTCCCATGACGGCGGCATTGCGGCATTTGCAACGCGGTTAACAAAAAATCGCGTGAAAGGGTTGCTTTCATCCACAGGCGCGACCCCCGAATTTCTTGCCGGGAATCGGCATTTCCGCTAGTCAAGCACCATGGGAAAAAATCTTGTACCTCCGTCCGGCGGAGACGATAACATTCATCCGGTCGATTTGAAGGCGGCGCTTGAAGAGCGCTACCTCGCTTACGCCTTGTCCACGATCATGCATCGTGCGCTGCCGGATGTGCGCGACGGCCTGAAGCCGGTTCACCGCCGCATCATTCACGCCATGAGTGAAATGGGCATTCGCCCCAACTCGGCCTTCAAGAAATGCGCCCGTATCGTCGGTGACGTGATCGGTAAATTCCACCCGCATGGCGACCAGTCTGTCTATGACGCGCTGGTGCGTCTCGCACAGGATTTCTCGCAGCGTTATCCGATCGTCGACGGGCAGGGCAATTTCGGCAATATCGATGGCGACGGCGCCGCCGCCTATCGTTACACCGAAGCGCGCATGACCGAGGTTGCGGCGCTGCTGCTCGAGGGCATCGGCGAGGATGCGGTGGATTTCCGCGCCACCTATAACGAGGAAGACGAGGAACCCGTCGTCCTGCCGGGCGCATTCCCCAATCTGCTCGCCAACGGGGCCTCCGGCATCGCGGTGGGCATGGCGACCTCGATCCCGCCGCACAACGCCCATGAACTTTGCGACGCGGCGCTTCATCTCATCAAACATCCCGATGCGACGGTTGAAAAGCTGGTGGAATTCATTCCCGGCCCCGACCTGCCGACCGGTGGCGTGATCGTCGAAAGCCGCGAGAATATTCTCGATGCCTATAAGACCGGCCGCGGCGGTTTCCGCGTGCGCGCCAAATGGGAAACGGAAGATCTCGGCCGCGGCGGTTACCAGATCGTCATCACCGAAATTCCTTTCCAGGTGCAGAAATCGCGCCTGATCGAGAAAATCGCCGAGCTGCTGATTGCCCGCAAGCTGCCGCTTCTCGAGGATATTCGCGACGAATCGGCCGAAGATGTGCGCATCGTGCTGGTTCCGAAGAGCCGTACCGTCGATGCGACGCTGCTGATGGAATCGCTTTTCCGCCTGTCCGACCTCGAAAGCCGCCTGCCGCTCAACATGAACGTGCTGTCGCTCGGCAAGGTGCCGAAGGTGATGGCGCTGAACGAGGTGCTGAGCGAGTGGCTGGCGCACCGCAAGGATGTGCTGGTCCGCCGTTCCCGCCACCGTCTGGCGGCCATCGACCGCAGGCTCGAGATTCTCGGCGGCCTGCTCGTCGCCTATCTCAATCTCGATGAGGTCATCCGCATCATCCGCGAGGAGGATGAGCCGAAACAGGTGATGATGGCCAAGTGGTCGCTCACCGACAATCAGGCCGAAGCCATCCTCAACATGCGGCTGCGCAACCTGCGCAAGCTCGAGGAATTCGAAATCCGCAAGGAGTTCGACGACCTCAGCAACGAAAAGGCCGAGATCGAGGCGCTGCTCGCTTCCGATGACAAGCAGTGGCAGACCGTCGCCTGGGAAATCGGCGAGGTCAAAAAGAAATATGCCAAGGCAACCGAAATCGGCCGCCGCCGCACGCAGTTCGCGGATGCGCCGGACGCTGATATCGAGGCCATCCAGCAGGCGATGATCGAAAAGGAACCGGTCACCATCGTCATCTCGCAGAAGGGCTGGATCCGGGCGCTGAAGGGGCACATGTCCGACACATCGTCGCTCACCTTCAAGGAAGGCGACGGACCGAAGCTGGCCTTCCCGGCGCAGACGACGGACAAGCTGCTGCTGCTGACGACGGGCGGCAAGGCCTATACGCTTGGCGCCGACAAGCTGCCGGGCGGTCGCGGCCATGGCGAGCCGATCCGCATCATGGTCGACATGGAGAACGATCAGGACATCCTGACCGCCTTCGTGCACGATCCATCGCGCAAGCTGCTGCTCGTCTCCACGGCCGGCAACGGTTTCGTCGTGGCCGAGAGCGAAATGGTCGCGAATACCCGCAAGGGCAAGCAGATCATGAATGTCTCCATGCCCGATGAAGCCAAGCTCGCGGTGCCGGTCACGGGCGATCATGTCGCCGTCGTCGGCGAAAACCGCAAGCTGCTCGCCTTCCCGCTGGCGCAGGTGCCGGAAATGTCGCGCGGCAAGGGCGTGCGCCTGCAGCGTTACAAGGATGGCGTCGTCGTCGACGTGAAATGTTTCGCGCTTGCCGAAGGCTTGTCATGGTCCGACACGGCCGGGCGTCTCTTCAACAAGGTGGGTGAAGAACTGCGCGAATGGCTGGCCGACCGCGCAACGGCAGGCCGCACCGTGCCGAAGGGCTTTCCGCGCAGTGGGAAGTTTGGCGGGTGAGGATTCAGATGCCGCTCCGGCTTAGCCTGGGGCGGTTCAAGCCTCTTGCTTATCGCGACAGGACCAATGGAGACGTCATGACTCGGCAAGCGCCTTTAGGGCAACATGATATTTGCGCATCGCATGCCGAGCACATTCTAACTGACGATTGAAGTCGTGTGTCGCTTGTTCGCTTGCGCTGTGAGCTCGTAACTCAAGCAGATCACCATCACAATGCAGGTTGAGGAAGTCGCCTGCCTGCCACCCCAGTCGTTCGATAATTTGCTTGGGGACGACAAGACCAGTATCTTCACCGATCGTGATTAAACTTATCTTCATGAAAATACTCCTTATAAAATGGAGTGCATCATAATATATCTACTAAATTTTGCGAACAATTACTTTTCTTCCGGCGTATAAACCTCCCACCCGCGCGGCGTCAGATGCTCCTGGGGGTGGTAGCGGGTCTTATAGCCCATCTTTTCCGAACCATCGACCCAGTAGCCGAGATAGACATGCGGCAGGCCGAGCGCGCGGGTGCGGGTGATGTGATCGATGATCATGAATGTGCCGAGCGAGCGTTTTTCCAGATCGGGATTGAAGAAGGAATAGACCATCGACAGGCCGTCGCTCATCACGTCGCTGAGCGCCACGGCCAGAAGTTCGCCGCGCTTGCTGGAATCGATGCCGGAGCCGGGTTCGCGCACGCGATATTCGATGATGCGGGTGTTCACATGCGTGTCTTCCACCATGATCGCATAGTCCAGCGCCGACATGTCGGACATGCCGCCCGACTGGTGGCGGTGGTCGAGATAGCGGCGAAACAGGGCGAATTGTTCGGTGGAGGGCTCCGCGGCGTGAACGGTGGCGACGACATCCCTGTTGGCGGCCAGAACGCGCCGCATCGATTTCGTCGGCTGGAACTGTTCGGTCAGGATACGCACGGAGACGCAGGCGCGGCAGTTTTCGCAGGCCGGGCGATAGGCGATGTTCTGCGAGCGTCTGAAACCGCCCTGGGTTAGAAGATCGTTCATTTCCGAAGCGCGCGGGCCGACCAGATGGGTGAAGACCTTCCGCTCCATCTGGTTCGGCAGATAGGGGCAGGTGGCCGGCGCCGTAAGATAGAATTGGGGAGAGGGCGTCGCCTGCGTGTTCATCGAACCGTGATCGCCTCCTGCGTCTGTTATGAAAGCGCGCCGCGATTTCACGGGGTTGGCGGCGGCGCTTCAAGCGACATGCATAATGTCACAGAATGGCAAAATGCCGGAAAACGTCAACTGCGAGATGCGGCATTTGCGGGGTTTGAAAGCCACGTTTGCGTGGCTTTCCGCAATATCAGCGCGTTCTGACGATGACGGTGCCGAGCAGGAAGTCGTGAACGAGGCGCGAACGCTCGGTAAACAGGCCTGCAAGCAGGATCAGCGGCGTCAAAACCGAGTTGATGACCCAGAAAAGCACGATGTGAACGGTCGACAGCAGGAAATCGATTCGCCGCCCGTCCATCCGCGCCATGGCGATCCCCATCGCCCGCATGCCGGGGGTCGCCTGCGAGGGGCCGCCGAGCGTCATGCCGAAATAAAGCACCGCAACGATGACGAACAGCGCCGGATAGAGGAAGAAGCCAAGGCCGAGGGTAATCACGCCGAGGAAGAAGACGATCACCGCCGCTGGAATGCACAGCAGGAGAACGATCGCATAGTCGATCAGGAATGCGAAGACCCGCCGGCTCAGGACGCCGCTATAGGCGCGCCAGTCATCCGGTGCGGCATAAGTGGGGTTCTGGTCGAGGCTCATCGGTCGTTTTCTCCTGAGAGGGTATGACAGCGCGGCATGAGTGCCGTGTCAGCAGACAATATGGGAAGAAAACGACCGAATACAATAAGTGCGGGCTTCAGCCCTTTGCGAGTTTGCGTGCGGCCTCGATGGCGAAATAGGTGAGAACGCCATCGCAACCGGCACGCTTGAAACAGAGAAGCGTCTCCATCATCACGCGCTCACCGTCGATCCAGCCATTCATGGTGGCAGCCTTGATCTGGGTATATTCGCCGGAGACCTGATAGGCGAAGGTCGGCAGGCCGAAATTTTCCTTCAGCCGCCAGCAGATGTCGAGATAGGGCAGGCCGGGCTTGACCATCAGCATGTCCGCACCTTCCTCCACGTCGAGGGCTGCGTCGCGGATTGCCTCCATGCCGTTGGCAGGGCTGATGTAATAGCTGTTCTTGTCGCCCTTCAGCAGTCCGGCCGTGGAGATGGCCTCGCGATAGGGACCGTAATAACCGGAAGCGAATTTCGTCGCATAGGACATGATGCCGACATTCTGGTGCCCGGCGGCATCGAGACCCCGACGGATGGCGCCGATACGGCCATCCATCATTTCCGATGGCGAAATAATGTCCGATCCCGCTTCCGCCTGCAGGATCGCCGCCTTGACGACCTGTTCCACCGTCTCGTCATTGACGATCTCGTCGCCGCGCAGAATGCCGTCATGACCGTGGCTGGTGAAGGGATCGAGCGCGACATCGGTGATCATGCCGATATTGGGAACGGCTTTCTTGACGGCGATGGTTGCCTGATTGATGAGGTTATTCGCCTCGAGCGCGTTAGAACCGGTCTCGTCGCGCAGCTCCATTTCGATGTTCGGGAAGGTCGCGATTGCCGGAATGCCGAGATCGGCTGCTTCTTTCGCGGCTTCGACCAGTTTGTCGACGCTCATGCGGTTGACGCCCGGCATCGCCGGAATGGGATCGAGAATATTGCTGCCCGGCACGATGAAGACCGGCCAGATGAGATCGTCGACGGTGAGGCGGCTTTCCTGCACCAGACGGCGCGTCCAATCCGCCTTGCGATTGCGGCGCATGCGGCGATGGCCGGTGATCTCGTCGACCAGATGCGTTTTGTCCTGCATGTAAGAATGTCCTTCGATCAAATTTGGAAAGCTGCATAGCATGAAGCTTGGCCCATGCGAATGCGACAATCTTCCCTCATTGGCGTCCTGCGATGACGATGATGCTTTGACAAGGCAGGCGGCGGGATTCAATATGGGCTGGTCGCCCGTTCGTCGAGACCGTATCTTCCGGCCATGGAACCTGATTCTCAACCTCTGCCGAAACGCCCGCTTACGGAAATCCTCTTTCTGGTCTTCATGAGGCTGGTCGCGGTTTCCTGTTTCTGGTTCGGCCTGCAATATTGGGCGATGCTGACGGGCTATTCGCTTGGGGGCCATGGACGGTTCGATATGCTGAACCTGCCCTGGCGCGTGGCCGGCAGCGCGCTGGCCGTTATTTTCCCTGTCGCGGCACTCGGTCTATGGCTCGGGGCCTCCTGGGGCGCGGTCATGTGGGTCATGGGCGCAGGCGCGCAGATCGCCATGTATAAGGTGTGGCCGCATATCTTCGGCGCCAACACGCTGGTGCCCGTCATGCACGGCCTCGTGGCAACCATTTATATACTATTCCTGGTCGCTTTCTGGCTGGATCAGCGCCAGAATGAAGAACGCGCAAGAATTGATTTACCATAAGAATAAAGCAATTCGGCCTGGTTTTGGGCCGCATTTCATGGCTAAGTCATTGATTTGTAATGGATGACCTTGGGCCATTCCCGCTTCGCCACAAGTTGGGCCCTCCGGGGAAAATGCAGGTAACCATTTGTTAATCGTAGCTTTTAAGTAGAATTTTATGCGCATTGATTAGGTTCTCACTCAAGGCGGGAGACAAACAAACACACCGCCAAACAAAACAGTGAGGCAGTCATGATCAATAGCAAAGTTAAGCCCCAGGCCGTTGTTGCCGATGCACATGAAGATACCATCCGCTCGCTCTACATGGAGTCGCTGCACCTGGTGGAACGTCTCCACCGCCGCCTCCTCGATGTCATCAAGGATGAGTTCGACCGTCAGGGTCGGGATGACGTCAACGCCGTTCAGGCCCTGCTGCTGTTCAACATCGGCAATTCCGAACTGACGGCCGGCGAGCTTCGTTCCCGCGGTTATTACCTCGGCTCGAACGTCTCCTACAACGTCAAGAAGCTGGTCGATCTCGGTCTCATCAACCACCAGCGCTCGCGTGTCGACCGTCGCTCGGTTCGCATCAGCCTGACCGAAAAGGGCCAGGAAATCGCCGAAACGGTTGCCCGCCTTTATGAACGCCACGTCGGTTCGATCGAAAAGGTCGGCGGCATCGGCACCGGCGAGTTCTCCGAAATGAACAAGCTGCTGCAGCGCCTCGATCGCTTCTGGAACGACTCGATCGCTTACCGCCTGTAATATCGCGACGGTTTCACTGTTTAAGCCGGGGGCATCCTTTTGCTCCCGGCTTGCGGATTCCGCGTTGTGTGTTTTTGCCTGTCAAGCCCAGCCCTTCTTCGAGCCTTCGCCCTGTTTCTCAGGCGAACAAAGCTTCGTGAGATGAGAGCCGTGACACGAATCGGCCATATTGATATGGGACCGGCAAGGGTGAAGGAGCCGGCTGTTTCTCCTGCTGTCGCGGCAAGTCCCGACTGTTCTGCCAGACAATGGCGCCCAATGGATGGGTGTCGAGTATTACCAGCCGGCAGACACGTTGTACGTGTTTGTTAATCATATTGATTTAGGCATTGTTGAGAATGCCGAAGAGAGTGGCTGGTAGGTAGAATGACAAAGAAATCCGTTTCCGATTCCGTATCGCGCCGCGCGCTTCTGCGTTCGGCCGTTTCCGTTGGCGCCGCCGCGCTTGCCGCGCCGGCCTTTGCGCAGAACGCGCTCAACGATCTCATGGGCTCTTCGCGCCGCGGCAACTGGGATGACCAGTTCGACGCCAATACGTCGCGTTCGGCCGTGGGCGTCGTTTCCAACAATCCGGTTCTCGGACGCGAAGCGCCGGTCTACATGCAGCAGGCGATCATGCAATATCAGCAGATCGTGCAGAATGGCGGCTGGCCGGAAGTGCCCGCGTCCCAGCAGCGTCTCCAGATCGGCGTCTCCGATCCTTCCGTACAGGCGCTGCGCCAGCGACTGATGGTGTCCGGCGACCTGCCGCGCGAAGCCGGCATCTCCAGCGCCTTCGATAGTTACGTCGATGGCGCGCTGAAGCGTTTTCAGGCCCGTCATGGCCTTCCGGCCGATGGTGTCAGCGGCGAATACACCACGAAGGCGCTCAATGTTTCCGCGCAGATCCGTCTGGCGCAGCTGCAGACCAACCTCGTTCGCATCCAGTCCATGTCCGGCGATCTCGGCCAGCGTCACCTGATGGTGAATATCCCGGCCGCCGCCATCGAAGCCGTTGAAAATGAACGCGTCGTGCTGCGCAACACGGCCGTCGTCGGCCGCGCCAGCCGCCCGACCCATGTGATCAATTCCAAGATTTACGAAGTCATCCTCAACCCTTACTGGACCGCGCCGCGCTCGATCGTCGAAAAGGACATCGTGCCGCTGATGCAGAAGGACCCGACCTATCTGGAGCGGAACAACATCCGTCTCATCGACGGCAAGGGGCAGGAAGTTTCGCCGACCGCGGTCGACTGGTTCGCGCCGAAGGCTCCGAACCTGATGTTCCGTCAGGACCCCGGCAAGATCAACGCCATGTCGTCCACGAAGATCAACTTCCACAATCCGAACAACGAATATATGCACGACACGCCGCAGCAGGGCCTGTTCAACAAGCTGATGCGTTTCGAATCCTCCGGCTGCGTGCGCGTGCAGAACGTGCGCGACCTGACGAGCTGGCTGCTGCGCGACACGCCCGGCTGGTCGCGTCAGGAAATGGAGCGCGTCATCGCCACCCGCGTCAACACGCCGATCAAGCTGGCGCAGGAAATCCCGGTCTATTTCGTCTACATCACCGCCTGGTCGGCGAAGGACGGCGTGGTGCAGTTCCGCGACGACATCTATGAAAAGGACGGTAACGCCGAACTGGCGCTCAACACCACGAGCGGCATGGAACAGCCCGCCGGCCCGGTGGATGACGATCTGTTGCCGCGCAACTGATCCGGCATCGCCGCCATTTCATTCCATCATCATGAGCCGCACCTTCTGGTGCGGCTTTTTTCTTGGCGATTTTCTGAAAACATCTGTCGTTTTTTGTCGCAACGTCGCAGTTTGACGGGCAAATCTCGCTGCCCGTATTGCTCTTGTCGGGGCAGGGCGCTAAGACGCCATCGCATTACTGTTTCAGGAGCCTTCACCATGTCGAACACAGATGCTTTCTTCTCCCGTCCGCTTGCCGATGTCGATCCGGAAATTTTCGGCGCGATCGAGAAGGAACTGGGTCGCCAGCGCCACGAGATCGAACTGATCGCCTCGGAAAACATCGTTTCCCGCGCCGTGCTCGAAGCGCAGGGTTCGATCATGACCAACAAATATGCGGAAGGTTATCCGGGCAAGCGTTATTACGGCGGCTGCCAGTTCGTCGACATCGCTGAAGAACTCGCCATCGAACGCGCCAAGAAGCTGTTCGGCGTCAACTTCGCCAACGTCCAGCCGAATTCCGGTTCGCAGATGAACCAGGCCGTGTTCCTCGCGCTGCTGCAGCCGGGTGATACCTTCATGGGTCTCGACCTGAACTCGGGAGGTCACCTGACCCACGGTTCGCCGGTCAACATGTCCGGCAAATGGTTCAACGTCGTGTCCTACGGCGTGCGCGAAGGCGACAACCTGCTCGACATGGACGAAGTGGAGCGCAAGGCCAAGGAAACCCGGCCGAAGCTGATCCTCGCCGGTGGCACCGCCTATTCCCGCGTCTGGGACTGGAAGCGTTTCCGCGAGATCGCCGATGAAGTCGGCGCTTACCTGATGGTAGACATGGCCCACATCGCCGGTCTCGTTGCCGGTGGCCAGCACCCCTCGCCGTTCCCGCATTGCCATGTTGCAACAACGACGACGCACAAGTCGCTGCGCGGCCCGCGTGGCGGCATGATCCTCACCAATGAAGAGGATCTGGCCAAGAAGTTCAATTCGGCCGTATTCCCCGGCCTGCAGGGCGGCCCGCTGATGCACGTCATCGCCGCCAAGGCGGTCGCCTTCGGTGAAGCGCTGAAGCCCGAGTTCAAGGACTATGCCGCGCAGGTGGTAAAGAACGCCAAAGCGCTGGCCGAAACGCTGGTCGAAGGCGGTCTGGATGTCGTCTCCGGCGGCACCGATAACCACCTGATGCTGGTCGATCTTCGCAAGAAGAACGCCACCGGTAAACGCGCGGAAGCAGCGCTCGGCCGTGCCTACATCACCTGCAACAAGAACGGCATTCCTTTCGATCCGGAAAAGCCCTTCGTCACCTCCGGTGTCCGTCTCGGCACGCCGGCCGGCACGACGCGCGGTTTCAAGGAAGCGGAATTCCGCGAAATCGGCAAGCTGATCGTCGAGGTTCTCGATGGTCTGAAGGTTGCCAATTCGGATGAGGGCAACGCCGCCGTCGAGGCTGCGGTGCGTGAAAAGGTCGTCGGCCTGACGGACCGTTTCCCCATGTACCCTTACATGTAAGTAGGAAAGGACGAAGATGCGCTGCCCTTTTTGCGGTTCTGAAGACACGCAGGTCAAGGACTCGCGTCCGGCGGAGGACAATACCTCCATCCGCCGGCGGCGCATCTGCCCCGATTGCGGCGGCCGCTTCACGACCTATGAGCGCGTGCAACTGCGCGAGCTGATGGTCATCAAGAAAAGCGGCCGCAAGCTGCCCTTCGACCGGGAAAAGCTGGTGCGGTCCTTCGAGATCGCCCTGCGCAAGCGCCCGGTCGATCGCGACCGGATCGAGCGCGCCGTCTCCGGCATCGTTCGCCGCCTGGAAAGTTCGGGCGAGACGGAAATTCCCTCGGAAGAAATCGGCCTGCAGGTTCTCGAAGCGCTGAAGAGCCTCGATGACGTGGCCTTCGTGCGTTACGCCTCGGTCTATCGCGATTTCAGCCATGCCGAGGATTTTGAGAACGTGATTGCCGAAATCAACGCCAAGATCGCCCGCGATACGGACGCCGGAGTCTAGCCGTGACCACCCGCGCCGATGACGAAAGATTCATGGCTCGGGCAATCGAGGTTTCTCTCCGCCATCAGGGCCAGACGCTTACCAACCCATCGGTTGGCTGCGTGCTCGTCAAGGACGGACAAATCATCGCCGAAGCCGTGACCGCCATTGGCGGCCGCCCGCATGCCGAACGGCAGGCGCTGGAAATCGCCGGCGAGGCGGCGCGCGGCGCGACCGCCTATGTGACGCTCGAACCCTGCTCGCACTGGGGCAAGACCCCGCCCTGCGCCAATGCCCTGGTGGAATACGGCGTCGCCCGCGTCGTGGTGGCGGTGGATGATCCGGACGAGCGTGTTTCCGGCCGTGGTTATGCGATTTTACGGGATGCCGGCATTGTGGTGGAAACCGGCCTGTTGCGGGATGAGGGTAAGAGGGCGCTTGCCGGTTACCTCACACGTCAGGTGAAAAAACGCCCGCATGTGATTCTGAAGCTTGCCGTTTCCGCCGATGACATGATCGGCAGGAAAGGCGAGGGGCAGGTGGCGATCACCGGTCCCGAGGCGCGCCATGCCGTGCATCGACTGCGCGCGCGTTGCGATTGTATTCTCGTTGGTATTCGTACCGCTATTGCGGATGACCCGGAACTGACGGTGCGCATTGCCGGCATGGAGGAGCGCTCGCCGGTGCGGATCGTGCTGGACCGGCAGTTTGAGTTGCCGTTGACGTCGAAGCTGGTGAGGACTGCGCGGGAGGTACCGGTGATCGTTGCGGCGTTACCCCCCTCTGCCCTGCCGGGTATCTCCCCCTCAAGGGGGGAGATCGATGGAGCGCCACTCCGCCCTGCATCGACGGGAACAGAGGGTGTACCACCGGCGCAATTTGAACGAGCGGACAGCCCCTTGCCGATCTCCCCCCTTGAGGGGGAGATGCCCGGCAGGGCAGAGGGGGGTAACCGTGACCGCCGCCACCAACTCCTCACAGACGCCGGCGTCCAGATACTCGAAGCCCCAACGCTCGAAAACCTCCTGCGCATTCTCGCCGAAAGCGGCATGTCGGAACTTCTGGTCGAAGGCGGCGCCTTTGCCGCAAAATCATTCCTTGAAGCGGGGCTGGTGGACCGTATCATGCTGTTCGAAAGCCCGGTCGTGATCGGTGAGGGCGGCATTGAAACGCCGCTCAACCGTGCCGATATTCCGGGCGACTATGCTCTGGTTAGCGAGACCGCCTATGGGCGGGATCGCTGCTTCGATTATGAAAGGCCGATTTGATGTTTACCGGAATTGTCACCGACGTCGGAACCGTTTCCGAGCTGGAAGCTCTGGCCGAAGGCGTGCGTCTGCGGGTGGCGACCAATTACGATCCCAAGACCATCGATATGGGCGCGTCCATCTCCCATGGCGGCGTCTGCCTGACGGTGACGAGACTGCCGGAAGATGGCAGCAATGAGCGCTGGTACGAGGTCGAGGCCTGGGAAGAGGCGCTGCGCCTGACGACGATTGCCGGTTGGGAAAAGGGCACCCACGTCAATCTGGAGCGGGCGCTCAAGATCGGCGATGAGCTTGGCGGCCACATCGTTTCCGGCCATGTCGATGGCAGGGCGGAAATCCTTTCGGTGGAATCGGAAGGCGAGGCGGTGCGCATTCGCCTGCGCGCGCCGGAGCATCTGGCGAAATTCGTGGCGCCCAAGGGTTCCGTGGCGCTCGACGGCACCTCGCTGACCGTCAACGCCGTCGAAGGCACGGATTTCGACGTTCTGCTGATCCGCCACACGCTGACCGTCACCACCTGGGGCGAACGCCAGCCGGGCGATTTCGTCAATTTCGAAGTCGATACCATGGCGCGTTACGCCGCAAGGCTTGCGGAATTTCCATCGGCGTAATGTGACGATGCTTTGGAGAGGAGGACGCACCGACGCCTCCTCCGTCATTCCGGCCGTGAGCCGGAATCCAGCCAGCCCAAGTCTTTGGGCTGAAAGAACTTTTCCCGCCGCGCAGACGCGCGTCGACCGGATTCCGGCTCAAGGCCGGAATGACGGAAAGGGGAGTGGCCAACACCTGAAATCGCGGCCTATTGCAATTGTTCTCAAGCACCCGCTTCCGATGAAGCTGGAAACGCTATAAGACGTTTTGGCCGTTTGATATCGACCGCGAGCCAAACGGGGTAGGGGAAATACATCATGCCTTCCTTCGAACTGCTGACAGCCTTTTTCATAACCACCGCCTTGTTCGCCTATATCCCCGGTCCGGCCATGCTTTATGCGGCGGCGCAGACCATGGCGCGCGGACGGTTTGCCGGGCTGATGGCGGTGCTTGGAATCCATGTCGGCTGCTATTTCCACATCTTTGCCTCTGCCGCAGGTCTTTCGGTGCTGTTTCAGGCCGTGCCGTGGCTTTATCTGGCGGTAAAGCTGTGCGGTGCGCTGTATCTCATCTGGCTCGGCTTCTCGATGCTGCGCAGCAAGCTCGAAGGTGAGGCCGTCAATCTGACCATTGAACCGAAATCGGCGCGCCGCGCCTTTATCGACAGCATCATCGTCGATGTGCTCAATCCGAAGACGGCGCTGTTCTTTCTGGCCTTCCTGCCGCAATTCGTGGACCCTGCGGCAGCCTTTCCGGTCTGGCTGCAATTGCTGATCCTCGGCATCGCCGTCAATTTCATTTTTTCCTCGGCCGATCTTGTCGGCGTGCTTCTTGCGGGCGCCATGGTCGGGCGTTTGAAGCGTTCCGGCGCGGTGCAGGTGCTTGCCCGCCGCGTTGCCGGAACGGTGCTGATGGGGCTCGGCGTCCATCTCGCCTTCCAGAAAACCTGAAAGTCGCGAAGCCGCGCCGGGTGGTGTAAAACCTCGCCAAATGCCTACAGACGCGGCCCCTTGCGCCGCTGACACATGAAATTACTTGCCAAAAACGGCCAGCCGTGGTTTGACCGCCGCAAAAGCCGGTATGATCCGGCATCGAGCTTTTCAGGAAAATATCATGTCCAAACCCCATCTTCTTATCGTGGAAGCACGTTTTTACGACGATATGGCGGATGCCCTTCTCGAAGGCGCGAAATTCGCGCTCGATGAAGCCGGCGCCACCTATGACGTCATCACCGTTCCGGGCGCGCTGGAAATCCCCGCCGCCATCGCCATGGCGCTTGACGGTGCTGACAATGACGGCACGGAATATGACGGTTTCGTTGCGCTCGGCATGGTCATTCGCGGCGAGACCTACCACTTCGACATCGTCTCCAACGAATCTTCCCGCGCCCTGATGGATCTTGCCGTCAGCGAATCGCTGCCGATCGGCAACGGCATCCTCACCGTCGAGAATGACGAGCAGGCATGGGCACGCGTGCGTCGTTCCGACAAGGACAAGGGCGGTTTTGCGGCGCGTGCGGCGCTGACGATGATCGAGCTGAAGAAAAAACTGGGTGGCTGAACGCATGTCGAATGTTGAAAATGGCGGCGAACCGCGCCAGCCTTCGGTAAAGCCCGCCAACCAGCGCGGCGCGGCCCGCCTTGCGGCCGTGCAGGCGCTTTACCAGATGGATGTCGGCGGAACCGGCGTCATGGAAGTCGTGGCCGAATACGAGGCGCACCGTCTCGGGCAGGAAGTCGACGGCGATACCTATCTGAAGGCCGACCCGTCCTGGTTCCGTTCCATCGTCTCCGGCGTCGTCCGAGATCAGACGAAGATCGACCCGCTGGTGCGCTCCGCCCTTCTGGAAGACTGGCCGCTGTCGCGTCTCGATGCCACCGTGCGCGCCATCCTGCGTGCCGGCACTTTCGAGATTCTCGAGCGCAAGGACGTGCCGGTCGCCGTCATCGTCACGGAATATGTTGAAATCGCCCGTGCTTTCTTTGAGCACGATGAGCCGAAGCTGGTGAATGCGGTGCTTGACCGCATTGCCAAGCAGGTGCGCGGCGAGGCGAAACGCTGAAATAAAAAGATGAGGAAGAGATGAGCGCGGTTTCCGTCCCCGGACTTGAAGTTCAACTGGACGAGGCGAAGCGCAACGTCTTCCTCCTCACCATCGCGCAGGCGATCATGGGATCGGCTGCGCCCTTAAGCTTTTCGGTCGGCGCGCTTGCCGGCTATCAGCTGCTCGGCGCGGACAAGTCGCTGGCGACCGCGCCTCTCACCGGCTTCAATATCGGCGTTGCGCTCGGCGCGATCTGCGTGGCGGCCGCATCGCGCTTCCTCGGCCGCAAGGCAGGCTTCATGGTTGGCGCGCTGATGTGCTCCATCGGCGGCGGCATTGCCGCCGTGGCGCTCTTCCGTTCGGATTTCTGGCTGTTTGCCGTCGGCCTCCTGCTGATCGGCATTTCCGGCGGCTTTACGCAAAAAATCCGTTTCGCCGCAGCCGACGCCTCTCCATCCTTTTACAAGCCGAAGGCGATCTCCTGGATACTCGCCGGCGGCATCATTTCCGCCATCGTCGGGCCGCAACTCGCCATCTTCGGCAAGGATTTGCTTGCGCCGGTCACCTTTGCCGGCGCTTTTCTGGCGCTCGTTCCGCTCGGCCTCGTTTCGATCGCCATTCTGGCGTTTCTGAAACTGCCCGACCCCAAGGCTGCGGCCGCCCATGTCGAATCGGTAAGGCCGCTGTCGGAAATCGTCCGCACGCAGCGTTTCGTCACCGGCATGATCTGCGGCATCGGTTCCTATGCCCTCATGACCTTCATGATGACCGGCGCACCGCTCGCCATGGTCGTCGGCTGCGGTTTCCCCACCGAACTCGCCACGCTCGGCATCCAGTGGCACGTTCTCGCCATGTTCGGCCCGAGCTTCTTCACCGGCATGCTGATTTCCCGATTCGGTGCGGAAAAAATCGTGGCAGTCGGCCTCATTGTGCTGATGGCCTGCGCCATCGTCGCCCATATGGGCATAGAGCTGTGGAATTTCTGGGCCGCGCTCATCCTGCTTGGCCTCGGCTGGAATTTCGGTTTCATCGGCGCAACCGCCATCATCACCTCCAGCTACCGCCCGCATGAGGCGGACAAGGTGCAGGGTTTCCACGATATTGTGCTGTTTGGCACCGTGGCCCTGTCATCCTTCTCTTCCGGCAAGGTGTTTACGGCCTGGGGCTGGTCGGTGATGAACCTCGTCATCTGGCCGGTTGCCGGGCTTTGCCTCCTGCTTGTCCTGTCGCTCGTCCTGACAAGCCGCAAAAAAGCAGCCTGAGTCGCGCGCCGCACTCTACTCCTTTCAAGTTTCAGGCAAATTTGTGGGCTTGACGCGGCACCTCGCGCCAACGCAATCTCCGCTCCGAGGACATTTTTCCTTGGGAGGGGAACAAATGCCCAAGACGGGATTTGGGACAGGCCGTCCGCATCTCCCTGCACAAGGTTTCGCCACGCCGGGGAGGGAGTGAGACCCGGCCTTTTGGGAGGTAAGTGCGCATGACCGTAATACCCATAGTAATTTTATGCGGTGTCCTGTCCGTGGTTTACGCGGTATGGGCCACCAAAAGCGTTCTCGATGCCGATCAGGGCAACGAGCGTATGCGTGAAATAGCAGGTTTTATCCGTGAAGGTGCGCAGGCTTATCTCACCCGTCAATATCTCACCATCGCCATCGTCGGACTGATCGTCGCCATTCTGGCCTGGTATCTTCTGTCATCCATGGCAGCCATCGGCTTCCTCGTCGGCGCGGTGCTTTCAGGCGTCGCCGGCTTTGTCGGCATGCATGTCTCCGTGCGCGCCAATCTGCGCACCGCGCAGGCCGCCTCGCACAGCCTTTCCGCCGGTCTCGATATCGCTTTCAAGTCGGGCGCCATCACCGGCATGCTGGTGGCGGGTCTCGCGCTGCTCGGCGTCTCCATCTATTATTTCATCCTGACCTCGGTGATGGGCCATCCGGCCGGATCGCGTGAGGTGATCGATGCGCTGGTGTCGCTCGGTTTCGGCGCATCGCTGATTTCCATCTTCGCCCGTCTCGGCGGCGGCATCTTCACCAAGGGTGCGGATGTCGGTGGCGATCTCGTCGGCAAGGTGGAGGCCGGTATTCCCGAGGACGACCCGCGCAACCCGGCAACCATTGCCGACAATGTCGGCGACAACGTTGGCGATTGCGCCGGCATGGCGGCTGACCTCTTCGAGACCTATGCCGTCTCTGTCGTCGCGACCATGGTTCTCGCCGCAATATTCTTTGCCGGAACGCCGATACTGGAAAGCGCCATGGTCTATCCGCTGGCGATCTGCGGCGCCTGCATCCTGACCTCGATTGCCGGCACCTTCTTCGTGAAGCTCGGCACCAACAACTCCATCATGGGCGCGCTCTACAAGGGGCTCATCGCCACCGGCGTCTTCTCGGTCGCGGGTCTTGCTGTTGCCACTCATTCCACGGTCGGCTGGGGCACGGTAGGCACGGTGGCCGGCATGGAAATCACCGGCACCAATCTCTTCTTCTGCGGATTGGTCGGTCTTGTCGTGACGGCGCTGATTGTCGTCATCACCGAATATTATACCGGCACCAACAAGCGGCCGGTCAACTCCATCGCCCAGGCGTCTGTCACGGGTCATGGCACCAACGTCATCCAGGGCCTTGCGGTCTCGCTGGAATCGACGGCGCTGCCGGCCATCGTCATCGTCGGCGGCATCATCGGAACCTACCAGCTCGGCGGCCTGTTCGGCACTGGCATCGCGGTCACCGCCATGCTCGGCCTCGCCGGCATGATTGTGGCGCTCGACGCCTTCGGCCCGGTCACGGACAATGCCGGCGGTATCGCCGAAATGGCCGGTCTCGATCCTGACGTACGCAAGGCGACCGATGCGCTGGACGCCGTCGGCAACACCACCAAGGCCGTCACCAAGGGTTATGCCATCGGTTCGGCCGGTCTCGGCGCATTGGTGCTGTTCGCCGCCTATGCCAATGACCTCTCCTATTTCGCCGCCAATGGCGATACCTATCCCTACTTCAAGGATATGGGCGAGATTTCCTTCAGCCTCGCCAATCCTTACGTGGTTGCCGGCCTGCTGTTCGGCGGCCTTATCCCCTATCTCTTCGGTGGCATCGCCATGACGGCGGTGGGCAAGGCGGCAAGCTCGATCGTCGAGGAAGTGCGCCGCCAGTTCCGCGAAAAGCCGGGCATCATGGCCGGAACGGAAAAGCCTGATTACGGCAAGGCCGTGGATCTGCTGACACGGGCGGCGATCAAGGAAATGGTCATCCCGTCGCTCCTGCCGGTTCTGGCACCGCTCGTCGTCTATTTCGGCGTGCTGGCCATTTCCGGCTCCAAGGCGTCTGCCTTCGCGGCACTTGGCGCATCGCTGCTCGGCGTCATCATCAACGGCCTCTTCGTGGCGATTTCCATGACCTCCGGTGGCGGCGCATGGGACAATGCCAAGAAGAGCTTCGAAGACGGTTTCATCGACAAGGACGGCGTGCGCCACGTCAAGGGTTCGGACGCCCACAAAGCGTCGGTGACGGGCGATACGGTCGGCGATCCCTACAAGGATACCGCCGGTCCCGCCGTCAACCCGGCGATCAAGATCACCAATATCGTGGCGCTGCTACTGCTTGCGGTTCTCGCCCACTGAGGGCTTAGGTTCCGGCCAATGAAAAAGGCCCGGGGAGCGATCCCCGGGCCTTTGAATTTTCCGTTTCTTCTTCCGATCAGGGGGTGTTGTTGCCCTGACCGAGAATGCTCTTGGCGATATTGGCGCCCGAGGTACCGCCGGAAAGCAGCTGCTGCAGGAAGGTGAGGTCCTTGCCGCCCGTCGGCGTGGTGCGCGAAATCGTGTCGAAGACCTTGCCGTCCTGCAGCGTATAGTTGGCCTTGCGCTCGATCACGCCGTCCTTGTTGAAATAGATCGCGAGAATGTTCTGCTCGACCAGCGCCGGCTTCATGAAGGCCGCGCGGCGCACGCGCTTCTGCGAGATGTAATAGAAAACCTCGTTGCCGAAGGTCGCGGTGGTGGAGGGCGTGCCCATGGTCAGCAGAACCTGCTCGCGGCTCGAACCTTCCGGGATCAGCTGGAGCGACTGCTCGTCCATGACGTAGCCGTTATGGAACACATCGGTCGTGCTGCTGCAGGCGGAAAGCAGGCCGGATGCGAGCACGATTGCGATGGCGGTCTTGCTCAGAATTTTGCCGTGACTTGCGGATTTCTGCTTGCTCAACTGCTTTTCCCCGACTGCGATCATGAATGGCACCTTCCGGCATTGCGTGGTGCACAGTGTCTGTGCACATGATTGTGTCAATCCGGGGACGGAAAATCCCGGTCACTCCCCAAATTCAATGCTTTCCCGGTCTTTTGGAACTCCTCCGGTTCTCTTCGACTGTTTCAGGCGAAAGACGAACGTGACCGCGACAGCATTGCAATTCGTGGATGCTTCGGTAAACCAGCTTTGACGATCATGCAACAAGTGCGATGGGCGGTAAGCGAATTCACCCGTCCCGTTCGGAAAAAAAAACGATGATATTCGGGCTGTTCAAGAAGAAAAACAACAATCGCGCCATTGTCGACCGGCAATATGCGACTTTGACCGCTGCTGCCCGCACGCCCGCTTTCTATCTCGATCTCGGTGTTCCCGATACGGTCATGGGCCGCTTCGAGATGCTGTCGGTCATCATGATTCTCTATTTCCGCCGCACCAAATCCTCCGATGTCAGCGGGCAGGAAATTGCCCAGGAGATCGTCGACGCCTTTTTTCAGGACCTCGATCATTCCATCCGCGAACTGGGAATCGGCGATCAGGGCGTGCCGAAGCGCATGAAGAAATTCGCCGGCATGTTTTATGGGCGGCTGGAATCCTATGCGGCGGCGCTGGATGCTTCCGACCGCGTTGCCCTTGCCGCGGCGCTCCGGCGCAATATATATCCGCAGGTAGATGAGAAGGCGCCCGATATGGAGGGGCTGGCAGGCTGGATGATGGACGCATCCACGCAACTTGCCGCCCAGTCCGAAGACACAATAGCAACCGGAAGCCTGACGCTGCCCTTGCCTGGACGATGAGGTTCACGATGAACGCGCGAAACCCTGCAAATGACGACCTGCCTTTTTCCTATCCCGTAAAGGTAGGCCATATTTCCGCCAATCCGGTCAGGATTGGTCTTGAAGCCAGTGCCGAGGAACTGAAGGCGCTGGCGAAATTCTGGAATGTGGTTTCCGTCGAATATCTGAAGGCGGAGCTGCAGGTTTCCCGCTGGAAGAAGGATGGCGTTAAGATCAAGGGCGAAGTGCATGCGGCGGTAACGCAATCCTGCGTCGTCACGCTGGAGCCGGTATCGAGCAAGATCGACGAGACCGTCGAGCAGATTTTCGTTCCGGAAGGTTCGAAACTGGCGCGGATGGTGACCAATGAGGAAGGCGAGATCGTGCTCGACCCCGACGGCCCGGATATTCCCGACCAGTTCACCGGCGACAGCATCGATGTCGGCGCGGTGGTTGCCGAATTTGCGGCGCTCGCGATCGATCCCTATCCGCGCAAAGCGGATGCGGAATTTGCCGAAGCGGCCGAAAATGAGCCTGAAGAAGAAAAGCGCCCGTCGCCCTTTGCCGTGCTCAAAGATTGGAAAAAAGACTGAATGGCCCCGTTGGGCTGAAATAATTTTATTGTAACGAAGGCCGGAAAAGGTATTTTCGCGCAAAACCGCTGATTGGCGGGAAGAAGGATAAGGGACGAGTGATCAGAATTGCAATTGACGTCATGGGTGGCGATTTCGGCCCAGATGTTGCCATAGCCGGTGCCGCCAAGGCGCTTGAACGGCACAACGATGTAACTTTTCTGCTCTACGGGCAGAAGAGCAAATGCGACCCCATTCTGGCACAATATCCCGCGCTTCGGGAAAAGTCGGTCTTTCACGATTGTGAAGTGTCGGTCAGCATGGACGAGAAGCCGAGCCAGGCGCTGCGTCGTGGCCGCTACGTCTCCAGCATGTGGCGCGCCATCGAGGCCGTGAAGCTCGGCGAGGCGGATGTCGCCGTTTCCGCAGGCAATACCGGCGCGCTGATGGCAATGGCGAAATTCTGTTTGCGCACCATGGCGCGGGTGGAACGCCCGGCAATCGCCGGCATCTGGCCAACGCTGAAGGGCGAAAGCATCGTGCTCGACATCGGCGCGACCATCGGCGCCGATTCCCAGCAGCTTCTGGATTTCGCCCTGATGGGCGGCGCCATGGCGCGCGCGCTCTTCGATATCGACCGTCCGACCGTCGGACTGCTCAATGTCGGCGTCGAGGAGGTCAAGGGTCAGGAAGAGGTGCGTGAGGCCGGGCGTCTCATTCGCGAGGCCGATCTCGCCACCATCGATTATCGCGGTTTCGTCGAAGGCGACGATATCGGCAAGGGCACGGTGGACGTGGTGGTGACCGAAGGTTTCACCGGCAACATTGCGCTGAAAGCCGCCGAAGGCACGGCACGGCAGATCACCACGCTGCTGCGTGAGGCGATCTCCCGCAGCTTCTTCGCCAAGATCGGTTATATTCTCGCGAAAAGCGCCTTCGACGTACTCAGGGAAAAGATGGACCCCCGCAAGGTCAATGGCGGCGTGTTTCTCGGCCTGAACGGCATTGTCATCAAGAGCCATGGCGGCACGGATGCCCTCGGTTTTGCCTCCGCCGTCGATGTCGGCTACGACATGGTCCACAACGGCCTGACGGCCAAGATTGAAAATGATCTGAAGATTTACCACGCAAGACGGCTTCCGCCCCCGGCGCCCGAAGCTCTCGTGGCTGACGAGGAATAAGGGAATGATCCGCTCTATAGTCCGTGGTTTCGGGGCAGCGCTTCCGAAGCGTGTCATGACCAACAGCGAAATCGAAGGTGTCGTCGAGACTTCCGACGAATGGATCGTGCAGCGCACGGGCATCAAGCAGCGCTATATCGCCGGCGAAGGTGAAACCACCGCGTCCCTCGGCGAAGCGGCGGCGCGCGCCGCGCTCGATAATGCCGGCCTGACGCCCGACGATATCGACCTCATCATTCTGGCCACCTCGACCCCGGACAATACCTTTCCGGCAACGGCGGTGAACATCCAGAACCGGCTGGGCATGACCCATGGTTTCGCCTTCGACATGCAGGCCGTCTGCTCCGGTTTCGTTTATGCCGTATCGACCGCCGATCTCTATATTCGCGGCGGCATGGCCAAGCGCGTTCTGGTGATCGGCTCCGAAACCTTCTCGCGCATCCTCGACTGGAAGGACCGTACCACCTGCGTTCTCTTCGGCGACGGCGCCGGCGCGCTGGTTCTGGAGGCCGGCGAAGGCGAGGGCACCTCCGCCGATCGCGGCATTCTGACGGCGCAGCTTCGCTCCGACGGCTCGCACAAGGAAAAGCTCTATGTCGATGGCGGGCCTTCCACCACAGGCACCGTCGGTCATCTGCGCATGGAAGGCCGGGAAGTGTTCAAGCACGCCGTCGGCATGATCACCGACGTCATCGAACAGGCCTTCGAGGCGACGGGCACGACGTCCGACGATCTCGACTGGCTGGTTCCGCATCAGGCCAACAAGCGCATCATCGACGGTTCGGCAAAGAAGCTCAACATCGACCCGGAAAAGGTCGTGATCACCGTCGATCAGCACGGCAATACCTCGGCCGCCTCCATTCCGCTGGCGCTCGCCGTTGCCGCCGGTGACGGACGCATCAAGAAGGGCGATCTGGTCATGCTGGAGGCCATGGGCGGCGGCTTCACCTGGGGCGCGGTGCTGCTGCGCTGGTAAAGGCCTGATTTCCGCGTTTGCCGGGGCGATGGCGCGAAATCGGTTGTGATTTTCGCGCTCTCGCCCCGATTGGAAGCGCCGGAGCGGCCCGAGGCTGTGTCAAAACCGTATCAGTCGCTCTAAGCCCTTGCACTGATTGCCGAAAGCCTCAAATGAATCTGGAACAATCCCTTGACCGGTCGCCACAAGGGAAATAATCTCGGCGGCTCCTAGAGAAGAGTTCAGACACGGTTTGTGGGGAAAAATGGCCGGGAAGACAGTGACACGCGCAGATCTTGCAGAATCTGTGTTTCGTAAAGTCGGGCTGTCCCGCACCGAATCCGCCGAGCTGGTCGAAACGATCATCGACGAAATATGCAACGCGATCACCCGCGGCGAAGTCGTCAAGCTCTCTTCCTTCGCAACTTTCCAGATCAGGGAAAAGAACGAGCGCATCGGCCGCAACCCGAAGACGGGTGAGGAAGTTCCGATTTCCCCACGTCGCGTCATGACCTTCAAGGCCTCGAACGTGCTCAAGCAGCGCATTCTGAAGGCCCATACGGCCCGCAAGACCAAGCAGAAGGGCCAGAAGGCGGGGGCATAATCCCTCACTCAAGGTCGGAGCGACACGCCTTTTTTGCCGTATCGCAAGCCTTTTTCCCCATTCTTCTTGTGAACATACTTGAATTTCAACGTGCAAGCCGTTGAAATCCAGTCGACTCACATCATAATCATTTTAGTGATTTGTATCTCGCCGCGACGGCGTCGGCGCGGGGTCGTAACCGACTTTGCGTGGTGTTTGACCGGCGGGTGAAAAGCGTTCTCGTTCAGTGTCCGGCCGGATGCATGGCGCTCCGGTTCGGATGGGAGTGGAAATTTGGATAAAAGCCCCGACGCGTTTCGGACGATCAGTGAAGTGGCGGATGAGCTGAACCTGCCGCAGCATGTGCTGCGTTTCTGGGAAACACGCTTTCCGCAGATCAAGCCGATGAAACGGGGCGGGGGCCGCCGTTATTACCGTCCTGACGATATCGATCTCCTGAAGGGCATTCGTCACCTTCTTTATGACCATGGCTACACCATCAAGGGCGTACAGAAGCTGCTGAAAGCCAATGGCAATCGCTTCGTGGCGGCCATCGCCTCCGGTGATCTTGCGACCATGGAAGCCATCATGGCGGCGAGCGGTGAAAAGGAAGTCGCCGAACCGCGTGTCGTCGATACCGATGGGGACGAGGTCGTCGGTCGCCCGAAGGCCAAGCCAAGCGGCCGTTTTTTCGGTTTCGGCGGTGGTGGCGGCGATGCGGAAATATCGGTCGGCAAGTCGAGCATCGGCAAGGACGATCAGGCGCTTTTGCAGGAAGCCCTGTTCGATCTCCTCGAATGCAAGCGCCTTCTCGATCAGGTTCGCTGACGGTTTATCCACAGCTCATTTGCGTGCTTTCCATTCGGGAAATCGAGAAAACAAGGAGTTAGGGCGTTTTCCCGATTCTCTGAAAAACGAAAACGCCCGGCAATGCCAACCTTTCGGAAACTCCTTTGGCCGATAATGCGGCTCCGTAAAAAGGAGTCCGATCGTGAGCAATCGAAAATCGACAGCACGACGCCGCACGGCGAAGAAATCGGGTGGCGGTAGCGTTTGGCCATGGGTGCTGATGCTGGGCGTCGTTGCCGGCGGCATTCAGGCTTACGAACATCGCGACAGTCTTTTGCCGCAGCGGCATGTTGCAAAGGCGACATCTCCGGCCACGAGTTCTTCGAAAGTCGCGACGGCGGCCAAACGCGATTCCGTCGCGCCGGAGAAAGTGGCATCCATCCGCCCCGCATCGCCGGCTCTGCCCGGCAACGGCCCGGTGCCGCCGCGCCCGATCGCCATGCCGTCCGTCTCGCAGCCGAGCCAGGTTGCCGCTATCCTGCCGGAAACCCGCCCTTCGGTCGAAAAAATCTCGCTCGGTGAAAAAAGCGGTACATTTGCCTTTTGCGGTCGTTCCGGCCTCAACAATTGCGTGGCCGATGGCAACACCTTCTGGATGAAGGGCGTGAAAATGCAGCTTGCCGGCATAGAAGTGCCGCAGATCGACCGGGCGCGCTGCATGGAAGAGCGCCAGCGCGGCTTCGTTGCGAAGGTCAGGCTTCGCGATATGCTGAATGCCGGCGCCTTCGATGTGGCGTCCTCCGCTGCTGCGGGCGGGCAAGCCACGGACCGCAAACGGCTTTCGCGTTCGGGCGTATCCTTCGCCGATCAACTCGTGCGGGAAGGGCTCGCGCATCCGGCATCGGCAAAAAATCAGTCCTGGTGTGGCTAAAGCGTTCTCGCTTTTCTTCGAATCGGAAAAACGTTCCAGCTCTTTGTTTGCTGCATTTCCGGACGGAAAACCGGGTTCCACTTTTCCTGGAAATGCTCCGAGGCCCCGTTGACCGAAACGGTTCGGCCTGTGTAGATGAGGCTCAGTCGTGTTTGGGACCGGCCCCAATGCCGGGCGCCAGAAGCATGACGATTTTTTGCAGCGCCCCTGCCGAAACGGTACGCGGCGCGGCAATGCGGACGTGGCGAAATCGGTAGACGCAGCAGACTTAAAATCTGCCGACCATTGGTCTTGCGGGTTCAAGTCCCGCCGTCCGCACCACTTTCTTCCCCTGACTTATCGTCTGTGTCCACCTTCTGAGCCGGCGTAAAACACCCGTTCACGTGCACGGCATGGTCACTTGAAAATCATCAAAAAGAACCTATTGACCTTGCCACGATGGGAAGCCCTATCTTTTTTTTAACACAAGAAAAGAGGGGTCATACGCATGTCACAAATGGAGATCCGGGCGAGCCATCAGATTGCGATCGATGGCATGACATGCGCCTCCTGTGTCGGCCGCGTTGAAAAGGCGATTGCCAAGGTGCCGGGCGTTCTGAAAGCTTCGGTCAATCTGGCAACGGAACGTGCCGACATTTCCTTTTCCGGGCCGCCGGATGTGCCAGCCGTTATCGAGGCAGTGCGGCAGGCCGGTTACAGCGTCGAAGAGAAAACCATCGAACTCGATATTGAGGGCATGACCTGCGCCTCCTGTGTCGGACGTGTCGAAAAGGCGTTGAAGGCCGTATCCGGTGTTTCCGGTGCAAGCGTCAATCTGGCGACGGAGCGCGCCACCGTCCGCGTCGCCGGCAACGCCGCCTCTGCGGCCAATCTAGCGGACGCCATCCAGCGGGCGGGCTATAAGGCGAACGAGGTTGTCGCCGACAAAGCCAGAGATGGAGAGCAGGACAAGCGCGAGGCGGAACTGCGCAGCCTCAAAATCAGCCTCGCCGTCGCCGTTGTTCTGACGCTACCGGTTTTCGTGCTGGAAATGGGGTCGCATCTGGTGCCCGCCATCCATGATTTCGTGATGGAAACGGTCGGCATGCAGGAAAGCTGGTATCTGCAATTTGCGCTGACGACGCTGGTTCTGTTCGGGCCCGGCCTGCGCTTCTTCAAAAAGGGCATACCCGCACTTCTGCGGCTGGCGCCGGACATGAATTCGCTCGTCGTGCTGGGCACCGCCGCCGCCTGGGGATTTTCGGTTGTCGCAACCTTCATGCCCAAAATCCTGCCGAGCGGCACGGCCAATGTCTATTACGAGGCGGCGGCGGTCATCGTCACGCTCATCCTTCTCGGACGTTTTCTGGAAGCGCGCGCCAAAGGCCGCACCAGCGAGGCGATAAAGCGGCTCGTCGGCCTGCAGGCCAAGTCCGCTCGCGTGCTGCGCGATGGCGAAACCATCGATGTGCCGTTGCAGGATGTGCGCACCGGCGATGTGATCGTCGTTCGCCCCGGCGAGAAGGTGCCGGTCGATGGGCTGGTCCTCAGTGGCTCTTCCTATGTCGATGAATCGATGATCACAGGCGAACCGGTGCCGGTCACCAAGGCGGCGGGGTCCGAAGTCGTCGGCGGCACGGTCAACCGCAACGGTTCTTTCACCTTCCGCGCCACCAAGGTCGGCGCCGATACGCTGATCGCCCAGATCATCCGCATGGTCGAGGAGGCGCAGGCCGACAAGCTGCCCATTCAGGCGCTGGTGGACAAGGTGACCAACTGGTTCGTGCCGGCGGTGATGCTGGCAGCGCTCGCCACCTTCATCGTCTGGTTCATGTTCGGGCCTGATCCGGCCTTGACCTTCGCGCTCGTCAATGCGGTTGCGGTGCTTATCATCGCCTGTCCCTGCGCCATGGGCCTTGCCACGCCGACCTCGATCATGGTCGGCACCGGCCGCGCCGCCGAAATGGGCGTGCTGTTCCGCCGCGGCGATGCGCTCCAGACGCTCCGCGATGCCGATGTGATCGCCGTCGACAAGACCGGCACCCTGACGCTCGGCAAGCCGAAACTGGTGCATTTTACCACGACAGAGGGCTTCGATGCGGATGAGGTGTTGCGCCTCGTCGCCTCGCTGGAGAACCATTCCGAACATCCGATTGCCGAAGCGATCGTTGAGGCTGCGAAACATGGCGGCCTGACGCTTGCCGATGCGGAAGGCTTCGAGGCGACCCCCGGATTTGGTGTTGCAGCCATGGTCGACGGCCGCAGGGTGGAAGCGGGCGCGGACCGGTTCATGGCGAAGCTCGGTTACGATGTCGCGATGTTCGCAGACGATGCCGAGCGGCTGGGCAGGGAAGGGCAGTCACCGCTTTACGCCGCCGTCGATGGCAGGCTGGCCGCGATCGTCGCGGTTGCCGATCCGGTCAAGCAAACCACCCCGGAAGCGATTGCGGCGCTGCATGCGCTCGGCCTCAAGGTCACGATGATCACGGGTGACAATCGCCGCACCGCTGAAGCCATCGCCCGCCGCCTCGGCATTGACGAGGTTGTTGCGGAAGTGCTGCCCGACGGCAAGGTGGAGGCCGTCAAGAGGCTTGCCGCCGGCGGGCGACGTGTCGCCTTTGTCGGCGATGGCATCAACGATGCGCCGGCGCTGGCCGCCGCCGATGTCGGCCTTGCTATCGGCACGGGCACGGATGTCGCCATTGAAAGCGCCGATGTGGTGCTGATGTCTGGCGATTTGCGCGGCGTCGCCAATGCCATCGCGCTCTCCAAGGCCACGATCCGCAATATCGGCCAGAATCTGTTCTGGGCCTTCGCTTACAATGCCGCTCTCGTTCCCGTGGCGGCCGGAATATTGTATCCTGTCAACGGCGTTCTGCTGTCGCCTGTCCTTGCCGCCGGAGCCATGGCGCTTTCCAGCGTCTTCGTATTGACGAACGCGCTGCGCCTGAAAAGCTTCCGCGCGCCGCTGGTGGACAGATCGTCCGGCATGCAGCTCGCAGCGGCCGAATAGGAGGCGGACATGATGACGCCTGGCAACACAATCTATCTGCCGCAGATCGGACGCAGCATCATGGCGGCGCAGGGTGAGACCGTGCTTCAGGCCGCACTGGCGGCAGGGGTTACTTATCCGCATGGCTGTCGCATGGGCCGCTGCGGCGCCTGCAAGTCTCATCTCATTTCCGGCGAAATCGATCTTCTCAAGCATACGCCCTTCTCCTTGACCGAAGAGGATAAAGCCGATGGCCTGACGCTCGCCTGCCGTGCCGTGCCGCTGAGCGACATGACGATCAGCTGGCTCGACGGGGCGGATGAGATCGCCGATATTCCGACCGGCCGCTTTGAGGGCGTGGTTGCGGAGGCGGTGGACGCGACGCATGATATCAAGCTCATCCGCATCCGGCTTGACGATCGCGGGCGGTTTACCTTCAAACCCGGACAATATGTGCGCCTGCTTTATCCCGACTGTTCGCCGCGCGATTATTCCATTGCCAGCAGGGTGGATGAGGAACTGATTGAATTCCACATCCGGCATGTTCCCGGCGGCATGACGAGCAGCCGCATCTTCTCGCTCGCCAGCGCGGGTGACCCCGTCACGATAGTCGGGCCTTTCGGCTCTTCGTTTCTGCGGGAAAAACATTGCGGGCCGATCCTCGGCATTGCCGGCGGTTCGGGGCTCGCTCCCGTCAAGGCCGTTGTCGAGGCGGCGCTCGCAACGGGCCGCGAACGACCGGTTCATGTCTATTTCGGCGCGCGCGCCGAGCGTGATCTCTATATGCTCGACCGCTTCGGCGATCTTGCCGCGCGGCATGGCAATCTGAGTTTCGTTCCGGTGCTCTCGCATGAGGAACATGCCGATATCCGGTGCGGTTATGTCGGTGCGGCCGTGGCGGATGATTTCGACGATCTCGATGGCTGGAAAGCCTATATTGCAGGCCCGCCGGCCATGATCGAGGCGACGGTGCCGCAGCTTCTGGCGCGCGGCATGCGCACCGCCGACATTCATGCAGACGTGTTTTTCACCCCGGAAAGATAGGAGCAGGATCGATGAATATTGGCACAGCCGCCACCGCATCCGGTGTTTCTGCGAAGATGATCAGGCATTACGAGACAATCGGCCTGATCAAATCGGCAAACCGTACGGAGTCGGGATACAGGGTCTATACGGCCAATGATCTGGAAACGCTGCGTTTCATCCGGCGCGGACGCGATCTCGGTTTTTCCATCGAAAAGATCAGGCAGCTCATGACGCTCTGGCGCGATCCGGGCGGCGCCTCCTGCGATGTCAAACGCATCGTCATGGAACATGTCGTCGATCTGGAAGCGAAGATGCATACGCTTCGCGAGATGGCCGATACGCTGCGAAACCTCGCAACCTATTGCCCTGACAACGGTGAGCCGGATTGCCCGATCATCCATGATCTCGCCCATGCCGAGGATATCGATTTTACGACCGTGGCCATCGTGCCCAAGCGCACCGGAATGCTGAAGGGCACCTCCGGTCCGGTGATGGATCTACAGCGCCCGGTGAAATAAGCGGCCGTTTTCCTTTTGGGAAACGGGCGTGGATTGCAGTGCAGACGCCAATTGTGGTGAAGGAGACCAAGCCATGTGGATACAGATAATACAGCGCTTCCTTATTCTGTGCCTGATGCTGGCGATCGTGTCCGTCATCGCGTTTCTTCTGCCCTATATGGCGGGCGGCGATCCGGCCCGCACCATTCTCATGTCGCGCATGCGCGATACGGCGCTCGATCCTCACGCGGTCGAGGCGCTCAGGGTCAGCCTCGGACTGGACCGCCCGCTCTATGCGCAATATTTCGCATGGTTGTCGGGCGCGCTGCGGGGCGATCTCGGATTTTCCTTCACCAGCAGCCAGCCGGTCGCCGCCGAGCTTTTGCGATCGCTCTGGGTGTCGGTGACGCTGGCGCTGACGGCGCTGGCGGTCGCGGTGGCCGTCGCCCTGCCGCTCGGCACCCTGGCGGCGATGCGTCCCGGCGGTCGGCTGGACAATTTCGCGACGCTGATGATCCAGACCTTCGTTGCAACGCCCGAATACTGGTTTGCGCCCATGTCGGCGCTGGTCTTCGCGCTCTATCTCGGCTGGTTACCCTCGGCCGGATGGGATAGCTGGCGTTCGCTGGTGCTTCCCGCACTTACCCTGACGTTGCGGCCGCTCGCCTATTTCACCCAGGTGACGCGGGCGGCAATGGCCGAGGTTCTGCGCGCGCCCTATATCACGGCGGCCCGCAGCCGCGGTCTCGGCATGCATGGCACGGTTATGCGCCACGGCATCCGCAACGGCTCGCTGCCGGTGGTCACCTTCTTCGCCCTGTGGCTTGCCGGCCTGCTTGGCGGATCGGTGGTCGTGGAAGTGATCTTCGCCATTCCCGGCATGGGCCGTCTTCTCTACGACGCCGTGGTCAATCGCGATATTCCGATGCTGCAGGGCGGTTTCATCTGCATCGTGGCGCTCTCCATCCTGATCAATACCCTGGCCGACAGCTTTTATGTCCTGATCAATCCAGCAATGCGAGCTCACCATGACCATTAGCCACTTCCCGAGCGCGTCTGCCGCCGCCATGCCGATGACCACGCCCAAGCGCCCTTCGAACCTCGCCCGGTTCACGGATTTCATCCGCCGTCGGCACTGGACCTTCTATGCGGGATCGGCGATTTTTCTCGTCATCATCCTGCTGCTGGTGATCGCGCCGTGGATTTCGCCCTATGATCCGGCAAAGCAGAGCCTTCGGCTCAGGCTGAATGCGCCGAGCGCCGCCTATTGGCTGGGGACGGACCATCTCGGGCGGGATGTCTTGAGCCGGTTGTTGATCGGCGGCCGCTTCACGGTCACGATTGCCGCCATCACCGTCATTCTGTCGGTCGTGATCGGAACCTTCATCGGCATCATCAGCGGCCGCAGCCGTGGCATCCTCGACGAAGTGCTGATGCGCATCGTGGACCTGCTCATCGCCATACCGGACGTGGTGATTGCGATTTTCCTCGTCGCCATTTTCGGTCCGGGATATGGCACGCTGATCGCGTCGCTGACCATCGTTGGCTGGACACCTTTTGCGCGGCTGGCGCGGGGGCTGACGCTCTCGATCAATTCCCGCGAATATATCCGCGCGGCAGAGGTGCTCGGCTGCACACGGCGCTTCATCATCTTCCGGCATATCATTCCCAACACGATCTGGCCCATTGCGGCCGTGGCGTTCCTGCGCTTTGGCCACAAGCTGATCACGGTGGGCGGATTGTCGTTTCTGGGCCTTGGCGTACAGCCGCCGGCCGCCGACTGGGCGCTGATGCTGGCCGATGCGCAGGCTTACGCGGAACGGATGCCCGTTCTCGTCATCGCACCGGGTCTGGCGATTTTCCTGGCGGCGCTGAGCGTGACGTGGATCGGCCATGGCCTGAACCTGGAAACGAAGAAAACCAACGGTCATTGACGCCTGCCAACGGGCAATGGTCGATTTGACGATTGTCAAACATAGATGACGCAACGGAACCGGAAGGAGAGTAATATCGTCTGAAGCCGCATGAAGAATACGCAATGCCTCCGATTCAATAAAAATAAGGGGAACTCTTATGAATATCGAAGGACAAACGCTTGCCAATACGGCCATGTCCCCTGAATGCGCACCGCTTCTGGAGATAGAGGACCTGCACGTTTCCGTGCCGGCGCAAAATGGTCGCAAGTTTGTTATTTCGGGCCTGACGCTTTCCGTCAACGCCGGAGAAGTCGTCGCTCTCGTCGGCGAATCCGGGTCGGGCAAGAGCATGACGGCGCTGTCGCTGATGCGGCTTTTGCCGCAGGGCGCGGAAATCAATTCCGGCCGCATTTCCTTTGCCGGGCGCGACATTCTCGCTCTGTCATCTTCCGAACTCGATGCGCTGCGCGGCGCCGATATCAGCATGCTGTTCCAGCAGCCGCAAGCCATGCTCGACCCGACAAGCCGGGTGAGGACGCAGGTGGCGGAGCCGCTCTGGATTCACCGTAAAATGAGCCGGCATGCCGCACTTAACCGGGTCGTCGGCCTTCTGTCGGATGTCGGCATTCCCGATCCGTCGGCGCGGGCGCAGTGCTTTGCGCATGAGCTTTCCGGCGGCATGGCGCAACGTGTGATGATTGCGGCCGCACTCTCCGGCAATCCGCAGCTTCTGATCGCAGACGAACCGACGACGGCGCTTGATGTCACCGTTCAGGCACAAATCCTGCGCCTGCTCGACGACGAGCGCCGCAAGCGCCGGCTTGCCACGCTGCTCATCACCCACGATCTCTCGGTCGTCGCCGCCTTCGCGGACCGGATCGCGGTCATGTATGCCGGCCGCATCGTCGAGGAGGGGCCGACCCAGGCGATCCTCAAGGCGCCGCAGCACCCCTATACCAAGGCGCTCATCAGCTGTTCGCTGTTGACCACCGACAGCGAGGGGCAGTTGCTGACGATCCCCGGCTCCAGTGCGCAGGCCCATGACATGTCCTGCGGCTGCCGGTTTCATCCGCGCTGCGCGCTTGCCAATTCGGCAGGCATGAGCGGCCGCTGCATGGCCTCGGAACCGGATCTGAATGCCTTGCCCGAAGGGCGCAAGGCGCGGTGCTGGGCGGTCGGTCACGACCATGCCAACCACGATCATGCCGGTCACGATCATGCCGGTCACACGGTCTGCTGAGGGAGGGCGACGATGCTAGCGACAGCGACGACACAGACCCCGCCATCGGCGGAAAACGGCAAGCGGCCCTTCGTGGTCGCGAAGAACCTTTGCAAATATTATCCCATATCGGGCTTCGGTCACCGTGTGGTGAAATCCGTCGACGATGTTTCCCTGACGATCGGTGAGGGGGAAGTGCTTGGTCTCGTCGGTGAATCCGGATGCGGCAAAAGCACGGTTGCCGGGCTGATTACGCGGCTGACCCACGCAACGAAAGGCGAGGTCAGCATCGGGCAGAACGATATGCTGCACATGCAGGGCGAGGCGCTGCGGCGCATGCGCCGGGTCGTGCAACTGGTGTTTCAGGACCCTTATTCCGCACTCGATCCGCGCATGCGTATCGGCCAGAGCATGGAAGCGCCGCTTGCCCAGCATGGCATCGGCACGCGCGAGGAGCGCACGGCCCGGGTTTTCCGGATGCTGGAAGAGGTCGGCCTCGACGGCTCTTTTTACGATCGGTATCCGAGCCAGTGTTCCGGCGGACAGTTGCAGCGCGTCGTCATCGGCCGCGCCCTGCTTCTCAATCCGAGCTTCCTTGTCTGCGACGAGCCGACATCGGCGCTCGACGCCTCGATGCGCACGCAGATCCTGAACCTTCTGATGGACATGAAGCGCCGTCACGGTTTGACGGTTCTGATGATTTCCCACGATCTGCGCGTGGTGCGTTATCTCTGTGATCGCATCGCCGTGATGTATCTCGGACGCGTCGTTGAGATAGCCGACCGGGAGGAACTTTTCCGGGCGCCGAAGCACCCCTATACCAAGGCTCTCATTGCATCCTCGATGCTGGACGAGACGGGGTTATATGCACCGGAGATGCTTCTGGACGGCGATCTGCCGAGCCCTCTCAATCCTCCCAACGGCTGCAAATTCCACACCCGCTGCAAATATGCGACCGGGATATGCGGCGAGGTGGAACCCGTTCTGGAAGGCGTTTCCGGCGAGCATTTCGCGCGCTGCCATCGCTGGCGGGAATGGGGCTGACGGACAACGCAGTTACAGTTTTCTGTTGCCGTAAAAACAGATGAATTGTGTGTTTACGGATTAATATCGGAATAAAATTCCGAGTACAAAACGTAAAATAGATAATATTCGAATGGATAATCGAGAGATATCCATAGGGTATTCTTATTGCCTTTGTAATGATTGAGTGAAATTTCGTGAAAATATACGAATTGTGAGCGTTGTCATCAAAAATAAAAGGGGAATATTCTATGATGAAGCACGCACTTTTGGCGTCATGCGCCATTGTGGTTTCGTTTGGAACGCATGCGGCAGAGGCCGCCACGATTACCTATGACGATAATTTCGGTGTGAAGACCGGCTGGCAGATGGCTTCCGACGACGCCTATCTCGGCTCGCGTGCGGGTTGTTTCGAAAGCCTGGTGCGTGTCGGTTATGACATGAAGCTGGAGCCAAGCCTCGCCGAGTCCTGGAAGCAGTCTGATCCCAAGGTGTGGGAATTCAAGCTGCGCAAGGACGTCAAGTTCCAGAACGGCGAACCGCTCGATGCCAAGGCCGCGGTCAATGCACTCAGCAATCTCTTAAAAGCGCCCGTGCCCGCCCGTGCCTTCTCTCCGAAGCTGATTGCCGCCGTCGAAGCCGGCGGCGATGATGTGGTGAAGATCACGACGATCGAACCCTCTGTGCTGCTGCCGGCGCAGATGGCAAGCCCCGCCACCTCCATCCTTGCTCCATCCGCCTATAAGGACGGTAAGGTCGACCCGATCGGAACCTGCACCGGACCTTTCAAGATCACCGAGGTCGATCCCAGCCAGCATATGGTTCTGACGGCCAATCACGACTATTGGGGCGGCATGCCGAAACTTTCCGGCGGCCGTGTCAATTTCGTGCCCGATGCCGACACACGCGCCACCCAGGTCCGAACCGGGGAAGCGCAGGTTTCGCGGCTCGTGCCGCCATGGACGGTCAAGACCATCGAATCCACCGATGGCGTCAAGGTCGCGCCAATCCCGTCGCCGCGTATCACCGAGTTGCTGCTGAACAATTCAAAGCCGCCTTTCAACAATATCAAGGTGCGCCAGGCGATCCAGGCCGCCATCGATACGGGTGGTATCGCCGAGAGTATCTATGAAGGCGTGGTCAAGGGCGCGACCATGCCTTTTGCGGCCGGCGAACCGTGGGCTGCAAAGGAAACCAAACCCGCTTATGACGTGGAAAAAGCCAAGGATCTGCTGAAAGAGGCCGGCGTTGCACCCGGCAGCCTTAAGGTGACGCTCCTTGCCTATACTGCAAAGACCGAACTAAAGGACGTCGCGGCGATCATCCAGGCGCAGTTGCAGGAAATCGGCATCAAGGTCGATGTCCGCGTTGCCGATTACAGCGCCATCGAGCCCGATATGCTGGCCGGCAACTTCGACATGGCGCTGCTGTCTCGCGGTTACGCCACTGATGTCGCCGAACCGGCCGGTTTCCTGAATGCCGACTACACCTGCGGCGGCAGCTACAATATCTCGCATTATTGCAATGCGGAGACGGACAAGCTGATCAAATCCGCCTATTCGGCGGGCGAACCCACCAAGCGTTACGCCATTTACGGCGAAGCGGCGAAGAAGATTTATGACGAAGCCGTCTCCGTCTTCCTCATCCATGAGACCGTGTTCGATGCCTATTCGGCAAAGCTCGAAAACTACAAGCCGCATCCGCTGAACTATTTTGTCATGACCAAGGATCTGGCGACAAAGTAAGTTGGTGCGACGGTGCTGATTGAGAGGGACCCGGCTCGCAAGAGCCGGATCTTTTTTGTGATGAGGCCCTTGAACCTCTCCTCCGTCATTCCGGCCCTGAGCCGGAATCCAGCCAGCCCAAGTCCTTGGGCTGAAAGGAGTCTTCCCGCCGTACAGACGCACGTCGGCTGGATTCCGGCTCAAGGCCGGAATGACGGAGGAGGGGAACAGACAGGTTCACAAGGCCGGTGTGACGGCATGTGGATGATTCGCTTTATTAAACTGGAAAAATCTCCTCCGTCATCCCTGATTGAAAGGGAGAGGGCATTCGCCATCGGGGAGGAAAGAGGGACGGATGCCGTCCAAAACCGTCACATAATGCAGCGTGAAGCGGGGCAGGTGGGGCGATCCGGCGGCTGCAGGGATGAAGCGCCGCCGGTATCTCTTCGGATCAGGCGCGCGCTTCCGGCGTATAGCCTGCAGCGGTGATGATTTCGGCAATACGTGCTGCATCGGAGACGCCGCCAACCACGACCGTGCGGCTTGCCGGATCGGCATGCACGGCAGCGCCGGGAACGGTCTTTTCGATCGCGCCCTTGATCACTCCGGCGCAGTGACCGCAGGTCATGTCTTCAACGTGAAAAGAAAGGTCTGCATCGACCGGTGCCGTGGTGGTTTCGGCGTGATGCTGGTGAGCGGTACACATAGGCGGTTCTCCATGGTTTGGAATTCTAACAGGAGGAGCCTGGACTATTCCAACGTGGGAAGGTCAAGCGCTTTATTCGCCGGCGCTCAACAAGTGTGCCACGACATCAGCTGCGCCAGAAGATCGGCATCAGCAGCACCAGAACCGTCAGGATTTCCAGACGTCCGAGCAGCATCAGGACCGAGAGGAGATAAAGCGCGGGATCGCTGATGGTGGAGAAATTCCCCGCCGGGCCGATGATCGGGCCGATGCCGGGCCCGACATTGGCGAGTGAGGTCGCAACGGCCGAGGTGGCGGTCAGGAAATCGTAACCCATCAGGCTCATGGCAAGGCTGCCGGCGATCCACAGGGCAATGAAGCAGCTGACGAACAGGAAGATCGTCCGGATCGTATCGGGATCGACCACCTGCTGGCCGTAACGCACCGAATAGACCGCGTTCGGATAGATCAGCTTTTTTAGCCCGGCGCGCACCACGTTGAACATGATGAGAAAACGATAGGCCTTGATACCGCCCGCCGTCGAGCCGGAACAGCCGCCCATGAAGGTTGCGAAAAAGGCGACGACGACGACGAAAGGCCCCCAGAGCGTATAATCGTCGCTGGCAAAGCCGCCGGTCGAAAGGATCGAGGTCATATTGAAGAAGGAATGGCTGAGCGCGTCATCCAGCGGCACGCCGTTCCTGAAATGATGGTAGACGCCGACCGCAATCGAGATCGCACAGAGATAACCGAGGAAGACGGCGATCTGCGGGTCGCGCAGCGTCTCCAGCCGCCGCCGTACGGCCAGCAGGATCATGACCGAGAAGGGCAGGCTGCCGAAGATCAGGAAGATGGTGGCGATCCACAAGAGCGCCGTATTGTCGAAATAGGCGAAAGACGCGTCATGGGTGGAAAAACCGCCGGTCGCGACCGTCGACATGGCATGGTTCAGCGCATCGAAATGCGACATGCCGGCAAAATCGTAAGCGATGGTACAGGCAAGCGTCATGATGATGTAAATGGCCACGAAAGCCCGGGTGAAGCTCGCCAGCCGCGCAAAAGGCCGGTCGTTGCCGGTATCGGAAGATTCCATGCGGAAGAAGGTCATGCCGCCAACGCGCAGCAGCGGCAGGATGAAGAGGCCAAGCGCCACGATACCGATACCGCCAAGCCAGCACAGCAGCGAACGCCACAGAAGGATGCCCTGCGGCGCGTTGTCGAGACCGGCAATGGCTGTAGACCCCGTCGTCGTAATCGCGGAAACGGATTCGAACAGCGCCTGGCCGAGCGTCAGGTTGAGTTCGGACAGGTAAAGCGGAACCGCGCCGACAATGGAAAACACCAGCCAGAGCAGGTTGACGAGCAGAAAGCCGAAACGTTTGTTGAAGGCAGCAATCGGGCCGCGCGTCGCCAGCGCGCAGGCAAGCGCAAAGCCCCCGCACATGAACCCTGACAGCGCAAACACCATCCAGTCGTCATTGCCGTAATAAAGATCGGTGAGCGCCGGCAGGAACATGGCCGTCGCCATGTAAAGCCCGAAGATGGACGCCACATATATGACCGAGCGCAGAAGGTTGCTGTTCAAGAAATGAAACCCGGAGTTTGTTGCCGCGCTGAAATGAGTCTTTGTCTCGGACGTCTTCCTATGGCATAGCGGGTGCCATTATGAATTTCAATGGATTGACTATCGTGGACAAGCAGCTTGTGGAAGCAGCGCGGCGAGAAGTGCGGGAAATATTCCCGGAAACGCCGTTGCAGTTGAATGAACATCTCAGCCGTCGGTATGGCGCGTCGATTTGGCTGAAGCGTGAGGATCTGTCCCCGGTTCGTTCCTACAAGATTAGAGGCGCATTCAACTTCCTGCGCAAGGCGGTGGCCAAGGCCGGCAAGAACAAGGTTTTCGTCTGTGCTTCGGCCGGCAACCATGCGCAGGGCTTTGCTTTCGCCTGCCGTCATTTCGGTGTTCACGGCGTTGTTTTCATGCCGGTGACGACACCGCAGCAGAAGATCGAAAAGACCCGCATCTTCGGCGGCGAATTCATCAGCATCCGTCTGGTGGGCGATATATTCGACCAGTGTTACGCCGCTGCCCGCAAATATGTTGAGGACAATGACGGCTACATGGTGCCGCCCTTCGACCATGAGGACATCATCGAAGGCCAGGCGACGGTCGCCGCCGAGATCATGGATCAGCTTCCGGAAGGCACGAAGCCGGATATCGTCGTCATGCCCGTCGGCGGCGGCGGTCTTTCTGCCGGTCTTTCGGGCTTTCTCGCCGGCACGGTCCGCAAGGAGAACTTCGTGTTCTGCGAGCCGGAAGGGGCGCCGAGCCTGAAGAAAAGCCTCGAACGCGGCGAACCGGTGACGCTCACCAAGGTCGACAATTTCGTCGACGGCGCCGCCGTTGCCCGCATTGGCGACCTGAACTTCAAGGCCCTGAAGGATTTTCCGGCCGAGCAGGTCATGCTCATCCCGGAAAACGCCATCTGCGTGACGATCATCGAGATGCTGAATCTCGAAGGCGTGGTGCTGGAGCCGGCCGGCGCGCTGGCGATTGCCGCGCTGGAAAAGCTCGGCCGCGAGAGGCTGGAAGGCAAGACGGTCATTGCCGTGGTTTCCGGCGGCAATTTCGATTTCGAGCGCCTTCCGGATGTGAAGGAACGCGCCATGCGTTATACGGGCGTGAAGAAATACTTCATTCTGCGCCTGCCGCAGCGCCCCGGCGCGCTGCGCGATTTCCTCAACCTGCTCGGCCCGGATGACGATATCGCCCGTTTCGAATATCTGAAGAAATCGGCCCGCAATTTCGGTTCGATCCTGATCGGTATCGAAACCAGCGCGAAGGAGAACTTCGCCGGCCTGCTGGAACGCTTCGAAGCCGCTGGTCTCGGTTATGAGGACATCACCGAAAACGACATCCTGTCGAACCTGATCATCTGATCGGGGAGCGAAAGGCAGGGAAGGGCGGATCGCCTCCGCCCTTCAAAACTGACACAGATTGAGGGAGTGAAAGCCATGGCATCGTTTTTTTCCAAAATCCTCTCGGCCTTCGGCTCCGGCCAGCCGTCCTCCGACGCGCCGCAGAAGACGGCCCAGGCGGAGCCGCATGCGCATGGCGACTATCTGATCTATGCGACGCCGATCAAGGAAGGCGGCCAGTTCCGCCTGGCGGGCCGCATCGAAAAAAAGGCCGGCGATGAAGTGCTGGTGCATGAATTCGTGCGCGCCGACGTCTTCACCAGCATGGACGATGCGGTTGAGTTCACGATCCGCAAGGCGAAGCTCATCATCGACCAGAACGGCGCTTCGCTTTTCCCAGGAAAATGATGACGCATTCTTGCCCCGGATATTAAGATTCCGTTGTTTGCTTCGGCCTATCCTTCTCAAAATGTGAAGCCGCGCGCCACTGACGCCGCGTGGCGCGGATAGGTAAGGCATGTGCCGATGCAATGGGCAAATCTCGCCCTCTTTCTGACGGAAGCCGTCGTCTATTTCTCGGTAATGACGGCCTTCCTTCATTACCGGCATATTCTCGGCATCGGTGTTTTTCTCACCGCGCTGGGGGTTATGCACTTCCTCGAAACCTATCTCGCGGCCGTCTTTTACGTGCAGCTGCCTTTCGGTGTGGCGTCGCCCGGCTCATCGATTCTTTTTGCCGGCAAGCTGATGATGATCCTCATGCTCTATATGCGGGAGGACGCGGCGGTCGTTCGACAGCCGATCTACGGCCTGTTTCTCGGCAATATAGTGACCGTCGCCATGGCGCAGATCATCCGTTTCCATCAGACGGTGGCGATTGTTCCCGGGCAATCGGTCAGCACCGCATTTCTGGATGAGATGGGCGTGCTGATGGTATGGGGAACCAGCCTGCTTTATATCGACGCCATCGCCATCATCCTGTTTTACGAAAAGCTGGGGCGTTATCTGCAGCGCCATATCGTGCTGCGCTTCGCGATCTGCGGCGTCGTTATCCTGAGTTTCGATCAGGCGGGTTTTTATGGGGCGCTGCGATTGTTGTTCAACGCACCTCTCGATGTCTTTTACGATGGCTGGAAGGCGAAGATGGCGGCAGTCGGCATCTATTCGCTGCTGTTTGCCACCTATCTCTGGCTAACATCGGCCAAGGGCCGCTTTCTGACACGCCGCAGCGTTGCCGATGTCTTCAACGATCTCACTTTCAGGGAACGTTACGAGGAGCTTCTGTCCCGCTCCGGACGCGATATGCTGACCGGCGTATCGGACCGCGCCCGCATGGAACTCGATGCGCCCTCGGTTGTCGTGGAATGCCTTGAGAAAAAGCGACCGGTCAGCGTGCTGATTGTCGATATCGATCATTTCAAGACCGTCAACGATACGTTCGGGCACCTGCAGGGCGATGAGATCCTGCGGGAATTTGCTGCCGTCCTGAAGCGCGCCGTGCAGCCGCTGGGACATCTCTACCGCTTCGGCGGCGAGGAATTCGTGGCGCTCCTGCCGGCGATGACGCATGAAACGGCGCTGGCATTTTCGGACAGTCTCCGGGCCGCGATCCTTGCGGACCTGCAACGGCCGGACGGTTCGCCGCTGACCGTCAGTATCGGCGTCGCCACCGCTTTCGAGGATGGGCAGCTTTTCCGCGCGCTCCTATCGGAGGCCGACGCACGGCTCTATGCGGCAAAAAATAACGGCCGGGACCAGGTCCACGGCCGTTACGGAATGTGGGTCGGCTGATACCGGCAATCTTGGCCGGCATCGCCCAGACATTTAAAGGTCTCAGGCGGCCTGCGCCAGCTCGGCAACCTTGGCTTCAGCGGCGGCCACAGCCTTTTCAACGGCTTCCGGACCGAATGCCAGGCCTTCGACATAGATGACTTCCACATCGGTCATGCCCATGAAGCCGAGAACGGTCTTCAGGTAAGGAACGGCATGGTTCATCGATACGGCCGGGCCTTCGGAGTAAACGCCGGCCGCAGCCAGAACGATGTAGACCTTCTTGCCGGTGGCGAGGCCGACCGGGCCGGTTTCGGTGTATTTGAAGGTCTGGCCGGCGCGGGCGACATTGTCTATCCACGACTTCAGGCCGGAATAAATGTTGAAATTGATGAGGCCGGTGCCGATGACGACGGTATCGGCGGCCAGAAGCTCGGTTACCAGCTTGTCGGAATAATCGGCGGCAACCGCTTCTTCGGCGGTGCGCTGGTCGGGCGCCTTGCGGATGGCGGCGGTCTTGACGGTGTCGAGATGCGGGATCGGGTCAGCAGCGAGATCGCGATGGACAAGGGTGTTGGAAGCCGACTTGGCCTTCAGCTTGCTGGCGAGTTCACCGGCAAACTTGTTGGAAACCGATTCGTCGCCACGCGGGCTGGAGGTGATGAGAAGAATGTTGGACATGGTCTTTCCTTGCATATGCGATGAATTGACGGGCGCCTTGGGAGGGCGGGAGAGCACGACGCCCTTCCTTTGCGCTCTATATGAAAAATTACTGCCATCAAGAAAACTGTGATAATGTGGAAGCAATCTATCGATGAAATGGATGGGACATGGACGCGAACCCGACGCTCGATCAATTGCAGGTGTTTTTGACGGTGGCCGAGACCGGCAGTTTTTCCGCCGCGTCACGGGCGCTCAATCGCGCCCAGTCGGTGGTCAGCTACACCATCGCCAATCTCGAGGCGCAGCTTGAAGTGACGCTGTTCGAGCGCAGCGGCGTGCGTCAGCCGAAGCTGACGGATGAAGGCCGCGCCATGCTGGAGGATGCAAGGCGCATCGTCGCCGGCCTGCAGGAGATGCGCGCCCGCGCCAAGGGGCTGAAGCAGGGGCTTGAGGCGGAACTCTCGGTCGCCATCAGCACCATGGTGCCGGCGGAGGCCATGGTGGCCGTGCTGCGGGATTTTCGCCAGCAGTTCCCAACCGTCACTCTCAGCCTCAATGTCGGCGAGCTGGGCATGGTCATGGAGATGGTGCTCTCCCGCAAGGCAGGTATTGGCATCGGCGGGGCGATGCTGCGCCAGGACGATGAACTCGTCGTCGAAAAGGTCGGCCATTCCTTCATGTTGCCGGTCGTTGCGTCGGATCACCCGCTCGCGCAGATCGAGCGGCCGCTGGGCCTGGCCGATGTGCGCGAGGAGGTTCAGCTGGTCGTCACCGATGCATCCGGCCTGACCAAGGGCCGCGATTTCAATGTGCTTTCCTACAAGACATGGCGGGTCAGCGATATCGCCACGAAATACCAGCTCATCAAGGGCGGTCTGGGCTGGGGCGGCCTGCCCGCATCGATCGTCCGTAACGACATCACCAATGGCAGCCTCAAGGCGCTTGAACTCGAGGCCTATGAACAGGGCGAATATCCGCTCTTTGCGCTGCGGCGGGTCGATTCACCCGCCGGCCCTGCCGGCCAATGGCTTGCCGAAGCATTTCAGCAACGCCTCTCTGCCTGTCCGAACCATAAGGATTTCAACGGGATGCTTGCTGCTCACAAGCAGAGGAGCATTTCTGTCGCCGCTGAGTGACATTGTCTAATTATATCTGGACCGAGCGGGGCCACCTTCTCCCCGGCGGGGAGAAGAAACGCGCGGCAACCCCGGCGCTATGCCAGCAAGGCCAATTGACGTGGGCGGGCCGCCTGCCTATACCTAGATCACGGTCAGCAGTTCACCGAGGCATCGCCGTCCCGCAAGGGAAGCTAAACCTGCATTTTTAAAGTTTGACAGCACTTATCCCGTGCCATGTCGGAAGCCGGCGATCAGCGACACCTTTTCGGAATGGCACTTGAGGGTAAGTCATGCCACGTTCGATCCTTTCCATTGATATTGCCGACCTTTCGACTTTCGCCAAATCCGTCCGCGAACAGATCGGCAGGCTGGACCGAAAGCCAAGCCATGTGGAGATGCTCAATCTTCTGAGCCGGGCTGCCGGGTTCCGAAATTTCCAGCATTTGCGAGCCTCACGCGAGCCATCCGATGACAGCGGACCATCCCGGCCAGATATGCTGCCGGCAGCCAATGAGGGCAGGGTGCTGAAGACCGTTCGTGTCTTCGACGCCGCCGGCCGGCTGATGCAATGGCCGGCCCGCCGCTCCCAGCAGGAACTGTGCCTCTGGTATCTATGGGCGAAAATTCCCGCCGGGCGGAGCTTTTCAGAGCGCGAATTCAGCAGCTTTCTGGATAGCCTGCACCTGTTCGGGGATGCGGCCATGCTGAGGCGCGACATGGTCGGCCTGAGGCTCATCCGCCGTAACCGCGATGGCAGCGATTATCGGCGCATCGAGCAGAAACCGCCATTGGAACTACCGCTTCTGCTGCGAGCGCTCGGTGGGCGCGATTGAGGGGATAGCCCTCGGTATTGCCGATAGTTTTCATCAAACTCGGCGTCATCCTCGGGCTTGTCCCGAGGATCTGCTACGGATTGATTTTGTTGACGTGGTGAGATCCTTGGGACAGGCCCAAGGATGACGGCAGAGCTTCACCCTGCCGCCAACAGCCGAAGGGCCGCAGCCCTCAAAGAACCAGACGGAACTTCGCGAAACCTTCCGCACCGTCGCCGGCATCCTCGATCTTCGCGCCCTTGATATCGGCCGCATAGTGGCGGCCTTTGGGGCCGGTCTCGAAGATCGCCGTGGTATTGGCCACCGGCGCAAAGGACCAGTTCGCATCCGCAGACGGGTTGATGGTGCCCTGATCGATGATATAGCGCACGATGACGTCGCGGTTGGTATCGGGGGCCACGAAGATCACCTTGTCGCCGGCGATATCGGGGAATTTGCCGCCGCCGCTCGCCCGGTAATTATTGGTCGCCACCACGAATTTCTGTTCGGGATCGATCGGCTTGCCTTCAAATTGCAGGTTGACGATGCGGTTGCTGTCCGGGTTGACGGCCTTGCCGTCCTTGTCGAATTTCGCCGGTTTGGAAATGTCGATCTGATAGGTCACGCCGTCGATGACATCGAAATTATAGGACGGGAAGTCCGCATTCAGCAGCGGCGCATCCTTTGCGCCGGCCTCCACCGTATTGAACATGCCGGCCGACATTTCCAGCCAGTTCTTCACCTGCGCACCGTTGATCAGCACCGCCTGCACCGTGTTGGGGTAGAGGTAAAGATCGGCGACGTTCTTGATGGCGATATCACCGGCGGGGACATCGGTATAATAATCCGCACCGCCGCGACCGCCGGACTTGAAGGGGGCTGCCGCCGAAAGCACGGGCAGATCCTTATATTGCCCTTCCTTCAGCATGTCCTTGGTGTACCAGGTCTGGGCATTGGAGACGATCTGCACGGAAGGATCGTCGGCCACCAGCGCGAAATAGGAATAGAGCGGCGCGGAGGTCTTGCCGACGGGACGGCGCACATAGGCAAGGGCCGCCTCGTGATCGGCCTTGGCGGCGGCGAGGACTTCCGCCTTGTCTGTGAAATCGGCGACGACCTTGCGGTTTTCGTCGCGGTGGTAGATCGGCCGGGCTTCGGAGGTGAAGTCGACGATCTTCCAGCTCTTGCCGTCCTTTTCGAGCAGCAGGTCGATGAGGCCCATATGCGAGCCCCAGAAACCGGCCATCACCGCCGGCTTGCCCATCAGCGTGCCCTTGACCGCATCCGCGCCCTCGATGCCGTCCCAGGTCTTCGGACCGGGGAAGACGAGATGCTGGTGGCCGGTGAAGATCGCGTCGATGCCTTCGACACCCGCCAGATAAAGCGAGGCGTTTTCCATGCGCTCGGTCTGGCCCTTGCCGTCGATACCGGAATGGGAAAGGGCGATGACGATATCCGCACCTTCCTCCTTCATGACCGGCACCCAGGCTTTCGCTGCCTCGACGATATCGCGCGTCTGCGCCTTGCCCTCGAGGTTCTTGGAATCCCACATCATGATCTGCGGCGGCACGAAGCCGATGATGCCGACCTTGACCGGGCTCGTCACGCCGCCGCCGTCGCGGATCTGCTTCTCCAGAATGACATAGGGCTTGAAGAACAGCTCGTCGTTCTTCGGATCGGAAGCAAGCTGGCCCTTGGTGAGGTTGGCGCAGACGTAAGGGAAGCCCGCACCCGCCAGCGTGTTCGACATATAGTCGAGACCGTAATTGAATTCGTGGTTGCCGAGCGTGCCGCAATCGTAACCCAGCACGTTCATGGCGTTGATCACGGGGTGCTTGTCGCCGGCCTTCATGCCGCGCTCATAGGCGATATAGTCGCCGAGCGGGTTGCCCTGCAGGAAGTCGCCATTGTCCACCAGCATCGAATTTCCGGCTTCGGCGCGGATGGTGTCTATGATCGAGGCCGTGCGCGCCAGTCCCATCGTGTCGTTCGGCTTGTCGGCGTAATAATCATAGGGAAAGACGTGAACATGGATATCGGTCGTTTCCATGATGCGCAGATGCGCCTGGTTGGCCGCCGCACGCGCAGCAAAAGGGTGCAGCATCACCAGCGCCGAGGAGGCTGCGATGCCGCCCAGAAGCGAACGCCGGGTAATGGGGTGGAGAGCGAGAAGCGACGACATGGGAACTCCTTCGGATGAAGCTTGCTCTGTCTTGAAAATGACAGGGTAGAAGCAATCGCAGAGGAGTCCATCACCAAAATGACAGGCCCGTGACAGATGGGCCGGTTTTCAACCGTTTGATAAATTTTTTATCACGGAAGTGCGGCGCAGGTGTCGCCGCACCGGAGAATGCGCATTGCTGCGCTCAGGATCAGCGGGCGAGGGTCGGTTTCACTTCTTCGTGAAAGAAGCGGAAATAGGAGGAGAGCTGCGCCAGCGTGTTGGTGGAAAGCTTGAGCTGCAGGCCGAGGCGGTTCATGTGCTGCCATTGCACGACGCCCTCGATGAAGCCCAGATCCTCACTCTGCACCTTGACCCGGCTGCCCTTGGCCGCGGCGAAAGGCCCGTCCAGCTCGAGCGCCATTCCGGTGGCGGAAAGATCGACCACACGCCCTCTGGTCGACTGGCTGAAATAATGCACGGTCGCAAAAATTCTGGTCTTGCTGCGGGGCGCGGTCCGTGTCGCCATATTGAGGTTGTTTGTCATTTCGCTGCTCAAATCAATTGTTTCCGATACCTGCATCATGGCGCGGAAAACTTGAGAGCCGTTTAGTTCTTCTCTTAAAATTGCATGTAATTGCCGATTATGCTGTGTCGATACGGCACTGATAGCAATTATTGCGGGCGGAGCGCACATGCACATAAGCGACATCCGCGCGCTCCAGAAGGTGCCGCGCGCGCGAAACGATCTCGCCTGTCGCCGTCACCGCGCCGGTGCCGTAGACGATGCGGTCATCGGCTCCATAACCGCGCACGATATAATCGGGGCTGTCCAGCATCGGCGGAATGGCCTGCGTCTGCGGGTAGCGCTCACAGGCGTCGGCATGCAGAAACACCGGGCCCGTTTCCGCATAGGGCTGGAGCGAGGGAAAGGGCCGGTAGGCGAGGATCAGCATCTCTTCGCCTTCCCCGATCTGGGAAAGGCAGTGGCGGCAGGGCATGCCGCCGGGAGAAACGGCTTTCTCCGGCGGATTGCCATAGGCGTCGGCGGCTCCAGACCGGTAGGCTTCGGCTTGCTTGGCCGGCATTGCAGTGAAAACGAGATCGGTCATGGCGGAGACCTCCTTGGTTGGGATCGGCGTTGCTTCTTTGCAGCTATGGTCGCGAAACGGATCACTATCCACCCGATTCTTGACAGGCGATGCAACCAGCCCATTGCGTGACTCGTTAGCTTCGGGAATCAGTGACGCTCCTCGTTCCCGGAAGGTCTGATTTTATGTTCCGTCGTTTTCTGGCCGCCGTTCCGCTGGCTTTCGTTTCGTTGACGGCTCCGCTTGAGGCCGAGGCGCAGGTCGCCTCCGGTCTCGATGGCCTGTCCGACGAGCAGCTTCAGCAGGCGGTCAATTTCGTCATCGGCAATGCGATCTTCTCGCTTTATCACGAGGGTGCGCGCATGCTGATCTCGGATTTCGGAACGGCGGACACGGCAAGTGTGCAGGCGCCGGCCGATCAACTGGCTGGCACGCTTATCCTCCAGGCCAACGAGGAATGGCTCGACACCGCGCTCGTCAATGCCACCGACAGCTGGTATCTGGCGCGTGAGGCGGAGACCTTGCCTGAGCATGAAGCCCCGGTCTTCTCCGCGCTGGTGCCCGACAGAAGCCGCGATCGCAACATGGCCTGCCTGATGGTCGGCCGTGACAAGGACGGTTATGGCGATCTGGCCGCCATGATGGGGCTCAACAATGCCGAATTCGACAAATGCGCCGCCGCCTATCCGGGCGTTGCTTCGGCCTGGGAGAATTTTCTGAGCCCCCACCGCAGCCAGACGCCTTCCAGATTTTCCGTCAGCTACGTGCCGCCGCGCGACCCGGAGCTTGAGCCCTACGCCATCATGATCAAGGAATCGAAGGTTCTCGATCTCATCAGCCGCAGTTTTAGCGGCTATGGCTTGAAGGGGGACGTCAAGCTGACGGCCAAATCCTGCGGCCGTCCCGACGTCTACTGGTCGGCGGAAAAGCGCGAGATCACCTATTGCTATGAACTCGGCAAGTTCCAGGCGGAACTGATTGCCGATCACCTGCTGAACACCGTCACGGAAGACAAGGGCGCTGCCGGCGGGCAAATCCCGACGGCCGCCGCAAATCTGGAACGGGAAATCTGAGGCCGGATTGCAGAACGCTGGCAATCTGGCTTCCCGATATGGGAGGAGAGTGCCGTGCCAAAGGTTGTCGTTCGCAATTTCGCCATCTCGCTTGACGGATACGGCGCGGGCCCAGACCAGAGCCTGCAGAACCCGCTGGGTGTGAACGGCGAAGAGCTGCACCAATGGGCCTTCAAGACCCGCACCTTTCATCGCATGTTCGGCAAGCAAGGCGGCTCGACCGGGACGGACGAGGATTTTTCCGAAAAGAGCTTCGAAAATATCGGCGAGAGTCCTTTTCAGCCCAAGGACTTGGGCTGACTGGATTCCTGTGACGAGCACAGGAATGAGGGAGTGGGGACCAGACACTCCTTATCGGAGAATGGCAAGCGTTGCTCTGAATGGCGCTACTCAGTTGCGCAGCGATATCTCCAGAAGCTCGGTATCGGCAAGCGGCTCCACCCAGGCCTCATAGGTGCCGACGGGCGAAAAGCCCATCATCTGGTAAAGCTGCAGCGCGCGCGGATGGTCGAGCGTGTTGGTGGTCACCGTCACCCGTTTCGGATTGTCCTGCCAGGCGGCGTAAAGCGCCTGCAACAGGAACCATTTGCCGACGCCCGCACCGATCGCCTCTTCGAGCAGCCCGAAATAGGACAGCTCGGTCACCTCGTCGCCCGCCTTGTTCAGTTCGAAGAAACCGGCGGGCGCACCATTCATATAAAGAACCGTAACGCTGTTTTTCGGATCGCGCAGAATGGCGGAAAGCTCCGCATCGCTCATGCGCATGCGCTTTTGCCAGTGCCAGCGTTTCCCCACCCGCCAGTAAAGATAGCGGTAGAAATGCAGGGGAATATTGTTGACCCGCATCAGCGCGGTCTGGATGTTGACGGGGATCGGCAGGCTGACCTTCGGCGGCGCCGTCATTTCCAGCTGCGTCACATGCGCCTTCAGCGGTCCGTGCGACAATGTGGGGATTGCATCCGCCGGACCGGTAACCACCGGTGTATCCTGCAATCCGCCCCATTCCGACCATGAGCCGTCGTAAAGCGAATTATCCTTATGACCGAGCGATTCCAGCGCCAGCGTAATGACGGCGGCGGTGACGCCCGAGCCGCAACTGGTGACGACGGGCTTCGAAAGGTCGATACCGGCATCGGTCACCATTTTGCGGATGGCGGTGAGGTCCTTGAAGTGGCCGTTTTCGGAAAAGGCTGTCGCAGGCAGGCTGCGCGCGCCGGGCATGTGGCCGGAGCGCATGCCGGCACGCGGCTCGGCCTCGTCGCCGGTAAAGCGTCCGGCGCCACGGGCATCGGCAATCTGTTTTTCGCCGCTGTCGACGATGCCGCGCATCGCGCCAAGCGAGGTTACGCGTTTCTCGTTGAAATCAGGCGTAAAGGTTGCCGGCTCGATTTCCGGTGTACCGGTTTCAAGCGGCCGGCCTTCGCGTTTCCAGCCGTCGAGGCCGCCATCCAGCACATAGGCCTTGCGCACGCCCATAACCCGCAGCATCCACCACACGCGCGGCGCGGAAAAGAAGCCGGGGCCGTCATAGACCACGATCGTATCGGTGTCGCTGAGGCCGAGCGCGCCAGCCTGTTCCGCAAAGAATTCCGGCGAGGGCAGGGAATGCGGCAGGCCGGTGGTATGATCGGCGATCTTGTCCTGATCGAAAAATACGGCGCCGGGCAGATGGCCGGCTGCGAATTCTTCCGCACCGTTGCGCTTGTGCGCCGGCAGATACCAGGAGGCATCAACGACACGAAACCCGGCCGTGCCGAGCTGCTTTTCCACCCAGTCCGCCGAAACGACGAAACGGCTCTTATCCGTGCTCACGATGTTTCTCCCAATCTCAGGCAACAGCTTCAGGCGCGCCGAAACGAATGCGGAACCGCCTGTTCTCCTTGCCCTTCTTTTCTATCTTCGCAATGTGAATATCGCCCACTTCCTGCGTTTCGGAAACATGGGTGCCGCCGCAGGGCTGGCTGTCGATGCTGGAATTTTCGCCGATGCAGACGAGGCTGACGCGGCCGAGGCCCATCGGTGGCCGCACATTCTTGGATTTGACGATGCCCGGATTGGCCTGCAATTCCTCGTCGGTGATCCATTGCAGGAAGACGGGATGGTTGGCTTTCACCAGTTCCATCAGCTTTGCCGTCACCTCGTCCTTGTCGATGGTTTCCGACATGTCGAAATCGACACGCGATTCATCCTCGCCGACGGCGGCTCCGGTGATCGGCCACTGGCAGACGACGGAGAGCAGATGGCAGGCGGTGTGCATCCGCATCAGCTTGTAACGGCGCGGCCAGTCCACATGCAGGGTCAGTTTTTCGCCGATATCAGGGGAAGGCTGGCCTCCGAGCGGCATATGGACGATCACGCTTTTGTCGGCGCCGTTTTTGGTGATACCGAGTTCGATGCGCGAACCATCGGCCCGCTCAAGAAAACCGCTATCGCCCGGCTGGCCGCCGGAGGTGGCGTAAAAGCAGGTCTGGTCCAGCTCTATGCCGCCATCCTCATGCACCGCCGTGACGATCGCTTCTGCGGTGGAAAGATAAAAATCGTCACGGAACAGGGCATTCACAGGCATTTCGGCATGTCCTCAAACGGTTTCGTACGGAACCGCAATCTCGCTTTTCGTCGCCAGCCACTGCGGAATGGGAAGCCCCTTGGAGCGCAGGAAATCCGGATTGAACAGCTTCGACTGATAACGATTGCCGTAGTCGCACAGTATCGTCACGATTGTATGCCCCGGACCAAGCTCGCGGGCAAGGCGGATTGCGCCGGCAATGTTGATGCCGGAGGAGCCGCCGAGGCAAAGCCCTTCCTTCGTCACCAGGTCGAACAGCACCGGCAGCGCCTCCGCATCCGAAATGCGATAGGAGAAGTCCGGCGTAAAACCTTCCAGATTGGCGGTGATGCGCCCCTGTCCGATGCCTTCGGTGATAGACGAGCCTTCGGATTTCAGCACGCCGTGCTTGTAAAATTCATAGAGAGCCGCACCCTCGGGATCGGCAAGGCCGATCTTGATGTCGGGGTTGAAATCGCGAAGGCCATCGGCCACGCCCGCAAGCGTTCCGCCGGAACCGACCGAGCATATGAAGCCATCGACCTTGCCATCCGTCTGGTCCCAGATTTCGGGGGCCGTCGTTTCGATATGGGCCTGACGGTTGGCGATATTGTCGAACTGGTTGGCCCAGATCGCGCCGTTTTCATCGGTCGCGGCGAGCTGTTTTGCCAGCCGGCCGGAGACCTTCACGTAATTGTTCGGGTTGGAATAGGGGGCGGCCGGAACTTCGACCAGCTTGGCGCCGAGAAGCTTCAGCGCATCCTTTTTTTCCTGGCTCTGCGTCTCGGGAATGACGATGACCGTCTTATAGCCCAGTGCATTGGCGACCAGCGAAAGACCGATGCCGGTATTGCCCGCAGTACCCTCCACAATGGTGCCGCCGGGTCGCAACTGACCGCGCCGCTCGGCATCGCGGATGATATAGAGTGCGGCACGATCCTTCACCGACTGACCGGGATTGAGGAACTCCGCCTTGCCGAGGATTTCACACCCCGTCGCTTCAGAGGCGGCTTTCAGACGGATGAGCGGCGTGTTGCCGATAGCACTGAGCGCAGAGGAGTGAATGGTCATGATTGAGCCTTCTTGTCTGAGCGGAAATTAGGTGCCGTTATGTCCCGTTACAACCGCTTCAACGCAAGAAATTATCTTCCCGGCTTTGGCTTAGCCACGCAAAATTTTGCCGATACCCAATTTTATGCGTTCTTCTTGACGTCGGCATAGGCCGCAAGCGCTCTTTCCCGCGCTTTTCCATGGTCGACGATCGGCAGCGGATAGGTCTTGCCAAGTTCGATGCCCGCCTTCTTCAGCGCCTCTTTCGGCGCTTCGAACGGCTTGTGGATGTATTTTCGCTCGAGCTTTTCCAGCTCCGGCACGAAACGGCGCACATAATCGCCGTCGGCGTCGAATTTTTCGCCCTGCAATATGGGGTTGAAGATGCGGAAAAACGGCGAGGCGTCCGCGCCCGAACCCGCCACCCATTGCCAGTTGGCGGCGTTGGAGGCCGGGTCCGCATCGACAAGCGTGTCGCGGAACCATTTCTCGCCCTTCCGCCAGTCGATCAGCAGATGTTTGATGAGGAAGGACGCCACGATCATGCGCACCCGGTTGTGCATGGTACCGTGTTTCCACAATTGCCGCATGCCGGCATCGACGATCGGATATCCCGTCATCCCGCGGGTCCACGCCGTGAAGGATTTTTCATCGTCTCGCCAGCGGAAGGCGTCGAAACTGTCGTTCCAGTTCTTCTCGTCGAGTTCGGGAAAATGAAACAGCAGGTGATAGCAGAATTCGCGCCAGACGATTTCCTTGCGAAAACGGCTGATATCGTTTGAGGCGATGTGGCGGGAAAGCCCCTTCGTCGCGTGCCAGATGGTAGAAGGCGATATTTCGCCGGACGCCAGATGCGGGGAAAGCAAAGAGGTTGCGTCCTTTGCCGGAAAGTCACGGCCTTCTTCATAGCCCTTCAAAGCGCCATCGATGAAATCGTCAAGTTTTTCCCGCGCCCCGCCTTCGCCGGGAGACCATATGTCGCCGAAGTGTTTCGCCCAGTCGGGCTTGGTGGGTAACAGTTTCCAATCGCCAGGCTTTTCCGATTTTGGCCACGTCTTCGGCGCCTTCAGACCCTTCGGCGCATCCGCCGGCGCATGTGGCTCCTCGCCGCCCTCCAGCGCCCGCCAGAAGGGCGTATAGACCCGGTAGGGACCGCCGGATTTCGTCTGCAGCCTCGATGGTTCATGCAGCAGATGGCCGGAAAAGCTGCGCACCGTCAGGCCGTCATCCCGAAGCGTCTGTTTCAGCGCCTTGTCCGTCGCCATGCCGGCAGGATCGTATCGGCGGTTCCAGAACACCGTCTCGGCACCCGTTTCGGATATCAGATGGCGCAATGTCTCGCCGGCGTCGCCGCTGAGAAGCAAGAGGCGGCTGCCGATTTTTTCCAGTGCAGCGGTAAGGGACGTGAGGGAGTGGTGAAGCCACCATTCCTGTGCGCCGCCCAGCGGGCCGCAGGATTTTTCCCTGATATAGACGGGGATGACGGGGCCGCCATGTTCCACGGCGGCAAGCAGGGCAAGATTGTCCGAAAGGCGCAGGTCCTTGCGGAACCAGACGATGGCGGGGGAGGCTGTTGTCGGCATGAAAAGACCCGGTTCACTTCCGCTTGAACGAGTGTTGAAACGCTTTGTTCCGCAAATCGGCTAGAATGGAAAGATGGAGGCACATGGTTTTTCGAGGGTTATTTTTTCGCCCTTGAAACCGCTGATAAAGGGAACCAACTGGAGGAGCCGGCGTTTGTCGCGGGTTAATAGAGCATGGAAGTGCAATCAATGTTGCTGAATGACGTTAAGTGGGAAAAGCCCGTTACCATCTCCCTCGAAAACGGTGCTCCCAGGATTTTCAATGGCGTTTACGAAGCCTTCGATTTTCTCCAGCACGAATGGCCTGAGCGTGGCGACAAGGTGCATGAACAGGCGCTGCGCCTGTGCCGCGCCTCGCTGATGGGCGACGTGGCGGGGGAAATTGCCCGCACGGCCTTCGTTGCTGCCAGCCGGCAGGCGCAGTGCCTTGTGGAAGAGCCGGGCAAAATCGCGTCCTGAACGGATTTTCGGAACTGATGCGTATAAGGCCACCCGCCAAAAACGGGTGGCCTTGTTTGTTGAGTAGCAGGAAACGGGTTGTTTCGAATGCGGGATATGGCATCGTGCATGCGAAAAAGCGGATGAGCGACGGCAATGAGCAACCATTACGGCTATATTGTTTTTCCCACAGCCCTTGGCCATTGCGGCCTTGCATGGGCGGGGCGGGGCATTGTGCGTCTGCAATTGCCCGGCTCTGACGCCGGCGAGACCGAAAAACTTCTCCAGAAGCGTCTGCCATCCGCCTCCATCGCCGTTCCCGAAACACGCACGCGTGAGGTGATTGCAATGATCACCCGTTATTTCGGCGGCGAGGAGATTGATTTTACCGCCGTCGAACTCGATCTCGCCGGGCAGGAGCGTTTTTTCCTCGATGTTTACGCCGTTGCGCGGCAGATCGGCTGGGGCGACACGACGACCTATGGCGGCATCGTAAAAACGCTTGGTCTTGGCATGGAAAAGGCCCGCGATGTCGGCCAGGCCATGTCGAAAAATCCGGTGCCGCTGATCATTCCCTGCCACCGGGTTCTCGCCGCCGGCGGCAGGCTTGGCGGCTTCTCCGCACCGGGCGGAACCACCACCAAATTGCGTATGCTGGATCTCGAAAATGCCGGCCGCAGCCGCGCCGATGAGGCGCAGGGCAGCCTGTTTTGAAGCAATGACAGATCAGCGCGCATGAATAGGTGTCTGATTTCTGCCCATTTCTCGTCAAATTGTCGCTAAATTGTCACAATACACGGACGCCCTCTAACATAAGGGCGAGACGTTTGAGAGTATCCGCGTTAATTCTATCGGTTGCCTTGTCTTTTACAGTTGCTGCATCGGCCTCTGCCGGCATGCTGAACCAGGCAGAAAAATACACCGGGCTGCATGAGTCCAAAAACAACAAGAGCCTCAAGAACATTCTTGGCGCAAATCCCCGCAGCACCCCATGGTGCGGCCTTTTCCTGCATGCGGTCGCCAGCAAGGCCGGCCGGCAATCTCCCAAATCCTATGGATTTGCGAAGTCCTGGACATCCTTCGGTTATGCCGTGCCCGTCAGTCAGGCGAAGCCCGGCGATGTCGTCGTCATTCGCAACGGCCGTGGTTACCACGCCGGCATTTTGAAGAGCATGAGCGGCAAGACCGCCCAGATCCTCGGCGGCAACCAGTCCGGCCGGGTGCAGGTGTCGAACTTCAACCGCAAGGCCATCGTTTCGGTCCGCCGATAAATCCTCTGACATTTTTGACGGCATTTTTTGATAAAGGCGGGCTTTGACCCGCCTTTTCCATTTTCGGGCCTAGGGCTGCTCTCTGGTGCCGGGCGCTGCGTCGCGCTGGTCGTCGTCCTCAAGGTCTGTGGCGACGATGAAGGCGTCCTCGTGCTGCCTTGCGGCCTGCCGGCGCGCACGCAGGCTCACGCTCTCGTCCGGGTAAATCTCGACATCTTTGGCTTTCAGCTCGCTGTCTGTTTCGAAATGCACGACATCATCATCGTCAATATCAAGCGGTTCGGTTTTCGGCTTCTGCGGGGTGGTCATGAAGCGATCTCCTGCTGGTTTCTGCAGGCCAAACGATCGGCGGCCGATGACGGTTCCCTTTCTCGCGGAAATGCTCATTCGTCGCAGGTCAAGGCGGAACTAACTCTGGCTTTTTTTGTTTTTTCAATGGCACAATCAAAACCGGTGCAACGTAAACAGGGAGGTCCGTTATGAGCCATGACCGCGAAGCCGCAATCCGTGAAAAAGCGCGCGCAATATGGGAGAGGGAAGGAAGACCCGACGGGCATCATGAAAGACACTGGATCGAGGCAGAACGGGAACTTTCCGCAGATGCGGAAGCGGCAAAGTCCAAAAGCGGGAATGGCGTGAAGAAGCCAGCTGCCGCGAAGGCGTCAGCGGAGAAGGCGCCCGCGAAGAAGACGCCAGCGAAAAAGGCAGCCTCGGCAAAGGCCAAATCCCCAGCGGTAAAATCGCTTGAGAAGGAGCGGAAATCTGCGGTCAGGAACAAGGACGACGATTTGACCGAGAGCCTTGAGGAGAGTTTTCCGGCAAGTGATCCGCCGGCACTGACCAACGCCACAAGGGCGACGAAACGGGTGGTCAAGAAGACCTGACCGTTTGACGGCTGAATAACCGGGAATTCAGAAAATCCCCGATCCAAATCGGGCAAATTGCAGCGGCACTTCGCTCTTCAAAACATGTTTTTGAGAGAGATGGCTCCCCGGGCCGGATTCGAACCGGCGACCTGTCGATTAACAGTCGAATGCTCTACCGCTGAGCTACCAGGGAACGTCCACCGCTTGGCGCGGTGTGAGCGGGGTAATACAAATGCTTTTCCGATTTGCCAAGCGGTTTTTTCAAAAAAAACGCATTCCTCTTGTTTTATCTCTCCAGAGTCCCGATTTTCCGGGCTTATCGCCGGTGAAAAAATTATCCACAGGCCAAATGCAAAAGGGCAGGATGGAAATGAAATTCGGTATCGACCACAGAACGCACCGCCTCCATGTCGGAAAATGGAGCCTTGCCATGCCGCGTTCGCGCGTCGGCAGGATTGCGACCGGTTCGGCGCTGGTGGTGGGCGGAACGCTGGGTTTCCTGCCCGTTCTCGGCTTCTGGATGATTCCGCTCGGTCTCGTCGTGCTTTCCCACGATCTGCCGGCGGTTCGCCGCCAGCGGCGAAGGCTGGCGGTCTGGTGGGCATCGCGGCAGAACCGCCGCGAGACCCGCAATGGCGACCGGCAATAGGTCTTATGCGCCGATGGAACTGCTGATGCCCTGGCCAGCCCAGAAGGCCGCATAGGCGAGCGCCGCGAAATAAATCGCCGTCAGCCCCAGAAACAGGTAGCCCCCGAGCACGGTGACGCCATCCCTCTGAATCATCCCGGCTGAAAAAAGCAGGATCGCGACACCCGGAAGGGTGTTGGAGAAGGGAATGAAGCCGAGCGGCATCATCAGCAATACGCCCGCCGTCATCAGCGCAAGCCCGTTTATGCGGTTGGCAATGATGCCGGTCGTCAGCGCGGGAATGCGCGGGCGAATGAAACCGTCGAGCTTGGAGACGATGGCGACGCCTTTTTGAAGGGCGGGAACGAGCTTTGCCGTCTCCATCTGCCGGTCGAGGATTTTTGCCGGCAGCCATGGCAGGCGGTTGAGGGTGATTGCCAGGCTGACAAGGATGATCGCCGCACCAAAGACCGTGCTGACGCCGGGAATGGAAACCGGGATGAGAAAGGGCAGGGAGGCGATTGCGCAGATAAGCAAAAGGCCCTGTTCGCCGATCGCTTCCATCAACTCGCGCAACGTGATCGTCTGACCCTGCAGCTTTCCTATCAGCTTCTCAAGCGTCGTGCTGAGCTTTTCAGACGTATCAGTGAATGCGAATTCGTTCGTCATGCGGCTTCCCGGAAGTTGTTTAACTCCGGGCTTGATAACATTCATCCGGCCCAATGCCTATCATTGATAGAAACGGAGCCTTTCACATTTGGTCGAGTGGTTCCTGCTCAGTGCGAAACCCAGCTGCTGTAAGCCCCTGCAAGAAGAACCACCAGCAGAATGACAAGTATGACCGGATTGATCGATGTAACGAAGCTTACATATTCCATGATAACTTCCTCCTCTTCCGTCCACCTTCATTCTACAGCAAAAAGGCGAGCTCATCTACCACAGGGTGAAATTTCGCATCGCAGCAACCCGCTCTCGGTATGGGCGGGAAATGCTCGTTTTTATGATTTTTTGCGATGCAAAAATAAATTTTCCAACATTTGCCATTCTCTTGCGTTGTCTCTAATCCTCATTCGGGGCCGGTCTCTCCGGCCCACCGGAAACCGCATGAATCACCGCCGATATGCCTTGGCTCCCGCCTGCCTTCACTCCGCAACACTCTTCCCCGGGGACACGACATGCTGAAAAACATCTATGCCTGGACGATGGCGCTCGCCGCGCGCAAAACCGCCGTGTGGTGGCTGGCAATCGTGGCTTTCGTGGAAAGCTCCATCTTCGTCGTGCCTGCCGATGTGCTTTTCCTGCCCATGGTGCTGGCCAGGCCGAAAAAGGCGATGTTTTATGCGCTCGTGGCAACTGTCGCCTCGGTTCTCGGCGGCATCGCCGGCTGGTTCCTCGGTCATTATGCCTTTGAAAGCATCGCGCGGCCCATTCTCGAATTTTACGGCAAGCTCGACAGCTTCGAGCATCTGAAGAACTCCGTGGATTACGAAACCATCGTTCTCCTGCTGGTAACATCGGGGCTCGCGCATCTGCCGCCGATCAAGGTCGTGACGATCCTTTCCGGCGCGGCCAATATCAGCCTTGGCCTGTTCATTCTTTCGGCGGTCGTCACGCGCGGCGCACGCTTTTTCATCCTTGCCGGATTGCTGCAGAAATACGGGGAATCGGTGCGTCATTTCATCGAAAAACGCCTTGGCGCCATCACCGCGGCGGCCGCCGCCGCGCTCATCGCGGTCTATGCGGTTTACGTTTTCGTGCGTTGATCAAGCGCAAATTTTCTACTCTTACAATACTGTCGCATAACTTTCAGCTTACTGTCAGAATCCGCCTGTATCGGTTCTCTCGTCGAATAAGGGAACCGTTTTATTATGCGAAGATTCTGGAAGTGCTCCTTTTGGGGCATGGGTATTGCTGTGCTTGCCGCAGGCGGTTATCTCTACGCCATTCAGCTCCTGGGCAATTTTCACGAGGTTGTCGCGGGGCAGCTCTATCGCTCCAACCAGCCGAGCAATGAGCAGCTCGTCCGCTATACCAAAGACCACGGTATCAGGACGGTCATCAATCTGCGCGGCGCAAACGAATCCAAGGCCTGGTATCGCGATGAGGTCGAAACCGCCCGCGAGCTGGGACTTAATCATATCGATTTCGGCATGTCGGCAAGTCAGGAGCTCGACATGAACAGGGTCAACGAGCTGGTCGCCATCATGCGCGATGCGCCGAAGCCCATTCTCATTCATTGCAAGGCCGGTGCGGACAGGACAGGCCTCGCCACCGCGCTCTATCTCAGCCGCGTGGCAAAGCTTGATGAGGAACAGGCGGAAAGCCAGCTGTCCTTCCGCTTCGGCCATATCGGCATTCCCTATCTCTCGGAAACCTACGCCATGGACCGAACCTGGGAGAACGCGGAAAAGATGCCCGTCGTCGACGATTTTGCCATCGCCTCCAACGAGTTCTGAAGTCGGCTCGGGTGCATTTCCCACAGGGCAGCACTTCGATGATCTGAACGGGATTTTGCGTCCTGTCTCGATGACGGAGGTTATCGGGACGGGCGCAACCCACAGATCGCGGCCGGCTGAGGGCGCGGCGGCGCAGCATCTATTGCCGTCGCCCAGCGCGATATTTCCCGGCATGCATTTTTACCGGAAATGACAATTTTCATTTTTATATTAGCAACTTATGTGATTTTGTAATTTAAGTTGACTCGAAGTGTCACCTTTTATACAGCGGCATTGTTTCAACTTCTGGATCGCATCATGACCCGCAAAACATTTATCGGCGGCCTTGCCGCATCGTTCTTATCCGTTTTCTTTATCGCACCTTCCGCCACCGGCGCAGAGAAGACAATCACCGACGTCATCGGACGCGAGGTGAAGGTTGATCTTCCTGCAAAACGCGTCGTTCTCGGTTTCTATTTCGAGGACTACATGGCGGTGGGTGGCGAAAAGGCCTATGATTCCGTCGTCGGCATTTCCCGCGAAGCGTGGGAAGGCTGGGTTCCCGCCAACTGGAAAATGCATCTCGCTCACCGCGCCTCGCTTGCGGATATTGCCGATGTCGGTGAAGTCGAAGCCCAGACCTTCTCGGTCGAAAAAGTTCTGAGCCTCAATCCCGATCTGGTGATCCTGGCGGATTGGCAATACAAGGCGCTCGGTCTCGATGCCGACCGTCTGGAAGAAGAGGGCATTCCCGTCGTTGTCGTCGACTACAACGCCCAGACGGTCGAGCGCCACGTCGCCTCCACCCGGCTTTTCGGCGAACTCACCGGACAGCAGCAGCGCGGCAAGGAAATTGCGGAATTCTATGCCGGTTCGCTGAAGGATGTCGCCGAACGGGTGGCGAAATCCGGTCAGCCGAAACCGAAGGTCTATGTCGAATTCGGCAATAAGGGACCGGCCGAATATTCCTTCACCTATGGCAAGAACATGTGGGGCGCCATGTCCACTGCCGCTGGCGGCGACAATATCGCAGCACCTTTCGTCGAGTGGTGGGGGCCGATCAATCCCGAGCAGGTTCTGGCTTCGAAGCCCGACGCCATCTTCATTTCCGGCCGTGAAAACAACAAGAACCCCGCGGCGCTGCCGATGGGGCAGGCGGTTAAGGCCGCGGATGCCCGCGAAAAGCTCAAGGCCTTCGAAACCCGTCAGGGCTGGAGTGAAGTGCCGGCCATCAAGAACGGTCAGCTGTTCGGTGTCTATCAGGGCGCGTCGCGCACGCTCTCCGATTTCGCCATGGTGCAATATATCGCCAAGCAGCTTTATCCCGAGCAGTTCAAGGATGTCGATCCGATCGCCAACTATCTCGGCTATTACAGGAAGTACCTGCCGGTCACGCCTGAAGGCACCTTTGCCATCGCCGTCAAGGATTGATGGTTCTATTGCCGGCGGCGGAAAAGCACATTTGCTTGCCGCTGAAGGTTAAATTCTGCGGACGCCACTGCACGGCGTCCGCTTTTCAGCGTCTTTTTCGAACAGGTTTTCCATGACAATTGCCGCCCGCAATGCCGAAGCCATCGGTGCGCACCGGCTGCGTGAACGTCGTCGCTGGCGCGTCGTCTTGGTCTTTTTCGTGCTGATGGCGGTAAGCCTCGTTCTCGATATCGCCACCGGTCCCTCGCTGCTGTCGCCCGCCGAAGTGGTGAAGTCGCTGACTGGCCTTGGCGAACGGGCGGCGATGACCGATTCCATCGTGCGCGGCCTTCGCCTGCCCATGGCGCTGATGGCGCTCGCCGTCGGAGCGGCGCTCGGCGCCGGCGGCGCGCAGATGCAGACCTTGCTTAATAATCCCATGGCAAGCCCCTATACGCTCGGCATGGCGGCTGCGGCGGGCTTTGGCGCCGCGCTGGTGCTTGCGCTCGGCGGTCTCGGGCTGGATGCCATGATTGCCGTTCCGCTCGGCGCTTTCGTCTTTTCCATGCTCGCTGCGCTTTTCCTTTTCATGCTGGCCTCCATGCGGCAGATGACGGCCGAAACCATCATTCTCGGCGGCATCGCACTTCTTTTTCTGTTTCAGTCGCTGCTGTCGCTCATTCAGTTCCTGTCCTCGCCGGAACTGTCGCAGCAGATTCTTTTCTGGCTGTTCGGCAGCCTGACCAAGGCGACCTGGCCAACGCTTGGTTTGACAGCCGCCGTCACCGCCTTCTGCTGCGCCCTGCTGATAGCGGATTGCTGGAAACTGACGGCGCTGAGGATGGGGGAAATGCGGGCAGCGAGCCTCGGCATCAATGTGCGCCGGCTGCGCATGAAGGTTCTCATCATCGTCGCCATCATGACAGCGACGGCCACGAGTTTTGTCGGGGTCATCGGTTTCATCGGGCTGGTCGCGCCGCATATCGCCCGCATGACGGTGGGCGAGGATCAGCGCTTCTTTTTGCCCATGTCGGTACTGAGCGGCGCGCTGATGCTCTCGGCAGCCTCGATTCTCTCCAAATCGATCATTCCCGGCGCTCTGTTCCCGGTCGGCATCGTCACCGCCATTGTCGGCGTGCCGTTTCTCCTGTGGCTGATTTTCGCTCCGAAGAGGCGCGGCCGATGATGGTTCTGGATAATATTTCCGTCGAACGGGGCGGGCAGGCTATTGTGAGAGATTTCTCGGCACGTCTGGAGCCGGGGCACATCCATGCCGTCATCGGCCCGAACGGAACGGGCAAGACGACGCTTCTCAGAGCGATCTTCGGTGACCTGCCGCTCGCCGCCGGCGCGATCAACCTCGGCGATCGTCGCCTTCAGGCCGGGGAAAGGGCAGGGCGGCACAGAAGGGAATGGCGGGATCGTTTCGCCTATATGCCGCAGGATACGGCGGCCGATATAGCGCTCAGCGTGCTGGAGGTGGTAGCGCTCGGCCGCTTCGGCCGGCTTTCGCTGCACATCGACGACGAAACGCTCGATCTGGCCATGACACGCCTGCATCAGGCCGGAATAGCCCATCTGGCGGGCAGGGAGATCGCCTCGCTCAGCGGCGGGCAACGGCAGATGGCGCTTTTTGCGCAGGTTCTGATGCGTGAGCCGCAGGCGATGCTGCTCGATGAGCCGGTCAGCGCGCTGGACCTCAAGCATCAGGTGGCGCTTCTCGATCTGGTGCGGCGGGAAACCCGCACCAATGGCCGGGTGACGCTTGTCGTGCTGCATGATCTCAACCTCGCCTGCCAATATGCCGACAACCTGCTGGTGATTTCGGATGGCGCGTTGAAGGCGACCGGCGCACCGGGCGATATCGTCACGCCGAAGCTCATTTCCGAGACCTATGGCGTTGCCGTGGAGGTGTTGCGCGACCGGCGCGGCAATCCCGTCATCCAGCCGGCGGGCGACCCGCCGCTCGAACATTTCAAAACCCTTGAAGGAATAATTGCATGAAACGATTTTTGATGACGTTCGCCACCGCTTTGGCCGTAATCCTTCCCGTCACGCCATCCCTTTCCGCAGAACACAAGATCCTGATGCTCAATTACGGCAGGGATGGCGGCATGGTGTTCGAGCCTTCCTATGTGAAGGCGGAGCCGGGCGACACCATTACCTTCGTGCCGCAAAATTCCAGCCACTATGTGCAGTCCTATGCGGTTCCGGAAGGCGTTAGACCCTGGAAAAGCAAGCTCGATGAGGCTTTCACCGTCACCGTCGAGAAGGAGGGTGTCTATCTCTATTATTGCCCGCCGCATCTGATGATGGCGATGATCGGTATCATTCAGGTCGGCAAGCCCGTCAATCTCGAAGCCGTCAGACAAAAGGCCGAGAAGCTGCGGCCCAAGCTCGTCATGAAGAGCGAAAGGCTGGAGGCGGCGCTGGGGCAGGTGACGCCCGCACAATAACGCCCCGCCTTTCAGGCCGCACCAATCCGCACCGCAAACCCGCTTCTTCAACCCGAAACCAAGGATGAAACCATGGCAAACAAAGTGATCGAAACGACGTTGAACGATCTCCTCAATGGCGAGCTGCGCGCCCATCACGCCTATCTTCACGCGGCCGCATGGGCGGCGGAACGCAATCTCGACGGTTGCTATAAATTCCTGCTCGGCCACGCGGCGGAAGAGCTGGAGCACATGCACCGCATCTTCGGCTTTCTGAACGATCTTGGCGCACGCGTCACCTTTTCCGAACTGCCGGCGCCGCAGGTCACGGCAAACGACATCAAGGGGCTGTTCACCATCGTGACGGAGCACGAATCCCGCGTCACCGCCGCCATCAACGCGGCAGTCGATCTTGCCCACGTGGAAAAAGACCACGCCACAACCTCATTCCTGCAATGGTTCGTGGATGAGCAGCATGAGGAAGACAGCCTTTGCCGCACCATACTAGGCAAGATCGAGCTGATCGGCGACGGCCCCAATGCGCTTTACCTGATCGACCGCGAAATCGGTCAGCTGGCGGACAAGGGCTGATTGCTGCGCCAGTCCCAACTCTCAATAGTATGCGATTCATGATCGGGTAAATCACGTACCAAGATGCCGGGTGAACTCGGCATCGCCTCAGAAAAGTTGTGGCCATTCCAATCTGTCAGGCGATACTGCGTGACGGCGGCCTAACCCGATCACTGTCGCGTAAAGAGTTGCCGAAACAACGCCTCCGAACGCTGACGCCCTTCATGCGTCAGCCCCAGCGACTTCGATTTATTAACAGGGTTATCGATCATGCCCTTCTGGTGCAAACGCTCCAGCACATCCCAGTCATGCCCCTTCCAAGCGTAGTAATCGTTGTGAAGGGTCAGCCATAACAGTGCAAGCACCGTGTCATCGATTTTCTCTTCATCGATATCCATTCAACACCTCGCGACGATTGGCAGTGAAGGTTCGCTATCTGCGGGAAGTTATCGGCTTCTCCGGTCCGGTGCAATGACAGGGCTTATCAGCGCCCAATCCCGTCCAGCGGCGTCCATCCGCGCGTATATCCCTTTCCCATAATGGCGACCGCCAGGGAAAGCTGTTCCTGCAGATGCTCGATTTCGCCGAGAAGGGCTTCGACAGCCGCCTTCGCATCGCCGTCATGACACCGGATGACATATCCGGCTATGTCGTCAGGCCGTATGGGGGTGATTTTTTCAGCGTCGGACATAGTGGATGACCTCTCTTTTGTTCACTAAATGTTCTAATTTTAGCAGAGAGTCAACAACGCAATGGGCGTCGCCCTTTACAGTCCGGCACTGCGGAATTGAACGTTAGTGGACCGACGGATCTTCGCCATCCAGAAAGCTGCGAATCCCGTCTTTCTCACACGTGGCCAGGAATTCTTCCCAGGCGTCTTTGTCGGTCGCGAAGGGTTCGTCCCAGGTGGTGACATCGTCATGCTCGCTGATGACCTCGAGCGTCCAATCCTGCTGTGTGCCAGCGGGCCGGTAGATATCAACCAGAACCGTGATACCGTCGTCTTCAAACTCGCCCGAGAATTCTGAGTGTTCTATTTTCGTTTTTTTGGCCATCTCGGCACACCTCATTCTCAGGCCTGGACAAACGTATAGCCCAATCCGGGCTTTTAAATTCGCGCATGGCGCGGGTTACCAGATAGCTGAAACAAATATAGCCAGCTCTGGGGGAACTGGCTATCTATCTGATTTTAATGGTCGGAGCGGCGGGATTCGAACCCACGACCCCTTGACCCCCAGTCAAGTGCGCTACCGGGCTGCGCTACGCTCCGAACCTGAAAGCCGTTTATATATAAGCCTGTTAGGGCGCAAGCGGAAAATGGTCTTTTCATAAAAAAAGGAGCAAAGGGTGTGGATGGTGCAGAAGGGGACTAAGCAGCCCGGATGGGCGGCCGTCAAACGCATGACACATCCTCTTTCCATCATTGCCGGAACAAGCCGCCCGCTTCGGCGTTCAATCGCAGCGGAATTGAAACTCAGGGAGACGAACTATGTCCGAACTCGTCGTTGTTGGTTTTGACGGAACGGAAGTGGCCGACAGGGTGCTTCTGAAGCTTGCAGGCCTGAAAAAGGAATATCTGGTCGATCTGGAAGATGCCGTGGTTGTCGTTCGCGATGAAGACGGCAAGGTGCATCTGAGACAGAGCGTCAATCTGACGGCGATCGGCGCAAGCTCCGGTTTCCTGTCTGGTGGTCTCTGGGGCGGCCTCGTCGGCCTGCTGTTCCTCAATCCACTGGCGGGATTTGCCATCGGCGGCGCGATCGGTGCCGGCACGGGCGCTCTTGCGGGTTCGCTGACGGATTTCGGCATCGATGACGATTTCATCAAATCGCTCGGCGAGACCATTCCCAACGGTTCTTCAGCGCTGTTCGTGCTGATCCGCAAGGTGCAGCCGGAAAAGGTGCTGGCGGAATTCGAAGGCCTGCGCGGGCGGGTCATCAAGACGTCGCTGTCGCCGGCGCAGGAAGCGCAGTTGCAAAAGGCGCTTTCCGGCGGAGCCGAACCGGCTGCCGCACCTGCCGTCTGAGCAGACGATGAAAGCGAGGCTGCGGCATGTTCCATGTCGCAGCCATCCGCTCGGGCATCGGGGAATTCGGCTTATACGGTCAAAGTGCCGTTTTTCGCCTGCGGCCAGGTGAGATAATAATAGCGGCTGCCGACGCTGCCGAAAAACGCGTTGTCGCCGGAAATGGTATCGACATAGGCGCCGGTCTCGCTTCTCGCATAGGCCGAGCCGTCGCGTTTGAGATGGTCTTTCAGAAAGTCGCTCCATCCCGTCATGGCGATGTCCGAGGCCGGTCTGGAGGTGGTTTCCGTATCGGAGGCCACATCCCAGGCCTTGATTTGCGCACCCTCGGCGGGATCGGAGACGGTCAGCGTGCCGGCCGTCAAAGCCTCCAGCATGGCCTTGGCCTGCGAAGCCTTGTCCGGATCCGTGGTCAGTTCTTCCAGCGTCTCCTTCAGCTCCTTCATGAAATCGGCCCTGGTAATATCGCCGGAAGAAAACTGGGTATCCGTGTCGTCGGTCTGCGTATCCTCGCTCTCGGTCTGGGCATATTGCGCCAGAAGCTGCGTGAGCCGCGTGTTGGTGGAAGACGAGGAGGAAGAGGTGTCCAGCCCGTAGGAATCGAGGAGAGACGTCCGCGTCGAGGAGGAGGATGTGGCGGCGGAATTGTCTTCCTGCTCCTTGATGGCCTTGAGGGCCAGTCTGGTGGCGGTGAGGCGTGTGGACAGGTCGATGGAGGAGACCATTGCGCTAGCTGTTTCCTTGATCGGGCGATACGCATCATTCGTATCGAACCGGCTCGGCGGGCATCGATCCCGCCTTTCGTCTCCTCTCATAAGAAGACCGGGCGAATCCCGGCCATGTTCGGCTTGGGATGCACCCGGTCTTAGTGGCCGGACTTTGCGCGACGCTTGCGGATCAGTTCTCCTGAACGGAGACGCCGTTGGGGCCGATATTCATCTCGATCCCCTTCGGCTTGCTTTCCTCGTGCCAGACATAGATGCCAAGGCCTGCGATGACCACGATGAGCGCGCCGATGATGAGATAGAGATTATTGGTCTGCGTCATTAAGATGTCTCCCCGTTTGACAATCAGAATCCGGGGCTAAACGCATGAAATGGCGTAAGGTTCCGTAAGGGCAAGCGTTTTAGGCGGCACGCGCGCGGCGGCGCAGGCTTTCGCGTTTTTCAAGTGCCATGCATCCCCACAATATGCCGAGCAGCAGGAAGAAATGTCGCCAGTGGTCGGTATCGATAACGGCGCCGATCATCACATGCCCGACGAAGGTTACCCAGGAAATGATGAGGAACGGCTGCCAGGGCCGTGGCCGCAGCAGATGCCTGAAGCCGGCGGCGATGGTCCAGCAGATCAACACGAGATAGATCACGAAACCGAACCAGCCATGCGTCGTCAGACTTTTCAACCAGATATTATGTTCGGCGGCGGGAAAGATATTGTCGAACACCATGGGGCCGATGCCGAGCGGGTGTTCCATGGCGAGCAGGAAGCCGAGATAGTGACGGGCAAAACGCCCGAGATGGCCGCCATCATAAGATTGCACCGCCGAAGCGCGGCTGGAGAACAGATCCGCCACCTGCTTGAACTGCAACGCGATGATGACCGCCGCGACCATCAACCCGGCGGCGATGAGAAACAGCACGAGGATCTTCAGGCGAAACGCGGCCGTCCGCTCCTTCAGCAGCATCACGAAGACGAGGAGGATGGTGGCGAACAGAAACAGGCCCCAGGCCGCGCGCGAGAACGACAGGAACACAGCAAGCGACAGGATGAGCAGCCCGGCGATCCGCCAGGGCGCATGCATCGCCTTGCCGGTGAGAAGGCCGTAAATGAGGTAGAGCGAGGGCGTCACCAGAAAGGGACCGAAAACGTTCGGGTCCTGAAAGGCGCCCTTGGCGCGGTCGTAAAGGGTGAAGACCTCGAAACCCGGAATGGCGTGGAAATATCCGATGATGCCGAGCAGGGCGGTAATCAGCGCCGCCGCAAGCCAGGCTCGGAAAATCAAAAGCAGCCGCTGGTATTTGTCCTCTATGATCGCCGCATAAAAAACCGAGGTCAGTGCCAGAAAGGTCGAGACGGCGAGGTAAAGCGGTCCCTCGTCCAGATCGGCCATGGTGGTGAGCGAAAGATAACCGCCGACATTGAAGGCCAGCAGCAGGCCCAGAAGCAGGATGACGGTGCGCGAAAGGCGAAGGCCGAGCAGGAACCACAGGGCCACCTGTCCCACCATCATCAGCTCATAGGGCGCCGGCTCGGAAATGACGAAACCGGAAAGGAACACGCCGAATGCGATGAAGAACGAGCCGACGAGCCGCATGGCGGCCAGCGGCGCGTCGAAATCCGGTGCGTGCTGGTAGCCGGTGTGGGTCAATAGGCGTTTTCCGATTTCAGCAGCCGTATCGGCGTGAGGAACAGGATCTTCAGATCGAGGAACAGCGACCAGTTCTCGATGTAGTAGAGATCGTATTCGGTGCGGAACTTGATCTTGTCGCCATGGTCGATCTCGCCGCGCCAGCCGTTGATCTGCGCCCAGCCGGTAACACCGGGCTTGACCTTGTGGCGCGCGAAATAGTGCTCCACCACCTCGGTATATTTCAGGTCGCCCGTCTGGGCATGAACGGCATGCGGGCGCGGCCCGACGAGCGAAAGATCGCCGTAAAGAACGTTGAAAAGCTGCGGCAGCTCGTCCATCGAGGATTTGCGCAGGAAGCGGCCGACGGGCGTGACGCGCGGGTCGTTCTTCGTCACGGCCTTTTTCGCGGTCGGATCGCTGAGTTCCGTATACATGGAACGGAACTTCCAGACGTTGATCGTCTCATTGTTGAAGCCGTGGCGCTTCTGCTTGAAAAGGACCGGGCCTTTCGAGGTTGTTTTCACGGCAATTCCCGCGCCCACCATCACCGGCCATAAAAGGGCGATACCGATGAGGCTGAAGGTGATGTCGAACACCCGTTTCGCCACCGAATCCCAGTCGCGGATCGGCTTGTCGAACACATCGAGCATCGGCACCTTGCCGACATGGGAATAGGCGCGCGGGCGGAAACGCAATTTATTGGCATGCGCCGCAATGCGGATATCGACCGGCAGCACCCAGAGCTTGCGCAGAAGCTGGAGAATGCGCGCCTCGGCGCTGAGCGGCAGGGCGATGATCAGCATGTCCAGCTTCGTCAGCCGGGCAAATTCCACCAGCTCCGCAAAGGTTCCGAGCTTGGGGTAGCCGGCGACAACCTCGGGAGAACGGGCGCTTTTCCGGTCATCGAAGATACCGCAGATGCGGATATCGTTATCGGACTGCTGCTCCAGCGAGCGGATAAGGTCCTTGGCGGTATCGCCGCCGCCGACGATGACGGCGCGGCGTTCCATGACGCCGTTGCGGCCCCAGTGGCGAATGGCGAAGCCGAGGATCAGCCGCCCGGCGAAGATCGCCACCGCACCCGTTGCATACCAGATGCCGAAGGCCTGCCAGGAATGCAGCGCATCGGGAAAGAAGAGGAGAAGGAAACAGGCAATTCCCACGAAGGAAAGGCACACTGCGCCCTGAATGCGGGCGAACATCTTCAGCGGCGTGCGCAGCGTCGGAAGCTGATAGCAATCACCGGCCTGCAACAGAAACACGCAGAGCGCCGCCCCCAGCACGCCGCCGCCGAAAACCGACAGAAAGGTTTCGAGACCGCGATCGGCTGCGATGCCGTTGACAATGGCGGCGATGACGACGAGCATCGTGAATTCCAGAAGCCGCAATTGCCCGATCACCATGTTGGGCGAATGGTTGCCAGCGCGAAGCTGGTTGGCGATCTGCCGTGCAAGCGGATTGAGAACGACGGTTTCGGAGGCCGAAGCCCCGCCGGCTTCATGGTCGGAGAGTTTCTTGCGCAATGACGCCAGATCGAATTGCAGTCTGTCCTTGTCAGTCTTGGTCATTGCCTTGGTCCGCACCCTCCAGCGCATCGGCCTCAAAATCGCGTTGGATTTTCGACTGGAACGATGCGCAACCTCAAAGTGGTAGAGCGCCCTTTGTGCATCCGAATGGACACGCGCGCTCTACGAGCAGAAAACTAGCCGAAACATGCTAAGAAACGTTTATGATGAGTTTCTACAGGACGGCCAGAATATACAATTAAAAATCGTGTTTTTGAAATGGCTATTAGGTCGATAACAGGTCGCGATAGAGTTTCATCATTTCATCCGCCATGACCGGGGTTGAAAATTTCGCCTTGAAGCTGTCCGGGCGAGGCATGATCCGCTGCGCCCAGCCGGCATCCTCGGCATCCTTGACCATGATCCGTGCCAGCGCATCGGCATCGCCGGCCGGCACGAGCGCCTCGCTGTCTTCTCCAAGGACTTCGGGAATGCCGCCGACATGGGAGGCGATGACCGTTTTTCCCGCCGCAAGTGCTTCGAGCACGATATAGGGCATGGCTTCGGCGCGCGACGGCACCACCACTGTCGTTGCCAGTTCGAAGGCCTGCCTGGCGGGCATGGCCGCATGCATGGAAATCCGTCGCGAAAGCCCGGCCTTGTCGATCATCGCCGCATATTTGTCCCTGTCCGGTCCGTCGCCGACGATCACGCCGGTCATCGGCTGGCCGATGCTGCGTTCCATTTTTGCAAATGCCCTGATGAAGACATCCGGTCCCTTGAGGTCGCGCAACATGCCGATATAGAGAAAACGGGCGGCATCTTCGCGGGCGGGTACGGTTTCGAACTCGCTTTCCTGCACGCCGTTATAGATCATCGCAGTGCGGGTGCGTGGCCTACCGACCTTGGCCTCGTAAGTCGCCTGCTCGAAATTGCAGACGAAACAGAGCGCATCGGTGAAATGCTCCTGAAACCGCTCCAGCCGCAGGAAAAGCTGCCCCTTGAGGCTGTTTCTGGCGTAATGCAGACTGCCGCCATGCGGTGAATAGAGGCGGGCTACGCGATACCTGTTCGCCCGCAGGAGTGAGCCGATCAGCCGGGCGAGAGCGCCACCCTTGGCGCTGTGCCCGTGCAGAATGTCCGGCCGCAAACTTTTGATGTGCTTGTAGGATTTCCACAGCGCCATGAGGTCGCCGGGGCTGATGGACCGCCGGATGGGCAGGCGGGTGAGGCCAAGCTCCAGCATCGGGGTGATCTGTGCGAAAAGCCGTTCCTCATGCGCGCCGCCGGTGGAGCTGTCGCAGACGATGCCGACCTTGTGGCCCTGTTTCACATGTTCTTCGATGAGGTCGCGCACATGGCGGAAGACACCGCCCACCGGGGAGCGGAAGCAGTGAATGATGCGCAGGGGAGGGCCGTCATCCGACACGTTCGCCACTCCGTTTTCAGAAGAAGCGTTCACGCACATAGACGGTATCGCCGGCCAGAATGGGCGCGGTGATACCGATCCGGCCGGTCATCACCTCGGCATTGATCTTGCGGGTAATGTCGACATCGGCCTGATTGGCGCGCGGGGTGAAGCCGCCGGCAATGGCGATGGCGTTTTGCACGGTCATGCCCGGCACATAGGAATATTGGCCGGGGCGACCGACTTCGCCCATGATGAAGACCGGGCGATAACGGTCGATCTCGATCGTCACGTCCGGATCGCGAAGATAACCCTGGCGCAGTTTGGCGGCGATGGCGGCTTCGAGCTGCGGCAGGGTCTTGCCGCGTGCCGGAACCTGGCCGACGAGCGGGAAGGCGACATAACCGGCCTGATCGACCGTATAGGTATTGGTCAGCCCGGTCTGCTCGAACACGTTGATGCGCAGCCTGTCGCCGCTATCGACATGATAGGGCTGCAGGGCGGCTTCGTTGAAGGACCTCGGAGCGGGTTGATATGCCGCGCAGCCGGAAAGGGCCGTCAGAACGGCGAGCGTCAGTGCGGTGACATGTCGTGATCCGGCGAGCGGCATCTCATCTGGCTCCGAGTCGAACTTTGATCATTCTTATCGTTCTGTTAGGGTTAATGTGCGGTAAACGAGCAGCGCGAGCGGTGGTAATATCGGCTTTATTTCGTCGGATTCGCCGGGATTAACTGTTGTGTTACCGGCAAGACTTAAACTTCGCGAAAATTGACCATCTATATTTGAGCGCCCGAGGTTTGTCTCGGTTACGGAGCCCGCATGAACGGCGATCGCATTGACGACAGGGATGTGGATATTGATCTTGCGCAGCTTGTCGCGGCCATATGGCAGCGCAAGGGCCGGATCGTGGCGATCACGCTTCTGGCGGGAGGCGCCGCCTTCGTGATCTCAAGCATGATGTCGCCCGCCTACAAGGGCGAGGCGCGCGTGCTCATCGAATCCCGCGCGGCCTCCTTCGGCGCCTCGCAGCAGTCCAATGCGCCCGCCGAACCCGTGCTCGATGAATTGACCGTTTCCAGCCAGGTGCAGATCCTGCAATCGGTCGACCTCATCAAGCAGGTCGCCAAAGACATGAAGCTTTACGAGCTGGATGAGTTCGATCCGGAGGCCCATCCTTCGCTCATCTCGCAGCTCCTGGTCGCCGTCGGCGTCAAGAAGGACCCGCTTCAGGTGCTGCCCGAAGAGCGGGTGCTGAAGGCCTTCCGGGAAAAGCTGCAGGTTTATCAGGTCGAAAGCTCGCGCGTCATCACGGTCGAATTTTCCTCGCAGGATCCGAAACTCGCCGCCGCCATCCCCAATGAGATGATGAAGGCCTATATCGCCCTGCAAAGCGGCGCGAAGCTGGATACAAGCACGGAAGCGGCGCGCTGGCTGGAGCCGGAAATCGCCAATCTGCGCGAAAAGGTGCGCGAGGCCGACAGGAAGGTTGCGGATTACCGCGCCTCCTCCGATCTTCTCTCGGCGGGGCAGGGCGAAACGCTCGCCACCCGCCAGCTCGGCGATATCTCCACCGAACTTGGCCGTATCCGCGGAGAGCGCGCCAATGCGGAGGCGCGGGCGGAAGGCGTGCGCAGCGCGCTTGCAAGCGGGCGTCCGCTCGATACTTTTCCCGATGTCGTCGGTTCCCCGACGATCCAGAGGCTGAAGGAAAACGAAACGACCATCCGCAGCCAGATTTCCGATCTCTCGTCCTCGCTGCTGGAAGGCCATCCGCGCATCCGCGCGCTGCGCAACCAGCTCGACGGCATACAGCGGCAGATTCAGGAAGAGACCCGCAAGGTGCTGGCAAGTCTCGAAAACGAGGCCAATGTTTCGCGCCTGCGGGAACGGCAGCTGGTCCAGCAGCTGAACATGCTGAAATCGGAAAGCGTGCGTGCGGGCGAACAGCAGGTGGGCCTCAACGATCTGGAGCGGGAAGCCTCGGCGCAAAGGCAGCTTCTGGAAACCTATCTTGCCCGTTACCGCGAAGCGACGTCGCGCGCCGGCTCGGTGGATTCCACGCCGGCCGATGCGCGCGTCATCTCGACGGCGGTGGAGCCGCGTGAACCCTATTTCCCGAAGACCGGCGCCATCACCATCGTCGTGACGCTGGCGGCGTTTCTGCTGTCCTGCATCGTCGTCATGCTGGTGGAGCTTTTCACTGGCCGGGCTTTAAAGCCGATGGGCAGGAATCAGGTTCCGCCGCTCTCCGATCCGCCTTCTCCTTCGCGTGCTCCAGCCGATCCGGACAAGACCACGGACGTGCCGGAACAGCCTGTAGCGGCGCGCCATGAAACCGTCCAGCCTGCTGCGCGGGCCATGCCGGTCGCGGCATACCAGCCCGTTGCCGAAGAGGAAGAACGGCATGTACCGGCCGTCGCCGCTGCTGCCATGCCGGCCTTGCCGGTGGAAGATGTCGCGGTTGCGAAAGAGGAGGCAATGGAGAAGGAAATCGATACCGATGACGATTTCTCCATCGACGCCGTTGCAGGTTTCCTCGCCACCCGCCTTGCCAAACCGGTCGCCGCAATCGTGTCTCCGGCCGGTGATAGCGGCTCGACCACGTCCGTCATGCTGGCGCGCGCTTTGTCCGAAATGGGCCGTTCGGTCGTTCTCGTCGACATGACGGCGTCAGCCTGTCCGACGCGGCTGATGGCGCCGGAAGCCGGGCTTCCCGGTGTCATGGACCTTCTGGCCGGCGCGGCCGCCTTCGGTGAAACCATTCACGGCGACCGCCTGTCCGACGCCCATATCGTGCCGCGCGGCAATGCGCAGCCGCGCGAGGCCATGCGCGCGATAGACCGTCTGACGATGATCCTCGGCGCGCTCTCCGACGCTTATGATACCGTCCTCGTCGAATGCGGCGCGGTGCAGATTTCGAGCCTCGGGAAAATGCTGCGCAACCTGCCGGCGGAAATCATCGTCTCGGTTCCCGGCAAGGATAGCGAATTGTTGGAAAAGACGCTCGGTGAACTGGTTGCTGAGGGCTATGAACAGGCATTGCCGATGACCGGCATGCGCAAGCCGGACCATCTGAGCGCGGCCTGAGGTGCGGCAAAACCCCGCTCAGTCGGTGGCGGTGTCCATCTTCGAGCGTCCGGCGCGAAAACGCTGAATGAGCGCATAAAGCGCTGGATTGGATTTGATCAGGCTCTTCGTCCGGGCGATGGCGACATAGGCCGAGGCCGCAACACGACCCTTCAGCGTCACCGGCAGGAATATATCGTGCTGCACGGTGAAAAGCGGGCACCAGCTGCGTTTGTAGAGCTGGTCGCCGACGCCGAAATCGAAGATTGCCGCCTTTTCGCGGCATGCCCTTTCGATCATCAGCCAGAACAGCAATTCACCGGGGCTGAGTTCCGAAACGGATTCATCGATCGAACCGAACTGGCAGATGATGTGATCCTGCTTGCGCGAAAGGCCGGCTATCGCGGCGATGACGCCCTCGCTTTCGCCATGCAGGCGAATGGCATGCAGCTCCAGCAGACTATCCGTGCCCGTCTCGGGAAAATTGGCCAGATCGTAGAAGAAATCCCGCACCGATTGATCCCGAAACACATCCGGAATGCCCTGCGAGGCGAAACGGGCGGCTTTCTGGCGGAAAAATGCCTGCAACAATTCGCACTTTTCCTGTGGCGACCGTGCGATCACATGGCTGTAACCGCCCATTTCCTCGGCCCTTCGGCTCTGGATGCGGAATTTCTTCCGTCGCCTCTTGGCATTGACCTGCCGAAGCGTGGCCTCGAAACTTTCGAACAGGGGAAGCTGAAAGGCCGGATTCTGGTTTTCGACGGAAGCAAGATGCGAGAGGGGATTGGTCCTGTCGCGCCACGTCAGCGGTATGTTCTGCAAAGCCAGAATATCGGCCCGGCCATGCAGCAGCTTCCGCGCTTCGCGGGCAATCGCCGCTGCGATTTCCTGTCCGGCCTGTTCGGCAAAGGAGGGGTCGAAAAGCCCCGTATTGATATTGTTGAAACGGCCGCCGGGAAAACGCGCCTTGCGGATGCCGCCTTCCAGTACGATTTCGAGCGGCAGCAGAAAGATCGTCTTGCCGCCCTGCCGGCCGCGAAGCGTCAGGAGCGCGCTGTCCTGCGTTTGCGCCCAGATGGAGCACCAGCCGAAACCCTGATGCAGTGAATTGAGCGGGTCGTTTTCCAGTCGCTCCCAGTCAGAGCGGATGGTTGCGGCGTCATCGACCAGATCGATCAACAGACGATCAGCACTCCGCCGCTCGTTTTGCACGGCGGTCGGTGCTTGCTCGTCGCTGATAAAGACCGGCCCCTCAGCCGCCATCCACTCTCTCCGGTTGTTTCGGTCGGACTATATCGCTGAGCGGCAAACAATCGGTTTATAAAATTGCGACCTCAGGGTGTCATGCAAAGGTCGGCGCTTAACCCTGCTTTTTGGGTCCGGCCATCCATTTGATGATCAGCATCGCCGGCAGAACCCACAAGATTCCGGTCAGCACGAAATAAGCGAGATGCACCCACCACGGCGATTGCGCCAGCGCCGCCGATGCAATGGCCGTCGCCACCACGGCGTAAACGACGACGAGGCAGATGATGACGATGGTGCCGATAAGCGATCTGAGGCGAGGGTGCATGAAGTCTTCCGTCATTGAGTATCTGTGCGGGACTATAGCGCCGCGACCGCATGCCGCAAACCCTGAGGCCTTGTTTTGTGGTGCCGGTTGGGGCTAATCAACATGACTGTATGAGGGAGACCTGAAAGATGCGTTCGAGCGGCATGACGATGGCAAATGGTTCTGCGGAAATGGTGGTGGAGGCTGCCCTGCAGAAACAGGAGAAGGACCGCTGCCTGCTGCGCATCTGGCTGCGCGTCGTGCTTTTCACGCTCTTCTGTCTGGTCCTCGTCGGCGGCGCCACGCGGCTTACCGAATCCGGCCTGTCGATTACCGAATGGAAGCCGATCCACGGCGCCATTCCGCCGCTTTCAGTCGCCGAATGGGAAGAGGAGTTTCAGCTTTACAAGCGCATTCCCCAATATCAGGAAATCAACAAGGGCATGTCGCTCGACGAGTTCAAGACGATTTTCTGGTGGGAATGGGCGCATCGCCTGCTTGCCCGCACCATCGGCGTCATCTTCGCCCTGCCGCTTGCTTTCTTCTGGCTCACCGGCCGCGTCGAAAAGCGCCTGCGCCTGCCGCTGGTCGGCCTTCTGGCGCTTGGCGGCTTTCAGGGTTTCATCGGCTGGTGGATGGTCTCTTCCGGCCTCGTCAACCGCACGGATGTCTCGCAATATCGCCTTGCCACGCATCTGACCATCGCCTGCCTCATCTTTGCGGGCTGTATGTGGATTTTGCGCGGGCTGTCGCATCATTCCCCCGAGGCCGCCGACGAAAAGACGGGCAGGGGCTTTGCCGCGCTGCTGACGGTGCTCTGTCTCTTCCAGATTTATCTCGGCGCATTGGTGGCGGGGCTGAATGCCGGCCTTTCCTACAATACCTGGCCGCTGATGGACGGTTCGCTGGTGCCTGGCGATCTCTTCCTGCAACAGCCGTGGTGGATCAACCTCTTCGAGAACCCCAAGACGGTGCAATTCGTCCACCGCCTCGGCGCCTATACGCTGTTTGCCGCCACGCTGTGGCATATGGTGTCTATGGCCCGCGCCTTGCCTAATACACCGCATGCTCGCCGCGCCGTGCTGTTCTTCGTGCTCGTCTCCATTCAGGCGGCGCTCGGTATCACCACGCTTTTGATGCATGTGGATATTCATGTCGCGCTCGCCCATCAGGGCATGGCGCTGATCGTGCTTGGTTTCGCCGTCGCCCACTGGCGCGGTTTCATCGGCGAATATCCGGCGCCCGTTGTGATCGAAGTCAGGGACTGAGGCGGCTTAGAACTGCCCGAGCACCGTTTTGATGGTGGCCGCGACGGCGAGTTCGTTGTCGCGTTCCTCCGCATTGCCGTCCTCTTCGTGCCACGCGGCAGAAAGGCAGCCATAGGCAAAGGCGTATTGCAGCAATAGCCTTTCGTCCCGTTGCAGAGCCTTCGCAAAGGTCGTCGCCATGGAGGCGATGCGCGCCTCGCTGCGGGTAAGGTCGAAACGGTCGAGCGGATTGGAGAACATGTTGGCGACATCGAGCGCCGCGTCGCCGATCAGGCCGGCCGGGTCGATGATGATCCAGCCGCGTTCACTGCGCATGATGTTCTCGTGATGCAGATCGCCGTGCAGCGGCTTCACATCCAGTTGTCGGTCGATCAGTGCCTGCGCCAGCGTGGCCGCCTCGATATAGGGGCTGTCCACGCCGTCGGTACGGTCCTGTTCGGCCTTGCGGAACAGGCTCTCGAAATAGAGCGGCAGCGTCAGCAGGCTTGAAGGCGGCGGTTGCTGCGATGGCTGATGATATTTGAGCAGGACATCGGCGGCAATTTCCGTGGTGGCATCGTCGTTGCCGTCGCGAAACAGCACGTCGCGCAGGGTCTCCGTACCGGCATGTTCCATCAGCAGAATATCGTCGGAGCGGTCGAGCAGTTCCACGCAGCCGATGCCGGCGCGCCATGCGATGAAATCCGCGCCGCGAAGGTTGTCCTTCAATACTTTCTTTTTCAGAACCTTGGCGACGGCAAGGGAGCCGTCGCCGCGCGTAAGCTCGTAGACCACCCCGGCCGGCGTATCGGCAATAGGTTTCGCGGCCTCGATATTCCACGAGGCCGGAAAAGATGGGGTGGTGGTCATGAGATAACTCTCATGCGGAGAGCATCAGTTCCATGTTCTGCACGGCAGCACCGGATGCGCCCTTACCGAGATTGTCCAGCAGCGCGACGAGGTTGATGTGTTCGCCGCCTGGCGTACCGAAGACGAAGAGCTTCATCGTGTCCTTACCTGCCAGTTCCTCGGCATCGATGCGCGCGAGCCCCTTGCTTTCGGCAAGCGGCACCACATTGACGATGTCCTGTCCCGCATAGTGGGCAGTCAGCGCCGCATGGATCGTTTCGACGGTCGCGCCTTCCTTCAGGTCGGCGGCAAACAGCGGCACCTGCACGATCATGCCCTGCGGGAAACGCCCGACGGAGGGCGAAAACAGCGGTGCGCGGTCGAGCTGGCCATGAATGGTCATTTCCGGCACGTGCTTGTGCTTGAGCGTCAGGCCATAAAGGAAATTATTGGCGCTGATGGCGTCATCGCGGCTCTGGTCTTCCATCTGCGCGATCATCTGCTTGCCGCCGCCGGTATAACCGGAAACCGCATTGACGCTGACCGGATAACCGTCGGGCAGCAGGCCTGCGGTGCGCAGCGGGCGCAGAAGCGCGATCGCGCCGGTCGGGTAGCAGCCCGGATTGGCGACGAGACGGGCGGAACGAACCTTCTCGCCCTGTTCCTTATCCATTTCGGCGAAGCCATAGGCCCAGTCCTGATGGACGCGATAGGCGGTCGAGGTATCGATGATGCGGACATTGTTATTGCCGGCCACCATCGAGACGGCTTCCCGGGAAGCATCGTCCGGCAGGCAGAGGATCGAAATGTCGGCATTGTTGAGCATATCCTCGCGCATCGCCGCATTGCGGCGCTCGGCTTCGGGTATGGACAGCAGCTCAATATCGCGGCGACCGGCAAGGCGCGTGCGGATCTGCAGACCCGTGGTGCCGTGTTCGCCATCGATGAAGATCTTCGCTGTCATGTCCTTGTCCTGACTTTTCAAAGGGTTGCGAGGGTAATCAGAATCAGTTTTCTAAGTTGTAGCCGTGTTGTCAGCCGGCCTTGGCCAGCCGTTCGGCACGCAGGCCAAGCATATACATTGCAACGGTGGCTCCGGCAATGGCGGTAATATCGGCATGGTCGTATGCGGGTGCGACTTCCACGACGTCCGAGCCGCGAATATCGAGCTGGCCAAGCCCGCGCAGAACGGAGAGAATTTTAGCGCTGGTCGGCCCACCGGCCACCGGCGTTCCGGTTCCCGGCGCGAAGGCGGGATCGAGGCAATCGATATCGAAGGTCAGATAGGCGGGCATGCCGGCCGTGTGCTTGACGATCAGCGAAGCGATATCGCCTGCCCGCATTTCCTCCACCTCGTAACCGTGGAGAATGCGGATGCCGAAATCGTCAGGCGCATGGGTGCGGATGCCGATCTGGATCGAGCGGTCGGGGTCGATCAGGCCATCGCGCACGGCGCGCGCCACGAAGGAGCCGTGGTCGATGCGCTTGCCGTCGTCGAACCAGGTGTCCTGATGCGCATCGAACTGCACCAGCGCCAGCGGCCCATGCTTGGCCACATGCGCCTTCAAAAGCGGCCAGGTAATGAAGTGATCGCCGCCGAGCGTCAGCAGGTAATCCGTCTTGGAGATGATCCGGCGCGCTTCCTTTTCGATTGTATCAGGCGTTTTCCAGTGATTGCCATAGTCGAGCAGACAGTCGCCATAGTCGATGGTCGGCATATGGGCGAAAAGATCGCGCGCGAAGGGATATTGCGGGTCATTGTCGAAGATCGCCGAGGCGCGGCGGATCGCCTGCGGCCCGAAACGGGCGCCCGGCCGATTGGAGGTGGCCGCATCGAAAGGAATGCCCCAGATGGCCGTCGATACGCCCTTGAGGTTCTTGGTATATTTGCGCCGCATGAAGGAGAGGACGCCCGCATGGGTCGGGTCGGTGGCGGCCGATGTCAGGGTCGTTGCGGTGAAGGCATGGTCGATGGTTTTGGACGGCATTGATCACCCCATTGCGATTTGCGCCGAGGTTGCTGTCTTCCTGCTGAAAAAACAAGGGAGGCGATCATGAAAAAAAGGCGGAGCCGAAGCCCCGCCTTTCGAAGTTCTGAACGAACCGTTCGTGGAAGCGATTAGCGCTTCGAGAACTGGAACGAACGGCGGGCCTTGGCCTTGCCGTACTTCTTACGCTCGACAACGCGGCTATCGCGGGTCAGGAAGCCACCCTTCTTCAGAACGGAGCGCAGGCCCGGTTCGAAGTAGGTGAGGGCCTTGGACAGACCGTGACGAACGGCGCCGGCCTGACCGGACAGACCACCACCGGCAACGGTGGCGATGATGTCGAACTGACCCGTGCGGGCAGCGGCGACGATCGGCTGCTGAAGGATCATCTGCAGAACCGGACGTGCGAAATACGTGGTGAAATCGCGGCCGTTGATGATGATCTTGCCAGAACCGGCCTTCACCCATACGCGGGCTACGGCGTTCTTGCGCTTGCCGGTCGCGTAGGAGCGGCCGAGGGTGTCAACCTTGCGGACATGCACGGGAGCCGAAGCTTCCGATGCCGGGGCGAGGTCTTTCAGAGAGGAAAGATCGGCCATTATCAGGCGCTCCTTACGTTCTTCTTGTTAAGCGCGGCCACGTCGAGAACGGTGGGCTGCTGTGCTTCGTGCGGATGGTTCGAGCCGGCGTAAACGCGCAGGTTCTTCATCTGGCGACGGCCGAGCGGGCCGCGCGGGATCATGCGCTCGATGGCCTTTTCAACGACGCGCTCCGGGAAGCGGCCTTCGATGATCTGGCGAGCCGTACGCTCCTTGATGCCACCCGGGTGACCGGTGTGCCAGTAGTACTTCTTGTCGGAGTACTTGTTGCCGGTGAAGGCAACCTTTTCCGCGTTGATAACGATGACGTTGTCGCCATCATCAACGTGGGGGGTGTAGGTAGCCTTGTGCTTGCCGCGCAGGCGGGTTGCAACGATGGTGGCGAGGCGACCAACAACGAGGCCTTCGGCGTCGATGATGACCCACTTCTTCTCCACCTCAGCAGGCTTCTGAACGAAAGTAGACATGGATTTCACTTTCTAACGTGGACCCGGCATCCTCTTTTAAATAAGAGCATACGGGCGTTTCTTGTTGCTTGGTTTGATTGCCGCCAGGGGCAACCGCAAATGACCCTATTCCGGCTGGAATCCGATCTGGCGCGCTTATACGGTGCGCGAGCGAAAGCGTCAATATGACGGATTCTGGAGGTCGCAAAAATAAGATAGCAAAAACAATGACTTGATAATGGGGTATTATTTTACCTCATCCAGCGGCCCCGTTTTACCCCAGTCGCATCACCAGAACGCCCGCCGCAATGATGCCTCCGGCAAGATAACGCCAGATGCTGGCGCGTTCTTTCAGGATCACCACGGAGATCACCAGCGCAAAGAGAATGGAGGTTTCCCGGAGTGCCGCGACGACGGCGACGGGCGCCTTGGTCATGGCGTAGAGCGCCAGCCCGTAGGAGAGAATGGAGCCGCCGCCGCCGATCAGGCCACGCCACCAGTTGCGCCGGACATGGTCCGCGACCGGGCCCACGCCGCGCTGGTAGAAGGCAAAGCCGAAAAGCAGCACGGGCGGCAGAAGCGACATCCACAGCGTATAGGAGATGGCGTTGCCGGAAAGCCTTGCGCCGACACCGTCGACGAAGGTGTAGGATGCGATCACGAAGGCGTTGAGCAGGGCGACCATGATCGCCTTTCCGCCACCGCGCCGCGCCTCGAAAGCGAGCGTCAGAATGCCGCCGGAGATGACGGCGATGCCGGCAAGGGCCAGCGGGCTTAAAATCTCGCTCAGGAACAGGCTGCTCGTCGCCGCGACGATCAGGGGCGCCACGCCGCGCATGACGGGGTAGACAAGGCCGATGTCGCCGATCGTATAGGCGGCGGCGACGAGCCGGAAATAGGCGAATTGCAGAACGGCCGAAGCGATCAGAAAAGGAATGGCGACCGGAGCTGGAAATGGCAGGAAAGGCAGAAACGGCAGCGAACAGGCCGCAGCGCCCGCCGCGATCAGCGAGGCATCCAGCGATTTGTCGGATCCGGCCTTGACCAGCGCATTCCATCCGGCATGCAGCATCGCCCCCAGGAGCACCAGAAGAAGAATGTCAAATGTCACAATAGAGACTCGCTCGCGGGCTACTCTGGGCAACCTACAGCATCGGCTTGAAAACCGGAATCGATTTTCGGTACGGGCGGTAAGCCTTTCCAGATTGTTCAAGCACGCGTTTTGCGCCCGTGGAACCGCCCGCAAACGGCCTGTGATCGCAGCGGATACTGCAACGCGCGTAAAATTTATGCTTTGTGCATGTCATGACGCCGGGGAATGATTTTGCGCCGGGGCGATATGGCGTTCTGCTCATGATTTCATCCGTCAGATGGACGCATGAGCGTCCGGCGCACAGCTTATGGTTTCGCCTCACGACGAATTTTCGCTAAAAATACTACCAGATTTGTCAAATATTAGCGTCCAGTGCGCCATGCCGCTTCGGGCGCAAAGTGTATCAATCCGGCGAGGGCGTGCGTGAAAAGAAATTTCATACCTTACACGAATTGGCGACTGTAACGTTGCAGATTTGTATGTTGATTGATTTACAGAATAACTTTCTGAAAATTAGACGTCCCTAATTTTCCTGTGAACGGAATGAAAACAAACAGGAGACGAAGAGCGCATGAATTGCACGCTAATGTTGTTTGAGCCCTTATTTGCGGCAATTCGCGTCATTTTGAAAACTGGACAAAAATAGTCAGTACAACCGGCATTCCGGCGTTTGGTGAAATCATTTTGCGCGGGCGAAAACGTGCCACTGCGCGGCGAGGTGTCTGCCGTAGCTGCAATTTTTCAGCCGGGCAGGGGTTCAAGAGAGCGAAGAACCTTCCTAGATGGAAGGGCGGACGCAACCGGTAGCGTCAGGAATGTGTCGGTGGAATTATGCAGGAGACGCTATGCTCGCGGCGCTTTCAAATGGCGCACCTGCATTGGTATTCTTCAAACCATGCGACGCTCCAGAAGGGATAAGTTGACATGCAGCATGATAGTTACGAGCCCGACTACCTCAGAAAAATTCTGACCGATGTCAAAACCATCGCCCTGCTCGGTGCTTCGCCCAACCCGGACAGGCCGAGCCACGGCGTGATGCGCTTCCTGCTGTCCAGGGGGTATCGTGTGTTTCCGGTCAATCCCGGTCAGGCAGGCAAGGAGATATTGGGGCAGAAGGTCTATGCCAAACTCGCCGATATTCCCGAGCCGGTGGACATGATCGACGTTTTCCGGGCGCCGGAATATTTGTCGGCAATCGTCGAGGAGGCGATATTGCTGCCGGAGCGGCCATCGGTAATCTGGGGCCAGCTTTCCGTTCGCGATGACAATGCCGCCGCCAAGGCGGAAGCCTACGGTATGGAAGTCGTAATGGACCGTTGTCCTGCAATTGAGTATCCGCGTCTCAATATTGTGCGATAGTTGGTACGGATCGGACTTACCATTTGGCGGCAAGGCATTATGATCCCTCCGAAATTCCAATTGGAGGAAATATCATGCCGAGCAGCAATCCCGGGTTTTCGACGCTGGCCGTTCATGCGGGCGCGCAACCCGATCCGACCACCGGCGCGCGTGCCACACCCATCTATCAGACCACGGCCTATGCTTTCCGCGACGCCGATCACGCCGCCGCCCTGTTCGGATTGAAAGAGTTCGGCAATATCTACACCCGCATCATGAACCCCACCCAGGCGGTTCTGGAAGAGCGCGTGGCAGCACTTGAGGGCGGCACGGCCGCACTTGCCGTCGCGTCCGGCCATGCCGCGCAATTGCTGGTCTTCCATACGCTACTGCAATCCGGCGACAATTTCGTCGCCGCCCGCCAGCTCTATGGCGGCTCGATCAACCAGTTCGGCCATGCCTTCAAGGGCTTCGACTGGCAGGTCCGCTGGGCCGACGCCACCGATCCGGCCAGCTTCGAGGCGCAGATCGATGAGCGCACCCGTGCCGTCTTCATCGAAAGCCTTGCCAATCCGGGCGGTACTTTCGTGGATATCGCCGCAATCGCCGAGGTCGCCCACCGGCACGGCCTGCCGCTCATCGTCGATAACACCATGGCGAGCCCCTATCTGCTGCGGCCGCTGGAACATGGCGCGGATATCGTGCTGCATTCGCTGACGAAATTCCTCGGAGGCCACGGCAACTCCATGGGCGGCATCATCGTTGACGGCGGAACCTTCGACTGGTCCGCGACGGACCGATATCCGGCGCTGTCACAGCCCCGGCCGGAATATTCCGGCGTCGTGCTGCACCAGACCTTCGGCAATTTCGCCTTCGCCATCGCCTGCCGTGTGCTGGGCTTGCGTGACCTCGGCCCGGCGATCTCACCCTTCAACGCATTCCTCATCCTGACCGGCATCGAGACGCTGCCGCTGCGCGTTCAGCGCCATTCCGACAATGCGCTCGCCGTCGCGAAATGGCTGAAGGCGCACCCCAAGGTCGGCTGGGTGCATTATGCGGGGCTGGAAGACAGCGATAACCACGCTATCCAGCAGCATTATTCGCCAAAGGGGGCGGGCTCCGTCTTCACCTTCGGCGTTAGGGGCGGTTATGCGGCCGGCAAGGCGCTGGTGGAAGGGCTGCAGCTCTTCTCCCATCTCGCCAATATCGGCGACACGCGCTCTCTCGTCATCCACCCGGCCTCCACCACCCATGCGCAGCTGACGCCGGAACAGCAGACGGCTGCCGGCGCCGGGCCGGATGTGGTTCGCCTGTCGGTCGGCATCGAGGACGTCAAGGACATCATCGCCGATCTCGAGCAATCGCTCGCCAAGGTCTGATGTCGTGGCTCACGCGAGTTTGGTGCCCGCGTGACCCCAGTGATATTTAAGTGTGATTGAGCGGCCGCCGGAAAACCATGGAAACAGGGTGCTTTCGGCGGCAGCGGATTTGCGCGTTGCGGCGAGGTCCACTCGCTCGGCTGCATTCAGCTTATTTCTTCTGCAAAGTGCCAATAAAGTCCTTCGAAATGGCACATGATTTTTCCATGAAGCCAATGATGAGCTGCAATTGCTCTTCATCATATTCCCCATAGAGCGTCTCCATTTTTGCCTGAAGGGGCGCATACATCTGAAACAATTCCCGCATTTTTTCAGGGTGAGGGGCTGCCAGCACGCGCCGACGATCCGCAGGGTCGGGCAAACGTCTTATGAAGCCAGCCTTCTCCAGCCGGTCGAGCAGCGCCGTCACCGCTCCGGTCGTCAGGCCGGTCGATCTTGCAAGTTCACCTGCACTCGCCTGACCCTGCATCTGAAGGATGTCCAGGCACTCCAGATCGGTGGTGTTCATCCGAGCCTTTGCCGCGATGGACTGGCTGATGAGTAATGATTGCGCGCTTGCCTGGTGAAGTACGTCGGTCAACCGGCGATCCAGGATATCTCTTGACATTTGAATATCTCAATAATTAAGAAATGATAGTCATCAAGCTAATTGGCCGGATGTGATTTCGCCAGCGTTAAATGTGCCGCTTACGCCTGCGAGCGTCGAAAAGTGGAAAATGCGTGCTGGCCGAACATGCTTTCGCAGGCGTTTTCTGGAAGGGGTGAATGATGTTCGATCCGCTGGTTTTCCACGCGATTGTCGTCGCCGGTGTTCTTGGGAGCGTCGGGCTGGGCGGCGGCATCTACGAGACGCTTCTTGTCGATAGGGTTTGGCCTTCGCAGCCGATGCTGATCCAGCCGGAACGGGGCGGGATCGACCGAAAGCTTTTCTGGGGTCCCGCTCACGGGCTGTTTGAGGTGGCCTTGCTCCTCGCAGTCTGGCTGACATGGGCTCATCCTGCAATTCGCGTCTGGATATGGTCCGCACTCGCCGCGCATCTTGTGGCGCGGATATGGTCCTTTGCATATTTCATCCCAATGGCGCTTCGGTTTGAGACGGGATTGGTCGGTGACGCAACGGCCGCTTCCAATGCTGCGGCCAGATGGGTCCGATTGAGCCGCTGGCGACTTCCCATCGAGTTTGTTGCGGTGATCCTCCTGTTCATCGCGCTCGCGAAATCAGCGGGAAACTGAGCCCGTACGCTGCCGGTTTCCACCGGTCTGTGGAGAAAACTTCGGTGCCAGGTTGAACGGCGCTCTGCTTCCGTTCACCCGCGACCATCTTACTCAAAGCGCCGAATCCGCCTAGGGCGCGGACTCGTTAAATGATGCAATCCATATCCTTATTGCTGCGAGCTTGAGTGCTGCCAGATAGTTGTCGGCCCGGCGGTCATATCTTGTGGC